>JBGCER010000374.1:0-12706 GCA_045106515.1 Myxococcota bacterium
GGCTTCCTCCTAACCGATGCTCACGTTACGGGGCCGTGCCACTTCGTCGGAGGCACGATGGGTAGCCGACCGGTCGTTCGAGTCGTCAGTGCGGAGATCTCCGAAGATGGCCGATACCTGATCACTCAGCGCATGCCCACAGCGGTGCTGCCATTGCTCTGGGAGTTTCCCGGAGGACGTGTGCGCGACGGGGAGAGCGATGCGCAAGCGCTGAGCCGATGCGTGCACGATCGGCTTGGGGTGACGCCGACGGTTCACGAACTCGTGATGGAGGTCGAGCACCCGTACGATGGCTATGACCTTGTTCTTGCTGTGTATCGAACGCGGATTGACCAGAGCCCTCGAACGCTGCGTGTTCACGCGCTGGCGTGGGCGGGGCCCGATGACTTTGAGCGCTACACCTTTCCCGGCGCCGATCAAAAAACGATCGATGCGCTCATCGAGTAGCGGTCGATCGGCTCATCGGGGGTGGCTGGGCTCACCAATACTTCTCGATCGTGACCTGACCGGGATGGCGGCGGCTGTTTCGACTCAGGCCGCGCCGCTCCAATCCATCGAGCATCTCAGAGATCATCGAAGGGTTCCCGCACAACATCACCTGGCTGTGCCTGGGGTCGATCGGCCGTTTGGCGCGGGCCTCAAGCTGGCCGTCGATGAGGCGAGTGGTCATGCGTCCGTGCAGCGTGGACGCGGTGGCCTGCTCTTGGCTGGTGAGGCCGATCCACTGAAAACGGCCCGCGTTGGCCTGCGCTAGGGCGTCGAACTCTTGGGCGTAGGCATGCTGGGCTTTGGTCCGAGCGCCATACACCAAAATGATGCGTTCGAACCTGTCGAAGAGTGAAGCCTCCCTCAGCATGGCTCGGTAGGGCGCCACACCCGTGCCGGTGGCCATCAGCCACAAGTCCGGGGCCGACGGAACGTCTGCGGGCACAAAGAACCCCTTTCCAGCGTCTGAAACGTGGATGGCGTCTCCGGGTTGCAGGTCGCTGAGCAGCGGGGACACGGCTCCGCCTTCGACCTCGACGATCAGGAACTCTAGGGGCTCATCGGGCTTTGAGGCCACCGAGTAGGCCCGCCGGCGGTGCCGTCCGCCATCGGGATCGCGGGACAGGGTGAGAAACTGGCCCGCCGCGAACGGGACCTGGGTGTTGAGGGTCAAGGAGAACAACCCCGCATCCCAGTTCCGTCGAGCCGCGATGGTGGTGCTGTGGAACGTGGGCACACCGCCTCCTGGGTGTGTCTATCCGTCGAGGCAGACGACTGTGTAGGCGTCTCCGCCTTGCTCGGTGCCAGCAGGCACCCAAACACCCACGCCGGTGGCGCTAGGCAACCACCTTCGGATCGCCTGTTTCAACGCGCCGGTGCCGTGGCCGTGGAGGACGAAGACGATGTCGTGGCCCCGGAGGCGGGCCGTGTCGAAGAAGGCCTCGGTGAACGCCGTCGCCTCTTCGACCCGCTGTCCACGAAGGTCCACCGTGTTGCCGGGGAGGCGGAGCACGTCCAGGAGCTCGTCGCGGGATCGCGACGGCGCCTTCTTGGTCTTCTTCTTCGTTGGCTTGCTTGGGAACGGGCTCGGCAGCGGCGGCCGCGTGTCGGGTTCTACCTGGGACTTGGGCACTTTGAGCGTCACGGAGCCGGTCTTGACTTGCACGGTCTGCCCCTGAACCGACACGACCTCGCCGCGACCGCCAAGGCCCGTCAGGCGAACCCGGTCGCCCACCGAGATCGGCGTTGGGATGGGTTCGGGCGAATCGGACTGAGGCACCAGGCCCCGCAGAGCGTTGAGTGTGGACCGGCCAGCCGCGATCTTGGCGTGAGAGGGGTCGCGTTGTAGGTCGGCCACCACCGCTGCCACGGCCTTGTCTGCCTTTTCGATCCTCTGCAAAAAGGCGGCGGACGCCTCGGCCTTGAGGGCGTCGACGCGGCGCTGCAGGTCCGCTTCCCTGGCACGCACGGACCGTTCCCTCGCGGCCAGTGCCGCGGTCTGCTCCTCCGCCTCCCTCTGGGCCTGAGTGGCCGCTTGGCGCGCTCGCTCCAGGGATGCCAAGGTATCTGCGAGCCCGCGCTCCCCCGCGCCCATCAGATCGCGAGCCCGTTGAATAATGTTGGGAGAAAGGCCCATTTCGGTTGCGATGGATAGGGCGTGTGACTCGCCGAGGGCGCCCGGCACCACACGGTAGGTGGGGCGGCCATTGGCATATTCTACGGCAGAAGCGCTAAACCGTTGATCGGTTTCGGGTAGGATCTTCAAGCGCGCAAAGTGTGTGGTGACCACCAGGCGGGGTCCCTGGTCAAGCAGGGCCTCGAGGACGGCTTGGGCCAGGGGGGCGCCTTGGGCGGGATCGGTGCCAGATGCGATCTCATCGAGCAGTAGCAAGGTGTTGGGCCCGGCCCGCTTGAGCATGGTGGACAACACCAATAAATGACCGGAGAAGCTGGATAGGTCGCCTTCGACGGACTGCGCATCACCAATGGCCGCGAGGACCGTGTCGAATCGGTCGACCCGGCTCCCTTCCGCCGCCGGCACGAAGCACCCGAAGCGGACGAGCAAAACGCAAAGCGCGAGGGTCTTGAGGCTGACGGTTTTGCCGCCCGCGTTGGGACCGGACAGGACGAGGGCGGGTCGCTCCTGGCCTACCGCGAGATCATTGCCCACCACCGTGCTCTTTCGGAGCACGAGCAGCGGGTGGCGCGCATCGGTCATGTCGACGGTTCCACCCTCACCCACCTGCGGCCGCGTGGCGTCCAGGTCTCGGGCGAGTGCGTGGCGAGCGCAGTGTAGGTCCAGCCTGGTGGTGGCGACGAGGCCGAGCTCGATGGGTTCGGCCTGCTCACCGACCAAGCGGGACAGCTGGGTCAAAATCCGCCGTTCGGCAGAAAGTAACTCCCCTTCAGCGAGTCGCAGACGATTGTTTAGGGTCACGACCTCGTTGGGCTCGATGTAGACGGTCTGCCCGCTGCCCGAGGTGCCGTGGACGATGCCCAGGTCCCACCGTTTGGCGTGTGCCTTGATCGGTAGGACGTATCGGTCGTTTCGCTGCGTGACGTAGTCGTCTTGCAGCACGTCTTCGAGGGTCTCAGACCGCAAGAGCGTGCCGAGGGTCTCTCGGATCGACGTGTGCAGGTCGGCGATGCGTCGCCGCAGATCGGCGAGCTCGGGGTAGGTGCGCTCGGACAGCTCGCCACTGGGCTCAAAGGCCATCATGAGTTCGTCTGCTACAACATCATCGACGAAGATCTCGGAACCGATCCGGCCCAAGACGGGAGCGACCTCTTGGTGGCTTGCGGTGAACCAGGCCAGGTCTCGGAGCGCGCCGAGGGTCAGCCCCACCAGCCGCAGATCGGACCCGTCGAGCATGCGGGCCTTGGCCGCGTCGCGGACCAAGCTGCGCACGTCCGAGACGCCCCCTACGGGCAGGTGCTCCCCTTCGGCCTCCAAGGCGAAGAGCTCATCGATGGCGTCGTGGCAGCGTCGGATCTCCTCGGCGCTGGCCAAGGGTGCCATGGCGCGCACCTGCTCGCTTCCGAGCGCCGTACGGGCGCGCTCGGCCAAGGCTTCGACGCAGACAGGCCAGTCGAGAGCCACGAGGGTGTCGTGTTCCAAGTCCATGGAGCAGGCGACTACCTCATTGGCAAGGCCGGATCGACTCTCCTACTCGGGGATTGTGACTTCGCCCCCGGCGGCGAGCCCCTCTTCTCCGCCCTGCTCTGCGAGGGCGGCGGCGGCCTCAGCGGCCGCTTGCGCAGCGGCCAATTTCTCGGCATCGATGCGGGTTTTTGCGTTGGCCTCAGCCATGGTTTTCAGGCTGCCGAGCCCCTCCTCGAAGTCTGGGCCCATGGCGCTGTCCATGTTCACCACGCCGAGGACCGTCATGGTCTTGAGCATGAAGTTGTTGGGCATGGTCATGGTCCAGCTGACCTCGGTGTCCGCACCCTGGGGAACGATGTCGAAGGCGACCTCGGCCTCCGACTCCATGGGCTCCATGAACATCAAGCGCTGGGTGATCTTCGAATCCGAGACGGTGAGGGTCTCCATTTTGCCCTTGCCGACTTCGTCATTGCCGCTCCACTCATAGGTCGCCCCCACGCCAGTGGGCGGGTCGGAGAGCGTCTTGACGATGTTCGGGTCCCTCTTGCTCCACGGGTTCCACTCCACGAAGGCGTTGTAGTCATTGAGCAGGGGGTGCACGTCGATGGAGCCGGCAGAGATGAGGGTCGAGCGCTTGACCGTAATGGTCTCGGGCTCTTGGCTCGCCATGAATGCCACGCCGCCGGCGACCAAGGCGAGAAGGGCGACGCCGCCGCCGAGAACGTATAGGATCGTCTTTTTCATGTGGAGCCTCGCTTCAGCACAGGTGAAAGAGCGCCTGGATTGTGGCACATGTTCGGCAGCTCTGCCTCCGCGTGCTCCGAGGCGGTTCGGACCATACGGCTACATAGGAGGTCCGCTTGGGCTCAATCTTCGGCCGGCTCTTTACCGTCACCACCTTTGGCGAGAGCCACGGCGGCGGGGTGGGGTGCGTAATAGAGGGCTGCCCCCCCGGGCTTTTTCTAGATCTACAGGCGGTTCAGGCCGAGATGAACCGCCGCCGGCCCGGCCATAGCGCGCTCACCTCTCCCCGTACCGAACGGGATCACGTCGAGGTGCTGTCCGGCACGTTCGAGGGCCGCACCCTCGGCACCGCCCTGGCCATGATGGTGCGCAATACCGATGCGCGCCCGGAAGCCTATGCGACGTTCCGCGACCGCTATCGTCCGTCTCACGCGGACTACACCTACGATGCCCGCTATGGAATTCGAGCGTGGGCCGGTGGAGGCCGAGCCTCGGCGCGGGAGACGGCGGGCCGGGTGGCGGCGGGAGCGGTGGCTCGACAGGTGCTTCACTCCCTCGGGCCGGTCGAGGTTGTGGCGTGGGTGGACCGAGTGCAAGACATCGGCAGCGTGGTGGACTGGGCTGCCGTGGATCGCGCAGCGGTCGATGCCCATGAGGTGCGGTGCCCAGACGGCGACGCGGCGGCGAAGATGGAGGCCCGGATCCGAGAAGTCCGCAAGCGCGGTGATACCGTCGGCGGAGTGGTTCGGTGCGTGGTGCGTGGGGTTCCGGCGGGACTCGGCGCCCCGGTCTTCGATAAGCTCGAAGCCGACCTGGCCAAGGCTCTAATGAGCTTGCCTGCCAGCAAAGGATTTGAGATTGGAAGCGGGTTTTCGGGCACGCTTCTCACCGGCACCCAGCACAATGACGCCTTCGAACCCGATGGGCAGGGCGGTGTTCAGACCCGAACGAATCACTCGGGCGGCGTCCAAGGGGGCATCAGCAATGGCATGCCCATCACCCTGTCAGTGGCGTTCAAGCCCGTGGCCACCGTATTCGTAGAGCAGGACACGGTGAACACGGACGGCGAGGCGACGACCATTCGACCCAAAGGCCGACATGACCCGTGCGTCTTGCCCCGGGCTGTACCGATGGTCGAGGCGATGGTGTGCCTCGTCCTCGCCGACCACTGGTTGCGGTGGCGAGGACAGATGGGGTCAAGCGCGAGCTAGAGTGCTATTTCTTGGCGCCTTTTTCAGACTTGTCGCCGCGCACGATCGTGCGCATGTTGCCAGCGAGAACCGTCTTCCGTAGGCGAATCTGCGTGGGGGTGACCTCGATGCACTCATCGTCGTCGATGAATTCCATCGCGGATTCCAGCGTCAGCTCCATGGGCGGTGGCAAGATCTGCTTCTCATCGGCACCCGCGGAGCGGATGTTGTTGAGCTGCTTGGGGCGAACCACGTTGACGTTGAGGTCGTTACCGCGCTTGTTGATCCCGACGATCATGCCTTCGTAGACTTCGTCTGCGTGCTGAACGAAGAGGTCTCCGCGAGGCAGCAGCTTGTACAGGGAGTACGTCGTGGCCTTGCCGGTGCGATCTGCGACCAAGGTGCCGTTCTGGCGGCCTTGGATGTAGCCGGCCTCGGCATCCCAGCCGTCGAAGACGGTGTTCAAGATGCCTTCGCCACGGGTGTCGGTCAGCAGCTCTGTACGGTAGCCGATGAGCCCCCGGGCGGGGATGCGGTAGACGATGCGGGTGCGGCCGCCGTCTGCGCGCATGTCGAGCATTTGCCCTTTTCGGGCGGCCATTTTCTGGGTCACGGCGCCGACGGATTCGTCGGGCACGTCGAGCTCGGCTCGTTCCCACGGCTCGTGCCGCACGCCGTCGATCTCTTTCGTGACGACCTGGGGGCGACCGATGGTGAGCTCGAAGCCCTCTCGACGCATCTGCTCGATGAGGATGGCCAGCTGCAGCTCGCCGCGGCCGTACACCATCAGTCCATCGATGCCGTCGACCTCGTCGGTCTTCAAGGAGACGTTGGACAGCAGCTCGCGGTCGAGGCGCTCCACGATCTGACGGCTGGTGAGGTACTTGCCCTCACGGCCCGACAGGGGGCTGGAGTTGATGCTGAAGCTCATGCCGATGGTGGGCTCATCGACGAGGATGCGCTCCATGGCCTTGGCGTTTTCGCCGGTGGCCACGGTGTCGCCAACGGTGATCTGGGGGATGCCGGCGATGGCGATGATGTCGCCGGGCTGGGCGATGTCGACCTCGTGGCGCTTGAGACCACGCCATGCGTAAATAAGCTGCGGGCGAACCATCTTTTCGATGTCTTCGCCGAACCAGCGCGCGGTCTCGTTCTTCTTGAGGGGACCGCCGCGCAAGCGGCCGAGGCAGAGCCGGCCCACGTACTTGTCGTAGTCCAGGTTCGTCACGAGCAACCGGGTGTCACCGTCGTCGGTGTCCGAGGGCGGCGGCACGTGCTTGACGATGGTCTCCAGCAGTGGGATGAGGTTGTCGGAGTCGTCGCCGAGCTCGTGCAGTGCGTACCCGTCACGGGCACACGCGTAGAGCACGGGGAAGTCGAGCTGGTCCTCTTCGGCGTCCAGGTCGATGAACAGGTCGTAGACCTCTTCGAGGACGGCCTCGGTCCGTGCGTCGGGCCGGTCGATCTTGTTGATGACCACGATGACCGTCAGGTTGGCGGCCATGGCCTTGCCCAACACGTATCGGGTCTGTGGCAGGCAGCCCTCGCTGGCGTCGACCAGCAGCAAGGCACCGTCGACCATGGACAAGACCCGCTCGACTTCGCCGCCGAAGTCGGCGTGTCCAGGGGTGTCGACGATGTTGATCTTGGTCTCACCGAAGTAGACTGCGGTGTTCTTGGCCGTGATCGTGATCCCGCGCTCGCGCTCGAGATCGCCGGAGTCCATCACACGATCCTGAACCGCTTCGTGGGCCTGGAAGGTGTGCGTCTGCTTGAGCAGTCCGTCGACAAGCGTGGTTTTGCCATGATCGACGTGGGCGATGATGGCGACGTTTCGGAACTCCATGCCGTCCTCGGTCTGTAGGAGGCGGCCGGATAACGGCAATGGGGGACCCCGGACAGGGCCCGCCACAGGTACGTCACCTGAATCGCGCGATCAGCCGAAGACGAATGGGAAGGTCAACGTCGTACCCTCTTGTGAGGGCGGGAAGTTGATCGAGCGGATCGAGCGGATCAAGCAGCTTTCTAGGTCGGAGCCCTTGAGCTTGCCTTGGGTCGTTCCAATGCTGGTGGCGTTTCCGCTCGCTTTGATCGTGAAGCGCACATCGACACGCTTGGGCAAGGAGCCTTCGGCGCGCTGATAGTCGAAGAAGCACTTCTTCACGCCGACGTTGCTCTTGACCATGAGGTCGATGGCCTTGAGCGGCGGGGACTTGGGCAGTGCGCTGCTGGCCGCAGAGGTGCCGCTGCTTGTGCCGCCAGACATCAGGTCGTCGGGAAGGTCGCGCTCCTCGGCGTCGGTGAGCTCCGGTTCCTTCACGCGCGTGGTGGTGGTGGCTGTGGGCTGGGTGCGCGGAGAGCGAGTGGTGGTGCTGGTCCGCTGAGTGCGCGGCCGAGTCGTCGTGGTGGTCGGGCGGTCGACCGGATCCGGGTCGGCGCTGCCGATGGGGTCGGGATCGGGTTCGGTGGTGCCTTCAGGGTCTGCCGCTTCACCGCCAGCGTCCGCGTCGGTGGCCGTGCCGCTTGGGTCGGTGGCGGGCGCGACGGCGGTGTCGTTAGGAGGGGGCACTTCCCCCAGAGCCGGTGGGGGCGTGGGCTGCGTACCGGGCGTGGTTCCGGCCAGCGCGATCATGTCGCCAAAGCCGGAGTCGAAGGCATTGAAGCCGCCATTGACGGTGTCGTAGCCGACCCTGGCCAGGGCGGGCAGGCCCGCGACCAACAAGGCCGCCAAGCCGGCCAGCAGCACCGACGCGACTCGCCACGCGGGCTTGCGGCCTCGGCCACTGGTCATGAGAACCAGGAAGGCGCCGACGGTTCCGCCGACTGCGAACAGCATGCCGAGGAAGGAAGCACCCAGGATCAAGCCGTAGTTTCCGGACGCATCGATGACGCTGGAGATGCCCAGAATGATGACGCCGAGCAGGGCGACCGTCACGCCAAACAAGGCCAAGCCCATGTCTCCGCGGGGATCGTGGGCGGGCGCTGCGGCGGCCGCCGCGGAGCTCTCTCGGGATGGGGGCGCTTGGGCCGGCTCGTCGCGAGGGGGGATGGTCAGAGTGGGGTCTGGACCGACCTGGGTCGCCACTTCATCGTGGATGGACGCCGCGCGGCGCAAGGCGTCGCGGGTGTGGGCCCTGGGGTCGGACGAGGGGGCTTGGCCGCGAAGCTGTGGAATCACAGCCGAGGGGGGCGTGGCCGGTCCGGTGTGCGCCGGGACTCGCTCGGTTGCCGCGTTGGATGGGCGGCCGGCGTGCATGGAGACCTGGGCCGATCCGGAGCTCTGGGAGATGGCGGCAGCCATGTCGTTTCGGACCCACTTGGTCTCATCGGTCATCCGGCCACCGGTGGGCGCGGTGAGCTCTTCAGGCTCGTGGATGGGGGTCGTGGGCGGGCCGGAGTCGGCGGCGCGCATTGGCGCGGCTCCCGGCGTGGGCGGCACCGCGGTGACCAAGGTGCGCTCGTCGGGGTCGGCGCCGCGGCGAGGTCGAGGGATGAGCATGCGGTGGCTGCACTGGCGGCAGGTGGCCTTGTTCACCGGCTTGATGAGTTTTTCATCCGGGATTTTGTACATTGCCCCGCAGTTGTCGCAAATCACCTTCATACAAACCCTCACAGATAGCGCCCAGACGGGGCGTGGGTACACCACAACGTAGGTGGACCCGGTCCGCCCAATAGTCCCTGAGTTCCCTGCACGTCAAGGAAGTGTACCACCTGGGCGGGGCCGATCCAGAGGCGAATCGATACGGAGAAGCGGCGCTACGTCACTGCACTCGAACGATGTCGAGCTGCCACGCTTCGGTTGGACCGCCGCGCCGCTGTACGGCGTAGAGGGTCCCGCCGGTCGCCGCGCCGACTGCCACGGCGCCGATGAGCAGCCCGAGCGCCACGCGTCCCGCCCGGCCAGAGCGTGGCACGGGGGGTACTGATGGGGGAACGGCGATGGGGGCCACGGGGGGGATTGGCGTGACTACCGGTGGGGCGACCCCGAGCGCGGCGTCGACCAATGGGGCGCCGAGGGCGCCGTACAAAGGATCACCCAAGCGCAGAGTGAGCGCCGATGGCGCCGCCCGAAGAGTCTCTTGTACCTGGTCTTTGTGGAAGATGGAGATGGATAAGTTGCCGTCAGCCACGACGAAGCCGTGGATGACCCGGTCGACCTGAAGGTCGCTCGCGAGGGCGGCAGCACCGGCGGCGGACAGGCGGCGGGGTGGCTTCTTGAGCAGGTCCGCTTCGACGCCCAGCGCCAGGCCTCGAAGTACCGGATCTGCCGCTTCGTTCTGGGTATCCAAATAGTCAGGAAGTAGTCTGATGGCGTCGGTGAGGGCCGCCTTGGCCCCGTCCTCATCGCCCACCGCCAGCAGCGCTTTTGCCAGAATAAAGGCCGCATCGGCCATCTCTTCGCGCCGCACGACGGCCGATCCGGCCCGACGATGACCGGCGACGGACTCGGCGAGGAACGCAAGACCAATGTCCGGGTCGCCCTCGGAGAGCAGCAGCTGCCCTTCCGTAAACGCGTCTCGGGCTTCGAGAAGCTGGGCGGCTTTGCCTTCGGTGAGCCTGTCCACCAGTGCATCGCCGCTGACCACGACGACGCGGCCGTCCCTGCCGATGGCGTCTGCGAGGCCACGGACGAAGACCTTCATGTCGCGGGAAGACGTGCCTGGGGCGCCGTCGAGTGGAAGGATCGCCACGATCAGGGGAGCCGCGTCGTCTTGCGCTCGCGCGACCGTGGAGCCAAGAAGAAGCACAAGAGCCAGGATGGCGCGCATCATAGGTGCGCCTCGATGGCCTTGTGAAAGGCGATCTGATCGACCAAGTCGGTCAGGTAGTCCTGAGACTCGCTGTCCCAGGTCAGCACCGGACATCGGTCCCAGTCTTCGATCCAATCCTCGTAGAGCTGGTTGAGAGTACGCAGGTATCGAACCGGAATATCCTGCTCGGCGGCCCGGCCGCGGACCTTGACCCGACGTCGGATGGCCCGTACGCTGCACCGCAGGTAGATCATGACGTCGGGAGGCTGAAGAGCCGCTTTCATTGCGGAATAGAGCTCTTCGTACGTCTGCCAGTCTCGGGTGCTCATGCGGCGAGATCGGTGCAGATAGGCGGCGAAGATCTCGGCGTCTTCGTAGATCGTCCGGTCCTGCACCAGAGTGCCGCCGGACCGTTCGAGCTCCTTGTGCACGCGATATTTATGGGACAAGAACCACATCTGACTGTGGAACGCCCAGGATTTCATGTCGCCGTAGAAGTCGTCGAGGTAGGGATTGGCCGCGAAGGGCTCATAGACCGGCGTGAGCCCGTAGTGCTCGGCCAGGTAGGTCACGAGTGAGGACTTTCCGACGCCGATATTGCCGGCCACAGCGATGTAGCGGTCTGCCATGAAACGCAGGGTACCGCCTGAGCGGGCTCCTGCCCACTTGCTCGGGACCGGCGGACAGGACACTGTGAGGTGTGCGTGTCGCCTCCCTACTACTGTTGCTGTCGTGTGGAACCCCCGCCGACCCCGGCCCAGACGATCCCGCGGGGCCGTGTGTCGAGCTGATCGATCCCATCTCCGGCACGGAGCGGACTCAGCTCGGAATCACCGCCAATGGCGTGCGGGTGCTCGCGGGGCGCCCCCACGAGGCCCGGCTCGCCACGGGGGCCGAGCTCGATGTGGAGCCCAGCTGGGTGGGCGGGTTGAGCGCATTCATCCTGGCGAGTGCGCAGGAAGAAGCACCGGTTGACGCGCCTCCTCTGTGGTGTGAGGACCGAGTGCAGGTGCCAGCCCTGCTGGAGCTCGCCTCCGGAGACCAGAGCCTATCGGTGGCGGGAGAGGTTCGGGCGGCGGGGCTTTTGGGGGGGCTGACGGTTGTGTTCATCGGCGAGGTACAAGCCTCGGATGTGCCGCCGGATTGGGCGGAGGACCTCGATCCCGCCCTGCCCGTATGGGTGTGGGCCTGGCTCGATGAAGACGATCGGCGCGGCGAGTTTCGCCAGCCGCTGGCCGGGGGCGCTGCGGCGGGACCCGTCCTGGGCTCTTGGTCCGGCGCGGAGTGACGGAGCGGGCCTAGTCGCGACTGGCCTGAAGCAGGCCGAACAAGCTTGGGTCTTCCTCAACGGCCTTAAATGCCAAGCGTACGCGGGGGTCCTGGAGGGCGATGAAGCACATAATGGTGCTGGTCAGCGCCAGACCTGCTTCGAAGGGAACGACCACACACGACAATACGTTGATGATGAAAAACAGGACCATGCTGTGAATGATCGCGATGATGAGATGCAAAATTGGGGCGGCAATCGCCCAGTTGTAGCCCTGGGTCCTGAGCAGTCGCAGAGCGCCGTAGGCTACGAGCATCTCTAGTGCCAACGCCACAAGGTGCGGAATCGCGACGATGGCTGCCAGGATCAGCGCGACGGTGGCGTCGGGTGAATTCGCGGCGAGATATGCCCAGACCCCAAGTCCCAAGGCTCCAATGGTGATGAGTAGGAAGATCAGCGCGTTCAGCACGGCGCTGGCCATCAGCAACAGCGCGGGCCGTCGAACTTTGTACAGTCCGTCGGCGAGCAGCGCCTCTGGCGGTGGTGCGGGTGGAGGTTGGTGCAGCGGCGGCGGGATCGGTACGTTTTCGCTCATGCCCCAAGGCTACCTCGCCTCCGCCGAAGAGGAAGCCGTGAACGAGAGATCCCGATACGGGGCCGCGGCCTAGCCGCGTCAGGAGCGATATGACCGCGCAGAGTATTTGTGTGATGGGACTCGGGTATATTGGACTTCCAACGTCTAGTCTACTCGCCACGAAGGGCTTTCAGGTCCGCGGGGTGGACGTCTCCGCTCACGTGGTCGACATCATCAACCAGGGCAGTATTCACATCGTGGAGCCGGACCTGGACGTTCTGGTTCGCGCGGCGGTGTCCTCTGGCAACTTGGTGGCTTCCCTGGAGCCCGCGCCAGCCGATGTGTTCATCATCGCGGTGCCGACTCCCTTTTCGGAAGGGCATGTGCCGGACCTGTCCTATGTGGACTCGGCCACCGACGCCCTTGCCCCCCATGTGGCGGCGGGCAACCTAGTGATTTTGGAGTCCACCTCGCCTCCGGGTACCACCGAGCGGGTGGCGGCGCGGCTGTGGTCGCAGCGGCCCGAGCTCGAGGGGTTGGTGCGCGTCGCCCACTGCCCCGAGCGGGTGCTGCCGGGCCACATCCTGCGTG
>JBGCER010000375.1:0-4286 GCA_045106515.1 Myxococcota bacterium
CCTCCCTGCCCGCCCTGCTGGAGGGTCCTCCCCCCCAAAGAGCATCCATGCTCACGGGCTATGTGCAGAAACATCCCGAGGTCTGGACCGCAGGCTGCCCCGGTGGCATCGATAGTCTGGCCGGTATGGCCGCCCTTCCCCCGAACCGCCGCATCGACAAGATGTTCTCGGTGTGCCGCCTGGATCGATTCGAATGGTCCCTGCCACGGGCGCGAATCATGGGTGATCGCGTGCCCATCGGAATCATCATCGCGGGACGACTGAGCCAGTCCGACCCGGACAAACGTCAGCAGATCTTGGACCAGCTCGCGGGCCGGTGAGACCGCTCAGGCACGCGCATCGACCGCCCACGGAGCCTCCCTCGACACAGGCCCATCCCGCCGGTAGGGGAGTTGGGTAGGGAGCGTTCTTGTCCAGTCCCCAACGCCTTATCGCAGCCGCCCGCAGCCGGATCCGCCGTCGGAACCTGATGCGCGCCCTTATGATCGGCGGCTGGTTCGGCATCGGCGTCGCAGCCGTCATTCTTGGCGTTTCCCGCCTTTGGTGGCCCTTCGCGGCAGTGCCGGCATGGACCATCGCGCTGGGCGTGGCCCTCATCGGTCCCGCCATCGGCGGCGTGATTGGCTGGGCCCGACCGGTGCTCGGTGAGCGCGAGCTCGCCATGCTGGTGGACCGCGCGCTGGGTACCGACGAAGTCTTGGTGACGCTCCTGCACCTCGAAGAGCAGGGAAAAGCGGATAGCGCGGTGCAGCAAGACCTCGAACAGCGAGTCGCCCAGCTTCCAGCGCTATCGAACGGCCTTCGAGCCGGTCCACCGCGCTACTCCTGGACCGTCCCTGTCGTGGCCGTCCTCGCGGCGCTCCTCTTGCTGATCCCCCAGCGACCGGGGGCCGTGGCCGGCGAGGACGACACCGACGTCTCCCCGGTCGAAGAAGAGGCCGAACGCCTCGAAGAAGCCTTGGAAGAGCTCGACGAAGAGCTCGCCGAGACGCTGCCCGACGATCTCCAAGACAAGCTGGACCAGCTGCGCGAGGACCTCAACGACGAAGCCCTCACCGAGGCCGAAGCCCGCGAGCGCATCGAAGACCTGCAAGAGCAGCTCGCAGACTGGGAGAAAGAGCTGGAAGAGGGCGCCAACGAAGACGCCAAAGCCCTCGAAGAAGCCTCTGATGCCCTGCGCGAGAACCAGACCGAAGGCGAGACCGAAGACGCCCTGGAGCAGCTCGCCGATGCCCTGGAAGAGCAGGACACCAAGGGCGCAGAAGAGGCGATCAAGGACCTGATGGAGCAGCTCGACGGCGCCTCGGCCGAGGAGCAGAAGAAGCTCGGCGAGGCCCTGGAGCGCGCCGGTGAGGCCATGCAAGGCGCCGGGAACAAGGACCTAAAAGAGCTGGGTGAAGGCCTAAAACAAGCGGGCGAAACGCTCGGGGCCCAAGGCGAGGGCCAGGAGGGCGAAGGCCAAGAGGGCGATCCCAACGGCGATGGAAAGTCGGCCAAAGAGCGGCTCGAAGAACTCGCCAAGCAGTTGGGCGACCAGGACGGCTTGGCCAAGCGCCTCAAGTCCGACCAGGACAAGCTCAAAAAGTCCCAGGAGCTCAACGGCGCCCTCGAGGGCAGCAAGCAGCGCCTGGGCGGAGAGCCTGGCGTGGAGCAGGGAGAAGGCCAGGGTCAAGGTCAAGGCCAGGGCCAGGGCCAGGGCCAGGGCCAAGGTCAGCCCGGCACAGGCATGGACGGCGGCCTGGCCAGCGATAAGCCTGGTGGTTCGAACGCAGGGCAAGGCCACACTTGGGAGGATGCCGGCACCTCGGACACCACCGGAGGCCACCAAGACAAGAACCGAATCACCGACCGCACCGAAGGCACCGTGGTCGATGACTTCGAATCCTTCTACGACCCCGTGCGAATGGATGATACGGAAAGCCTGATCACCAAGGTTGAAGGCCAGATCGATGAATCGGGCCACATCGACAGCTTGCCTACGCGCCGCACCGACGGCGATGAGACCTCGACCGTGCGCCTGCTCGACGTGCCCGACAAGTACGTCGACGCGGCCGACGAAGCCCTCGCCAATGAACGTGTGCCTCCGGGCTATCGTGCAGCCGTCAAAGACTACTTCGACACTATGGAGTGACCCAAATGGAGCGTGAGCTCTCTTATTTCGCGGACCGGATTCAACGGCTCCGCGCCGAAGTGGGCCGTGTGCTCGTCGGACAGCAAGACGTTGTCGACGGCGTCATCGCCTGCTTGGTCGCCGATGGTCACGTGCTGCTCGAAGGCGTGCCTGGGCTGGGCAAGACACTGCTCGTGCGCACGCTCGCCCAGTGCTTGCATCTGGAGTTCCGAAGGATCCAGTTCACCCCCGACCTGATGCCCGCAGACATCATCGGCACGCACCTGCTCGAAGAGTCCGAGAACGGTCGCGCCCTTGTGTTCCGCCAAGGTCCGGTGTTCACGCAGATTCTCCTGGCCGACGAGATCAACCGCGCCACTCCAAAGACCCAGTCCGCCATGCTCGAAGCCATGCAAGAGCGTCAGGTGACGGTGAGCGGAAAGCGCAGAATGCTGCCTCAGCCCTTCTTCGTTCTGGCCACCCCGAACCCCCTGGAGCAAGAGGGCACGGACCCGCTGCCCGAAGCCCAGCCCGACCGCTTCTTCTTCAAGATCAACGTACCCTTTCCCACGTTGGAAGAGCTGGTGGAGATCATCGATCGCACCACAGGAAACCACAGCATCGAGGCATCCGCGGTCCTGACTCCCGAGGAGCTCATCGAGCTGCGGCGCATCGTGCGCGAAGTGCCCGTCGCACCCGAGATCGTCCGCTACGCCATGCGCTTGGTGCTCGGCACCCACGCCGACGGCCCCCACAGTACGCCCACAGCACGGCAGTACGTGCGCTACGGCGCCTCGCCCCGCGGTGGCCAGACGTTGATCTTGGCAGGCCGGGTCTACGCCCTCATGGACGGCCGCCTGCACGCGAGCCTCAAAGACATCCGCAAGGCGGCCATGCCCGCCCTTCGCCACCGGATCGGGCTCAACTTCGACGCCGAGGCGGACGGCCTCACCGCCGATGACTTGGTGGAGCGCATGCTCGACGAAGTGCCCGAGGTCGAGCCGCGGATCGCCCGCGAGCTGCAGAACTAGGCGATGAGCCGCACTCATCAACCCGAGACCGGCTGGCGGGTCGTACGGGCCAACGGCCTGGACCACGCCGTGCTCGATGACGGCGAGGGCCCCCTGGTCCTCCTGCAACACGGCTTTCCGGACACGGCCCACACCTGGGACGCGGTCAGCCCGGCCCTGGTAGAGGCTGGCTACCGCGTAGTTCGGCCGTTTGGCCGCGGTATCGCCCCATCACAACAACCGGAAGGCGACGCCTTTTCGGCCCATGACATCTCGCAAGATCTGGTCGATCTGATCCCGGCCCTCGGCGAAGAGCGCGCCATTCTCATCGGACACGACTGGGGTGCATCCGCCGTGTGGGGTGCCGCACACTTGGCCCCGGAGCGCATCTCTCGGCTCATTCCCGTGGCCATTCCGCACCCGGCGTCGGTCAAGCCCACGCTCAAGACGCTCTGGGGCGTGCGACACTTCGCCGCCAACAAATTGCCCGGGGCAGAACGTCGTTTCGCCCGGAACGACTTCGCCAAGATCCGGACGATGTACGAGCGGTGGTCGCCGGGCTTCGACTGGCCCGAATCAGAGTTTGAATCGGCAAAAAATGCCTATTCTCACCCTGGGTGTCTCCGCTCTGCTCTGGGCTACTATCGACGGCTAGGCCGGTGGCCATTTCGAGGCGGGGTCTCCGTGCCCACGCTGATCATCGGAGGGCTCACCGATGGGGTCGCCACGACCGTAGACTTCGAACGAAGCAAGGAGCGGGTGAACGCCCCCTGCGAGGTCGCCATGCTGCCCGGCGGCCACTTCTTGCATCGCGAGCACCCCGAGCCCTTCATCGCGGCGGTGCTGGACTACCTGGCGAGACCTGTCGATGCGTCGAAAAGCCCATCGACGGCCTAGGGCGCTCCTCATACGCCGTGAGGTGAATCAAGATCGGTGGAACGGCCGGCCCGCCGGGCGAAAGGCCCTACCCTCCGCCTAGCCTCAGCAGCATGATCCCGACTCGCCGCAGCTTCTCTTGGACCTCGGCCCCGCCTTCGAGGTGGACCAAGTCCAAGACTGCGCACGCCTCAGCGGCAGACCCCACCGCGATGCTCAGGTGGTTGCGTCCGGCCGCACTCGCCCGTCGGCCTCTGGCGATGCCCTCCGCGATGTTGAGCGCGACCGAG
>JBGCER010000376.1:0-3043 GCA_045106515.1 Myxococcota bacterium
GGCTCGCCGTCAACTACGTGGGCGACGCCGGAGACTTGGATGGCGATGGCTGCGACGACCTGGTGTTGAGCGATGGCGACGACGTGTTCATCCACTATTCGACCCAGTGTGGGGACAGCGTCGACAGCGATGGAGATGGCTTCGACACTGACCACGACTGTGACGACACCGACGCGACGGTCTATCCGGGCGCGACGGACGGCATCGCCGATGGACAGGACCAAGACTGCGACGGAAAAGAGACGTGCTACATCGACGATGACGGCGATGGCTACCGGCTAAACAACGACACCGGCGAGAGCTACGACGTCACCTGCACCTTGTTCGGGTTCGCCCCAGTCGGGCTTCCGCTGGGTGACTGCGATGACGGGGACGCCAACGTCTTTCCGGGCGCTGCCGAAGTGGTTGGAGACGGGGTCGACCAAGACTGTGATGGCGAAGAGCTCTGCTACGTGGACGCGGACGAAGATGGGTGGCGCACGGAGCTGACGGCGCCGTCGTCGAACTTAACGTGCGATGGTCGCGGCGAGGCGAGCCCTTCGATTCGGAACGGTGATTGTGATGACAGCGACGGGTTGATGAACCCTGGCGTCCATGAAGGGGTGGGTGACGGGGTAGATGCTAACTGTGACGGGATGGAATTGTGCTATGTAGACGCCGATAATGACGGTGTTGCTGTCGGCAAGGAACCCGCGATCTCTGCGGATCTCGATTGCGATGATTTCGGTGAGGCGGGAGCCGATGCGGCCCTCGATGACTGCGACGATCAGGACTCCACCATCTTTCCTGGCGCTACCGAGCGCATCGGCGACGAGGTGGACTCCAACTGTGACGGGCTGGAGCTGTGCTACGTGGACCTAGATGGAGACGGGTGGAGGGGTGACGAGACCCGCGTGTCCGAAGATGCCGACTGCGCAGACGCCCCTGAAGTCACTGCGGGCGCTTGGGCCGGCGACTGCGATGACCGCCTCGTGAGCGTCTTTCCTGGCGCGGTGGAAGTGCCGGCCAATGGGCGGGATGAAGACTGTGATGGCGCCGAGCTTTGCTACACGGACGCAGACTCGGATGGATTCACCCGTGCGGGGTGGACGCTATCTGGCGACCTGGACTGTGATGACGCCGGAGAAGCCTCCAAGCCAAGCGACGTCATGGACTGCGATGACGGGGACGCGGCGATTCATCCCGGCGCCGACGAGACCGTTGCAGACGAGATCGACGCGGACTGCGATGGGAGTGAAATCTGCCTCGTTGACGTGGATGGCGATGGGTTCCCGGCATTGGATGAGACCCAGATCAGCGTCGACGCGGACTGCGATGACGTCACGGAGTCGGCCGCTACGGGCGTCGAGGTCGACTGCGACGACCTGGCGCCGCACCGATACCCGGGCGCCTTCGACATCCCCGGCGACGCCGTCGACCAGGACTGCGACGGACAGGACGCGCCTCGGGAGTCCTCGGCCTGCTCCGCTCTGGGTGGGCCGCCGACTGTGCTCTGGGGCCTTCTGGTCCTGCCGATCGCGTTCCGACGCCGGCCCAACTTACGGCGTTAGCGCCGCGATCATCGCCGCCACCTCGGTCCCTTCGCTCGTCCACGCCGGGTTCTCTAGCGCCGCCGCCACGGCCTGGGTGCACGCGCCATCGTGTCCCTCCGCGTCGAAAATCGCGGCCTGTACGGCGTAGAGCAAGGCGCGAGTTCGCTCCTGCACCCCGATCGTCCGGGCCCGGGCCACCGCGGCGTGGGCGGCTTCGAAGTCGGCCTTGGCGAGCTGGAGTCGCGCTTGGCCCAGCCAGACCTCCGCGGCCACCGGCGGAAACGGGGCCGCCCCCTGCGTCGCGGTGGCCAGCTCCACGGTCGCTTTCTGCAGGTCACCCCGTGCGATCTCCACGAGTGCCATCTGCAGGTGCCACATCGGAATACGGGGTGTCATGCCCGCCTTTTCGTGGAAGTGAATCGCCTGATTGAGATGGTGCTGGGCCGTGTCTAGACGCCCCATGAGGCGATTGAGGATGCCGAGGCCCCCGTGGGCTGCTCCTTGCCGCCTTGGGTTTCCGAGCTGCTCTGCGAGTATAAGTAGGCGTTCAAACGTTTCTTTTGCGTGATCTGTGCGCCCCTGGTCGGTCAGCGCCTCGGCGAGGTATCCCAGAGATGCGGCTTGTTGTCCGCGT
Source organism: Myxococcota bacterium (assembly GCA_045106515.1). Taxonomy (GTDB): domain Bacteria; phylum Myxococcota_A; class UBA796; order UBA796; genus REDI01. The sequence continues at coordinate 2,167 of JBGCER010000376.1, forward strand.
TCGCCCATAATTTTTGTCATGTCGTATGCCGCGTCGAACCGCGTCACGGCGTCTTGGTGTCGACCCTGGCGACTCGCGACGATCCCCAGGTTGATCAGTAAGAAGGTCTCGGTTCGCCGAGCCTCGATGCGCTGGGCGATGACGAGCGCTTCGGCGAATTGCACCCCGGCCTCGTCCATGCGGCCTTGAAGCCCCGCTAGCACGCCGAGGTTCCCCAAGATCAGCCCTACTTGGCGTTCATTGCCCTCTCCCCTAGACAATTCGAGAGCCTCGCGAGATGCGGCCTCGGACTCGGGGACTCGGCCCATTGTCTGGAGGAGGACGGCTCGGTTGGCCAGGGTGATGCACCGCTGATGCCGGTGGTCTGGTGAGGTGCACAAAGCGAGCGAACGCTCACAGAGCGCCAAGGCTTCCGGAAGTTGGCCCCGCTGACGCGTCAATACGCCGGTCGTGTTCAGTACCTGCGCGAGGCGGAGCTCGTCCCGGAGCGGTTCCGCGAGCTCGAGCGCACGCACGCAGTGCTCGGTGCCAAGGTCCAGGGCGCCCATCCTCTGGTGGGCGATGGCGATGGCCCGCAACAGGTCGACCTGACGCAGTGGGGGCACGTCGGGGTGTTCGAGGGCGAGTTGCAGTGTCTGCAGCCCCGCGCTGAAGGGTCCCCGCTTGATGAAGATCGCCCACGCGGCCAGGGCGGCGGCTGCGGCGGTCGCTCCGTCGGTCGCCCGTCGGAGCGCTGACAAGAGGTTGTCCAACTCCCGATTCAGGCTGCGGTGCCGCTCTGTACCGCCGTACTGACCTAAGGAGATCAGCGCCTTCGGATCTCCAAAATTGCTGAAATAGCGACCATGTCGCTCGATGATGCCCGCGGGATCGGGGC
>JBGCER010000377.1:0-8300 GCA_045106515.1 Myxococcota bacterium
CCTCCAACAGGCTGCGAACCTGCTCGCGGTATAGGCGCCTCACATCGGCATTAGATGGCTGTGAGCTATGATATCCACCGCCGCCAATACGGGCGATCTCCTTGAGGAGGTCCGGTGAAGGGGCCGTGAGCACCCGTCGGCCGCTGGCGTCTTCCTGCCAGAGGCCTTGGCCCAGCGGGATGGGGGCGGGCGCCTCACCCACGCCCATTGTAAACAAGCGAACTCCGCGATTCCTGGCTTCTTCCGCCGCACTCAGCGCGCTCGCGGGATCGTGCACTTCCCCATCCGAGAACAAGATCGCGGCCTTGCCGGCCCGCGATGTCTCGTCGCGGGTGAGCAAGTCAGCGGCCACTGTGATGGCTTCGCCCATGGCGCTTCCTTGTGCCTGAAAATCTCGAGTGCTCATCTCATCCACCAACATCTTGAGCGCCTGGTGGTCCTCGGACAAGGGCATCCGAGCGTACGCGCCACCGGCGAAGATGACCAATCCGACTCTGTCTTGCTCCAAGAGTTCTAGGAGATCGCTGATTTCCCGTCGAACGCGCTCCAATCGAGATGGGTCTACATCGGCGGCGTCCATGGACCGCGACAGGTCCACGACCAGCACCAAATCCACGCCTCTGGCCTTGATGAGCTGCACCTGTTTGTCGAATCGGGGGCCTGAAATCGCCAAGATCCCCAGCGTGAGCGCCGAGAGCAACAGCACGTCGCGCACGGTCCGGCGAGTCCGCACCGACCGAGGTCGCACGCGATCTTTGAGATCTCCGCGAAACAGGCGAGACAGGCGCTTGTTGTGCAGGTGCCCCATGCCCCACATCAACAACGCCAACAATGGGACCAATAGCAGCAGCCACAGGTAGCCAGGTGCTGCGAAAATGCCGTTCTCCGACTCCGTTTCGAAGAGGTAGGTGGCGATCGAGGTCATGGCCACCGCCGCAGGCCAATGGTGATCAGCAAGATGTGCAAAAAGAGCAGCAGCAGCCCGGGTCCGACGGCGTAGCGATACCAATCATGAGGTTCTACATCCTCTTCCACCTCGGCTGGAGAGCGTTCGAGCTGGTTGATCGTGTCGTAGACCCGCCGAAGTGAGTCCGCCGAGGTGGCTCGGAAGAAGGAACCGCCCGTCTTTTCGGCAATGGCGGTCAAGGTGCGCTCATCGAGGCCGTCCCCCCCGCCGACGAAGAGCCCACCGAGGCCGGCTGGGCGCCCGCCCACACCGATAGTGTAGATGCGAATGCCCAACGCAGAGGCGGCCTCAGCGGCTTCGAGCGGTGCGTGGCGGCCGGCGTTGTTTTGCCCATCCGTCAGCAGGATGACGATGCGTTCTGGATTGTCGACCTGCTCCAGCCGACGAGCGCTGACCGCGATCGCCGTTCCAATCGCCGTGCCCCGAGCGCCGGCCACCCCGATCTGCACCTGCTCCATCACATCGAGCAGCGTGGCGTGGTCGAGGGTCAGCGGCACATGAGTGAACGCCTCCTCGCCGAACACCACAACGCCGATCCGGTCCTCGTCTCGGCCAGCGATAAACTCGGCCACGACGCCCTTGGCGACTTCGAGGCGGGACACCGGGCGCCGGCCCGTCGACAGGTCCGTAGCCTCCATCGAGCAAGAGGTGTCGATGGCCAAGAGGATGTCGAGTCCGTCGCTGGTCCGCTCGATTCGGCGCTCTACTTCCATGGGACGGGCCAACCCGACCACCAAGAGCGCTGAGCCAGCGAGCAAGAGCGCTCCAGGCAAAAACGCGAGAGGGAGCCGCCAGGACAGCTTCTGGCGGAACCGCCCCAAACCGGCGACCGCCAAGCGGTTTACCCCTGTGATCAGTGGCTGAAGCGGCAAGAGCAGGACGGGCACCAACAGCAGAAGGAATGCGGCAAAGCCCCACTCTGGCGTCCCCAGAAGCCCCGAACAGCTCAAAACCGAGAGGAAGAGACCCAGCCCGCCAACCACGTGTCCAACCGTGCGAATCACCGCCCAGAGGTCCGTCATGGCGCCTCCCACTGGCGTGGCCGGGTGCTGGCAACAAAGGTCCGGAGCGCATCATCGAGTTCTTCGAAGAGCGTGTCTCTGGCGTCGCCATCGGCGAACTTGATGTAGTCGGTCGCATCCAAAATTCGCTGAGCGCGCCCCACGTTGCCATCGGGCAGGTGCGCGAGGCGACCCAAGTGCGCCAACACCTCGGAGGTGGTGGCTGCGGTTGCGGGAAAGGACAAGACGGCTTCGGTATAGTCCCGGAAGATCGACGAGATCGCGACGGCTTTCGCGTGATCATCGAGGGACGGGTCTGAGCGCACGGCCGCCCATCGGCGCAGCGCCACCACATCGGGTGCCTCGGGGGGCACGCTCTTGGCAGAACGCCGGGACAGCCCCCAAAACGCCAAGAATATCGCTCCAAGAATGGCCAAGGCGGTCACGCCGAGGCACACCATCCCCACCAACCAAGCCGCGGAGAGCCGGGTCACCTTCGCCCGTGGAGCGATCTCTTCGAAGCCTTCGAGGGCCTGGGTTTCCCCGCCCATATCGATCCAGATTGGATCGGACGCATCGACGACAGGCTCCCCTTCCACCTGGGCGACAGCCTCGAGGGCCGGCACCTCATAACTACCTTCAGAGCCAGTGAATCGATACTTGCGAGTGGTGACCACATCCGCGCCAAGGCGCTCTTGAACCGGCGCCCCCACCTCTGTAAATCGAAGACCTGTCACCTCGGGTTCGGGCAGGTCCACGTCCAGGCCATCATCAAAGCGCACCTGCACGACCAGGGTGCCGACTCCCCGGTCCAGATCGCCCTCGACCCAGGACTTGACGTCCAACACGTCTGGGTCGGCATTCGTCGGAGTCTGAAGTCCCCCCGAACAGGCGATGAGGAGGGTCACAACCGGCAAGAGACGGTTCACCGACGCGCCCCCACCGCTTGAAAATGACGATGCAATGCGAAGAATGGATCGTCATTGGTAGACAAAGCCACCGCGCGAGCCCCCCGCCGCCGAAGCTCCTGCACGCGGGACGCGACACCCTGCTCGGCGATCCATCGACCCGCATCAACCAGCTTGGTCCGCCCGGTTTCGGCATCAACCACTTCGGTCAGGCCCAGACCGGGAAGCGCCTGGTCCAGGTCATCATGCACGCAGATGGCATGCACCTGGTGGCGCCGCGAGAGGCTTGCGATGGCCTCAGGCCACGCGCCATCGTCCAGAAAGTCACTGACCACAATGACCACGGCCCGCCGACGCTGGACCTGAGCGACAAACTGCAGCGCCGCTGAGAGGTCGGTTCCACGATGTCGGCCCGCGGCCTCGAACACCGCCTGAATCACCGCCCAGACATGTCCGCGACGGGTTCGAGCCGGCAAGTATTGCTCGATCCGATCGGTGAACGTCACCAGCCCAATGCGGTCGCGATTGCGGATCGACGCATAGGCAATGCCACCCGCTACCCGTGCAATTTGCAGGGTTCGAAGCGTTTTTCCATCGCGTCCGCCACTGCCTACTCGGGTGCTGCCCGATACGTCGACCAGCAGCTGCACCGTGAGCTGGCGCTCTTCGCGGAAGACTTTGACGAAGGGCTCGCCAGTCCGCGCCGTGACGTTCCAGTCGATGTGGCGCACGTCATCGCCCGGTACATAGGCGCGCACCTCTTCGAACTCCATGCCTTGGCCGCGAACGGCCGAGCGGTAGTCCCCGGCGAGCAGCGAATCCACCCGGCGTCCCGCCGCAACGTGGATGCGGCGAAGCTCCCGAAGCTCGTCCGCCGTCAGGCTCAAGGCATTTCAACCAGGTCGAGGATGCGTTTGACCAGGACGTCGGAGTCGATGCCTTCGGCCTCGGCCTCGTACGTCGGCAAGATGCGGTGCCGGAGCACATCGGGAGCGATGGCCTTGACGTCTTCGGGGAGAGCGTAGCCCCGGCCATTCAAGAAGGCGTGGGCTCGGGCTGCGCCAGCCAGAGCGATGGATGCCCGAGGCGAACCGCCATATTCAATGGTTCTTCCGAGCTTCTTGTCGAGCTGGCCTGGGTTCCTTGTGGCTCGGACCAAGTCGACGATGTACCGCATGAGTACATCGGTGACCCGGATCTCCTGCACCAAGCGCTGGGCGGCCAGCACCTGTTCGGCGCTGGCGACCGGCTGGAGCTCGGGCATAGGTTGGCCCGACCGCCGGATGATCTCAAGCTCCTCTTCGAGGCTCGGGTAGTCCACAGAGAGCTTGATCATGAACCGGTCCACCTGCGCTTCAGGCAGGGGGTACGTGCCTTCTTGCTCGACCGGGTTCTGCGTGGCCAACACCAAGAATGGCGCGGGCAGAGGGTAGGTGTCGGTGCCGATGGTCACCTGACGTTCCTGCATGGCCTCCAAGAGCGCGGACTGCACTTTGGCGGGCGATCGATTGATCTCATCGGCCAGCAAGATGTTCGCGAACACCGGGCCGAACTGGGTGGTGAACCCGCCCTTGGCCGGCTGGTAGATCTGCGTACCGATCAGGTCGGCAGGCAGCAGATCCGGCGTGAACTGGATGCGACTGAACTTGAGGTCCATGGCGCTGTCCAAGGCCTTGACCGCCGTGGTCTTTGCCAAGCCCGGCCCGCCTTCGATGAGCACGTGCCCATTCGCGAGCAGGCCGATCAGCAAGCGGTCCACCATGTACCGCTGACCCACAAGGATCCGCCCCATCTCACCGCGGGCCGCCGTAAAGATCTTGGCGGTTTCGGCGATCCTCGCCTCGATGGCTTCGATGTCCGACACAGCTCCTCCCGTAGAACACATGCTCTACGCGGCCGCCTCGCCGCGCTTACACCGGCACATCCTTACCCGGAACTACCCGAACAGCTTGCGCCAGAACCCCTTCTCCTGAATCTGGGTGTCATGGAGCAGAGCGAGCTGACGCAGCAGCTCTTCTTCCTCTTCTGACACCTTTGTAGGTACATCTACGACGACTTGAACGTGGTGGTCGCCCCGGGGCCCACGGCCGTTGACGCGAGGGATGCCCTTGCGCGACAGGGTGAACACCTTGCCCGATTCCGTCCCGCGAGGAAGCGTAAGGGGCTCCTCGCCATCGATGTTTGGAACCGAGATATCGCCGCCAAGCACCATCACGGGGTACGGCACAGGGATGCTCACATAGGTGTGAGGACCGTCTCGTTTGAAGACTTCGTGAGATTCCACCTGGATGGTCACGAAGAGGTTGCCCGGAGGCGCGCCAGGGTCGCCAACCTCGCCCTTACCCACCAAACGAAGCTGCATCCCCGTGTCCACACCGGCGGGAATGGTGACGGTGAGCTCTTCGCTCGACCGCTGCCGACCCGAGCCGGAACACACATCACATCGGTCGTCGGCAGACACACTCTGGCCGCGACCGCCACAGGTGGGGCACGAGATGCGGATCTGCAGGAACCCTTGTTGTTGAATCACCTGACCGGCGCCCCCACAGGTGCCACAGGTGTCCGGAGACCGACCCGACTTGAGGCCATTGCCCTCGCAGGAATCGCAGTGGGCGTGACGCGCCACTTCGATCTCGCGCTTCACGCCATGAGCCGCTTCCAAGAAGCTGAGCCGCATGGGGTATTCGAGATCTGCGCCGCGGCGGGGACCACGACGGCGACCGCCGCCCCCTCCGCCACCGCGTCCACCGAGGTTGAACCCGAACATATCGGCGAAGGCGCTGAAGATGTCCGACGCATCGGTGAAGTTGGGCTCATACCCACGACCGCGAAGGCCATCGTGACCATACTGGTCATAGACCTTTCGCTTCTCGTCGTTCGACAAGACTTCATAGGCTTCCGACGCTTCTTTGAAGCGATTCTCGGCGTCTGGATCATCCGGGTTTCGGTCCGGGTGGTCCTTCATCGCGAGCTTGCGGTAGGCCTTCTTGATCTCAGAAGCGCCAGCATCTCTGCTAACGCCCAAGACCTCATAGTAGTCGCGAGCCAATCGGCCCTCCTCGACACGCGCCCGGCGCCACCAGTGACTGGCAACCCGGACAGGCAGAAGGCCGCGTCCCGAGGAAGGGAAGCGACCCCAGTGAACTGCGTGTCGACGTCTTTGTTCTCGTGGTACGGTGAGCCCCGAGCTCTACCCTCTCTGCCTACTCGGCGCTCGTCCGATCCGTCTGCGCCCTCGGGGCTCTGGTAGGCCGCTTCGGCCAGCTTGTGCGCAGCCTTGGACAGTCCATCCTTGGCGCTCTTGATGCTGTCCAAGTTGTCGGAGTCCTTGGCTTCGCGAGCGGTGACCAGCGCGGCCTCGATCTCACTCTTCACGTCGGGGCTGGCCTTGTCGCCGGCCTCGGTGAGCGTGGTCTCGACTTGGTAGATCAGGCTATCGAGTCCGTTCCGCTCTTCGACCAGCTCGCGGAGCTCGCCGTCGGCAGCCTCGTTCTCCTTCGCCTCGTTCACCATGCGGTTGATGTCGGCTTCGGACAGGCCGGAGCTGGCTTCGATGGTGATGTTCTGCTGGCGGTTCGTCGCCTTGTCGGTGGCGGACACAGAGAGGATGCCATTGGCGTCGATGTCGAACTTGACTTCGACCTGAGGGCGTCCGCGGGGAGCCGGGGGCAACCCGTCCAAACGGAAGTTTCCAAGGAGCTTGTTGTCCTTGGCCATCTGACGTTCGCCTTGGTAAACCATGACATCGACGGCCGTCTGGTTGTCGGCGGCGGTCGAGAAGACCTCTTTCTTGCTGGTCGGAATGGTGGTGTTCCGCTCGATGAGCTTGGTCATCACGCCGCCGAGGGTCTCGATACCCAAGGACAGTGGAGTGACGTCGAGCAGCAGCATGTCCGTCACGTCGCCCGCGAGCACGCCACCTTGGATGGCCGCACCGACGGCCACGACCTCGTCGGGGTTGACCGACTTGTTGGGCGCGCGGCCGAAGAGCTCTTCAACGCGCTTCTGCACGAGGGGGATCCGCGTGGAACCACCGACCAAGATGACCTCGTCGATCTCGGACTGGCTGACCTTGGCGTCCTTGATGGCTTTGCGGCAAGGATCGAGGGTCCGCGCGATGATCGGGTCGATCATCTTTTCGAACTCGGCCCGGGTCAGATTGACCTGCAGGTGCTTGGGTCCGCTGGCGTCGGCGGTGAGGAAGGGCAGGTTGATCTCGGTACGAGGGGCACTAGAGAGCTCGATTTTGGCCTTCTCAGCCGCGTCTTTGAGGCGCTGAAGCACCATGTTTTGGGACGTGACGTCGATGCCCGTGTCTTTCTTGAACGTGGCTGCAAGCCAGTCGATGAGGACGTGGTCTACGTCGTCTCCGCCAAGGTTGGTGTCGCCATTGGTCGACTTGACCTCGACGACGCCTTCGCTCACTTCGAGGATGGACACGTCGAAGGTACCGCCACCGAAGTCGTAGACCGCGATGGTTTGGTCTTCCTTCTTGTTGAACCCGTACGCCAACGCGGCCGCTGTGGGCTCGTTGATGATGCGCTTGACGTCGAGGCCCGCGATACGCCCCGCGTCTTTGGTGGCCTGACGCTGGGCGTCGTTGAAGTACGCCGGCACCGTGATGACCGCCTCGGTCACCGGCATGCCCAGGTAGGCTTCCGCTTGCGACTTGAGCTTCTGAAGCACCATGGCGCTGATCTCAGGCGGGCTGTAGTCCTTGTCCTGCACCCGGATCCGACACCCGCCATTGCTGGCTGCGACGACATCGTACGGGAGGCGCTGGACCGCCTTCTTGGACTCGTCGAATCGCCTTCCGATGAGGCGCTTCGACGAGAAGATGGTGTTCTCGGGATTGGTGATGGCTTGTCGACGCGCGACGACGCCGACCAACCGCTCACCATCCTTGGTGAACGCGACGACGGACGGCGTGGTGCGGTCGCCAACATCGTTGACGATGACCTCTGCCTTGTCGCCTTCCATGATGGCCACAACCGAGTTGGTGGTGCCGAGATCGATTCCGATGATCTTGCCCATTGGGATACATCCTCCTACTCGCCGAAGATCCGCATCATCGCCAACCTTGGCGGTGGGGGAGCCCCGGAAACGAGCGATAGCTACACACGCGGAACCACCCGTCAACCGATGTCACGATTGAGGACAGCCCCACCTCTCGGCCCGTTTGTGGACACGAGGACCCGTACCGGCAAGTGCTGACCACCCACGGATGTCAGCGGGCCGAAATTATGCCGGGCTTCCCGCCCACAACGCCGCTCAGCCAAGACACGAAAAAGCCCAGGAACCGAACGGTTCCTGGGCTTAGATTCGGATCGGATCCGACGAGGTCTACCAGCGATCTCCGCCGCCGCCGCCGTAGCCGCCGCCACCACCACGACCACCGCCGCCGCCGCCGCCGCCGTAGCCGCC
>JBGCER010000378.1:0-16067 GCA_045106515.1 Myxococcota bacterium
GCTTCGCGATGCCCCGGTGTCGACTGCGGCGGCGTCGATCTTGGAGAACCTGGTCGATGGGTTGGGTGGCGTCGTGCGGACCCACGTATTGCAGAACGGCGCGTCGCGGGTGGTTCTCGGCGGGGCCTTGTTCGACAATCCACGATTGGTGGCGCGAATCGTCGAGACGCTGGACGTGGACAGCTTGTTCCTGCTGCCGGAGCCCGGGGCCCGCTCTCTGCCGCTGGGTGCTGCGACCGACCAAGGGGGCGTCGCCCCTCACCAGGTCGTGGGACCCGGACTCGGTCGCTCCTATAGTGATGAGCAGTGCGGCCTCGCTCTGCGCGCGGCGGCGGTGCAGCCCTTGGTGGGCGTAGACGCCATCGAGGCCGCTGCTGCGCGCCTCGTCGATGGGGCCGCGGTGGCGCGCTTTCAAGGCCGGGGTGGGGCGGGCCACTGGGGCGGCGGCGCCCGTTCGGTCCTCGTCCGGGCGGATCGGCCCGACGCCGTGGCGCACACACGAAGCCTGCTGGGGCGCGATCCTCGCGAAGAGGCCGGCTGTGTCTGGGACGGGGAGACCGGGGGGCTGCTCGGTAGCGAGGGTGTGCCTCATATGTTGGGTTTGGGCGGCGTTGCGCTCAAAGCGGATGCGGAGTTTGCACGCGCTCATCCCGCGGTCGTGGCCAAGGATGGTCGGGTGCTGGCGCGGCGGGTTCACCCCACCGATGAGCCCGAGCTCCGGCGTCTGCTTCACCTCGTTCGCCAGAAGACGGGATGCGGCGCCCTCGCTGCGCTGCCCCTCGGCCTGGATCGGGAGCCTCCTGCGGCTCGGCCCGGTGATGCGGTGCGCGCGTGGCGACGCAGCGGGGTACGGGCGCTGCTGCTGGGACCCCACTTGGTGGACGCGGCCGAGGGACCCCTGTGAGTGAGCCTGCCCCGTTTGTCGCTGGAGAGCCTACCGGAGAGCCGGCGTGGCGGATCCTCCTCGAAGTCCTCGGGCTCTGGCTCGGCGTGAACGGGGTTATCTGGGGCGCTCGCCTTGTGTACGAGGCCACCAAAGGCATGGGCTCGGGCTGGCAGCTCGTATTGGCCGTGGTGCCGATCCTGTTCATGTACGTGCCGGTATTGGTCTGCAAGTGGCGCGGCGTCGACAGCTGGGCCTACCCGCTGGCCTTGCCGGCCCTTCGTGATTGGAAGGTATGGAAGCCGGTTCTAAAGTGGAATGCCATCTTCATCGGCGTCATCGTGGTGCCGTTCGTCGCGGGCTACCACGTCTGGCACGTTCACATCCTTCAGGACGTCCGGATTGAAGCAGGCTTTCCAGTTTTATGGCCGACTATAGGCAGCACCTTGCTGTTGATCGGCTACCATCTATTCTTCGTGGCCATCCCCGAGGAGTTCTTCTATCGAGGCTACCTACAGACTCGGCTTGACGAGCTCTTTGGCCGAAAATGGTCCGTCTTTGGAACTCTGGTTGGCCCGGGCTTGCTCATCGCCACGGTGATCTTCGCATTTGGCCACACGCTGGTGGTCTACCAATGGTGGCACGTGTTCATCATCGGCCCCGGCTTGATCTTCGGCTGGTTGCGGGCGCGCACGGGCGACGTGATGGCTGGCGCCTTCTTTCACGCCTGGTGCAATGTCACTGTCACGACGCTCGACGTGATGTACGGCCTACAATCACTTCAGGGTGGGTGACGGGAACCGATGAGTCCCGTGACGTCGCAGGAATGCGGGCCACATCTACGGAACCGGCACACTTGCGGTTGGTCCCACACGAGGTCGAGGGTATAGTCGCTCGTCTCTACGCCGATTTACAGGGTGCCCATGCGCCGGTTCTCGGGAGAACGTCTTGGAAGCGTGTCCGTTCTGCAGCACATCCATCGATGAGAGTGTCGTCATCTATGGCGGCACTTGTCCTGGCTGCTTCGCCAACATTCCCGGCGAAGAAGCCGCGACGGATCCGGGCGAGGACGTAAAGCTCGCCCAAGCCGCAAGCGACCGGAAGCGAGCCAAGCGACGCGCGTTGATGCCCCTTCTCGTCGCCACCCCGGTGGTGTTGCTCGTCGCGGCCGGCGCAATTTACCTGGCCACTCGGCCCGCGCCCGAACTTGCTGTCCTCGACTTCGATGACAACGGCGGCCAATTTTATACGCCGGACCTCGATGTGCTGATCGTCGCCACCACCGCCGACGAACCCCCCATCGACGCGAAAGACGTCAAGCAGAGCACCGTAAAGACGGCGGGAAATGGGCAATCCAAGTCTCGAATGGCGTCCGATACACGTGACGTGTCGGGCCGAGACGCCGCGGTCTTGTCCGCGCCCAAGATCGGTGGCAGGTCCAACGCGGACGATGCTGCGCTCTTGGCGCAACTGGGCTCGGAAAAGACCGAAGATGTGGCTGGAAAAGTCCGCGGTGGAAGTGATTTAACGCCTACTGGCATCGCAGATGACCTGGACATCGCCAAGGGCATGGGCTCGTCATCAGTGGGCTCTGGCGGCTTCCAGATGGATGCTGGGCGGGTGAGCCAGTCGGGCCCGCCGCTGTCCGATCCTCAAAAGATTGCCTACATGGTTCAGAAGGTGCTGCGTCGCCAGTTGCCGCGGCTCCGCCCTTGCTACGAAAGCAGCTTGCGAGCCTCTCCAGACCTTCGGGGCTCATGGATTGTGACCTTCACGGTGGAGACGGACGGTTCGGTCGGCAAGGCCAAGGCCACAGGGTCGGGCGTGTCGGACGCCAACCTAGAATCCTGCTTGGTTCGCCGGGTCAACTCGTGGCGCTTCTCGCGGATCGTCAAGCCGCAGCCCGTCAAGAAGACCGTCGAGTTCAAGAAGTAGGCAGGCGCTAGGGGCTGGGCGACAGCGGTCGGGCCATCACCACCGCGTCGCACCCGTCCCGGTAGTACCCAGGTCGGCGGCCTACGTGGGTGAACTGCAGCGCCCCATACAGGGCGATGGCGGCCGCGTTGTCGGTCCGCACTTCTAGAAAGACGCGTTGTACGCCTGCATGCTGCCATCGGGCCATCGCGTCCCGAAGCAGCGCCTGGGCCAGTCCTTGCCTGCGGAACTGTGGATGCACGGCGATCGTCACGACCTCGGCTTCGTCCGCTACGCACAGGGCGAGCAAGTGAGCGCGGGCAGTGCCCTCGATGTGCACGACGGTGGAGTCTGCGCACGGGTGACCGAGGTGGGAGCGCACCTGGGCCTCGGACCAACCCCGCGGATCGGCGTGGTGCTCGGTTTGCGCAATGGCGGCGACGTCGGTTGCTTGTGCGAGCTGTGGGATCAAGGGCCACCGCGGGGGGCCACCACGCGCACGGTATACCGACCCTGCACCTGCTCAAGAAAGTCGTGGCACGCGGCGAGCCAGGCCTTTGGATTGTCCGGGTCGTCAGGCACGTTGCGTGACAGGTAGCGCTCCACCACCATGCGGCGGACGAATAGCCTGCGGGCTGCCGCATCATCGAGCCCCGTCAGCGCCTTCAGCGGCTCCCAACTTGATCCCAGCCGCAGCTTCACGAGGGCGAGGCGCGCGTCGACCTCGTCTGGCTTGGGTTCGTAGAGTTGAACGCCGGCCGCGAGGGCCCGAACGATCGCCGCTTCACGAAGGCGCTCCTCGCCCGTTCCATGCTCCAGCGTCCAAAACGGGAGCGGTGGGGCGTCCAGCCCAGACAAGATGCTTTCGATATGCACATCTGACGCTAGGATGATCTCATCATCCACCACCATGACCACTCGGTCGACGACCGTGGCCCGAGCGGGCAGCGTACAGAGGAGGGCCAGGGCGAAGAGTCGTCGCATAGGCCCTGCTATCCGATGCGGGCACCGGTTGGCCGCCCCTTGGGTTATGCGCCGAACTTCTTTAGGAGCATCCATGATCGAGGCCCGTGGCCTCACAAAGCGCTACGGTCGATTCACCGCTGTGGATGCGGTGGATCTCGACGTGCAGTCCCAAGGAATCGTCGGCTTCTTGGGGCCGAACGGGGCGGGCAAGACCACCACCATGCGCATGCTCACGGGCTTCTTGCCGATGACGAGCGGCACGGCGAAGGTGGCGGGGTTCGACGTGTTCGACCAGCCGCTGCAGGTGAAGGCGCGCGTGGGCTACCTGCCCGAGACGCCACCGCTCTACCCGGAGCTCAAGGTCGGCGAGTACCTCTCCTTCGTGGGCGAGATTCGTGGATTGAGCCGGTCTGAGCGTCTAAAACGGGTCGGCGACGTCATGGACCAAGTCGGCCTTCGCGAGATGGAGAAGCGTCTCACGGGCGCGCTCTCCAAGGGCTACCGACAGCGGGTTGGGCTGGCCCAGGCCCTGCTGCACGACCCGCCCGTCTTGATTCTCGATGAGCCGACAAGCGGATTAGACCCTGCTCAATTGGTTGGGATTCGGTCCTTGGTTCGCGACCTGGCGCGGGAGCGTGTGGTGGTGCTGTCCACCCACATCTTGCAAGAGGTTGAGCTGCTCTGCGATCGGGTGATCCTGATCCATCGGGGCAAAATCGCGGGGGATGGCACTGTGGACTCCTTGGCCCAGGCGGCTGGCGCAGGTCCTTGGGTCGAGTTCATCGCTTCGGGCCCGAACGAGCAATCTACGGCCTCGCTCGCGGAGCTTGCGGCGGTCTCCTCCGTCAGCATTCTGGAGTCGAGCACCCCGAACACCATGCGCTTTCGCCTCGAAGGCTCTGCGGATCTGGTGGCGTCCGTCGCTTCGCTCGCGGCGGCCCAAGGCTGGGCTGTGCACGGGCTGTCTCCAAGGGCCGCTTCACTGGAAGACGTCTTCCTAGCCCTGGTACGGGAGGGCTCGTGAGCACCAAAACCGCAAAGCTGCCCGGCTTCTTTCGAGCCACATTGGCCATCGCCCGCAAAGAGCTACGGGTACTCTTCTTGTCGCCGCTGGCCTGGGTATTCTTGGGGGCGTTCCTCTTTTTAGGAGGCGTCTTCTTCCACTTGGGACTCGCCGTGTCCGGCGAGGCTTCGCTCCGGCCATTGCTTGGAAACTTGGCGGTGGTGCTGCTGTTCTGTTTGCCACTGGTCACCATGCGCCAGCTCGCTGAGGAGACCCGAATCGGCACGCTTGAGCTGCTGATGACCGCGCCCGTTCCGCTGTGGGCCCTGATTTGCGGCAAGTGGCTGGCGACGATGGCCCTGTGTAGCGTGCTGCTGCTGCTCACCGGCATGTACCCGGTCATCTTGTGGATGTACGGCGAGCCGGATCCGGGCGCTCTGCTCACCAGCTACGTGGGCTTGCTCGCGTTGTGCGCGGCGTACGCGGCGGCGGGCCTCTTCGTGAGCAGCGTATCCAAAGATCAGATGGTCGCCGGCGTTGGCACGGTGTTGTTGCTGCTTCCGTTCTGGTTGGCCGACAGCGCTCAGGCGCTTCTTCCAGAGTGGATGGCCCCCGTGCTGCAGCGGATCTCGGTCATCGAGCACCTCCGGGGCTTCGCTCGGGGCGTCATCGATACGGCAGACATCGTCTACTTTGGCGGTTTTGTTGTGCTCTTTCTCTTCCTCACGTGGCGCTCCCTTGAGAGCCGGAGGTGGAGATGAAGCCCGGACTGCAACGTCGTTTGTCCACCGGTGCCAACGCGGTCTTGGTGGGTCTCTTTGTCACCCTTATCGTGGGTGCGGTGGTGGATCTGGCGGGACGGTACCGGACCCGCGTAGACCTGACGGCCGATGGCCAGGCCACCCTGGAGCCCGACACCTTCGCGACCTTGGCGGAAGTCGACCAGGGCGACGTCCTGGTCGAGGTCATCGGTACGAGCCACCAGAAGCGAACGCCTCAGGGGGCGTACAAGGACCGTCGCATCAAGGATCTTCTGCGAGAGATCGAGATCTCCAGCAGCAATGTGGTCACGCGGTTCGTGGACTTGGACCGCGACCGACAAGTGGCGGAGTCCTTGGAGCTCAGCAACTACGGCACGCTCGTGGTTCGTCGGGGCGAGACGCGGGTGGACTTCAAGGAGCGCGAGGTCTTCAAGCGCGTCCCTGGGTCCAATGAAGATGGCACTCAGAAACTAGACTTTCTGGGTGAGTCTCTAGTTGCCCGCGGCATGCAGCAGGTGCTGTCCCCACAGACCCGCACGGTGGTCATTCTCCAGGGGCATGGCGAGCTCGACCCGTCCGATGGCACGGCTCAGGGTCTGGAACGGCTGGTATCGCTGATCGAGCGGCAGGGCTGGGACGTAGACACCGTCGACCTGCTGCGGGATCGAGATTCAGCGGGCGCTCCCCAGGTGCCGCCCAATACCGACGCCCTGTTGATCGTCGGCCCGAAGACCGCGTACGACCCCAGCGAAGAAGCGGCGATCCGCCAATATTTTCGCCAAGGTGGAAGCGTGGGGATCTGGGTCGAACCCAACCGTCCGAAGCTGGAGTGGTTGGGGGACCTTGGTGTCGTGGTGCCTGCGGGCACCGCGTATGACCGACCGAGTCTGGTGCCGTTCGATGACTGGTGGCTGCCTGCCCTTGGCCGCCACCCCATCGTTGATGACCTGGCTGCCGAAGACATCAAGGTCGTATTTGCCCATGGCGCCGCCCTTCGGGTCAGTCCGGTCGATGGCATCACCACCACCCGCCTGCTTCGCTCGGGCCGTTCAGGCTGGCTGGAAGTCCAGCCAGAGTCTCCCCCCGCGGACTTCGATCCTGGCATCGATGAGGCCGGCCCCGTCGACGTGGGCCTTGTCATTGAAAACGCAGACGGCGAGGGTCGAGTCCTCGTGTTCGGCGACGCCAGTATGGTGAGCAATGAGCTCATGATTCGTCTGGGAAATCCTGCCTTAGCGACCAACGCGGTTCGGTGGTTGGTCCGCGATGATGAGCGGATGGCCGTGACAGGACGCACCTCGGCTGTGCGTTCTGTGACCATGTCTCCCGACGCGCTGTCCCGAGTGGGCTGGCTGGTCATCGGGATTTGGCCTTTGTTGGTCGTGCTGTGTGGCGGCGTGGTTTGGTGGCTCAGGAGGGAACGATGAAGCGGTTTTTGGGTGCAGGGATCGCGCTAGGGGCGCTGGCGCTCATCGGCGGGACCTGGTTCTTCGTGACGCAGATGCAGCCGGCCGAGGTCGCCGATGTTCAGACTCCTCAGATCTTCGCCTTTGAAAAGGAAGATCTCCGAGGCATCACCCTGACTCGTCCCGAAGGCACGCTTCAGTTCCAGCTGGGCAAAGATGGGGATTGGGAGTGGGTCGGTCGCGATTGGCGGCCCTCCAGCTCGATGGTTCGCCGAGTCGGCCATCAGACCCACGACCTGGTGGCCCGCGCAAAGGTCGCGGACCCGGGAACCCTCGAAGAGTACGGCTTTGGCGACGATGCCATTTCGATCAAGCTCGATCTGGAGGGTGGTCGGTCTCTGACCTTCCAGGCCGGCGTACCCAACCCCACATCGGTGTCCTGGTACGTGCGACCGGTGCCCGGCGATACGGTCTACGTCGTGAAGAAGTCGGCGGTGGACTATTGGCGCATGGACGTCGAAGACTTCCGCGAGGATCGATTCGCGGCGTTAGACGCCGATGAAGCGGTGGTCATTGACGCGACGGTCGACGGCCGACGCATCGCGTTCAAGCGCGTGGACGAGCGACGGTGGCAGCAATCTGAGCCGATGAGCCAGCGAGCCGATCTGCAGCGGATCCGCACGATGCTCGGGCGAACGGGCTCACTCCGCTCGTCGACCTTCGTCGAGGACAAGCCGGCGGACTTGGCCAAATATGGGCTGGAACCGTATAAACACTCGGTGAAGATCGGTGTCGAGTCCGGTGAGTCGGTGACCCTGCATGTGGGCGATGTGGTGCCGGACTCCGAGCCCCAGGAGCGCTACATCTATCGGGTTGAAGACGACGCGGTCTACCGCGGCCGAGACGGCTTTCTCTCTGCCTTTTTGCTCGATGACGCCGACTATCGGGACACGCGATTGCTCTACTTGGACGCCGGCACGGTCACCGAGTACGTCGTGTCGACCCCCGACTATGAGCCCATCCCCATCCGGCGCACCCCCGATGGCTGGCGGTGGCCCGATGATGCGCCCATCAATGGCATGACCCCCAAACGCTTGGCCTCCGACATCACCGATCCGCGGGCCCGGCAGTTCATCGATGATGCCACCGACCTGGCCAAGTACGGGCTCGACCCCGCTGCTAATACGGTCAGCGTGAAGTTCGACGGCTCCGAACCTGTCTTGCTGCTCCTCGGAGACACCTTCGACGACGACAGCTCCGATCCCCCAGAGCCCAGTCAGTACCTCATGATCGCCGGAGATCCTGTGGTGTACGTGGTGCAATCCAAGATCGCCTCTCGGATCAAGGACTTGCTCAATGAGTATGGCAAGAAGCTCGAAGGCGACGAAGAGAAGGGCCTGCTCAATCCCACGGAAGAGGCCGTCGAGCCGGTTCCGGCCGCGCCGCAGTAGAGGCGTTAGTTCGCCTGTGGAGGTTGTATGCGAAGCATCGTGCTCGGCTTGATCTGCGTCGGTTGCTCTAGCCCGGCCCCCCAGGCCACCGCACCTGGGCCGTCTACCACCGCGCCCACCCCGCAGACGGCGCCGAGTTCTCAACCTTGGTCTCTGGTCTTTAGCAGTGAGGTCCAGGCCGAACTCGAGCCTTGTGGTTGACCGAAGAATCCTCTGGGCGGTCTGCCCAGGCGAACGACGGCCCTCTCAGACATCGCTCCGCCTCGCATTGTGGTGGACGGCGGCGGCACCTTGTCTCCGCGGGACCTGCGAGATCTCAACGCGGCCCGAAAGAAGGCGGAGCTCGTGGGCGAGGTTTTTGCCCGTGACGGCGTCGATGCCATGGCGCTCTCCCGGCGTGATTGGGATCTTGGCCGAGGCTTTGTAGAGGGCCTCGTCGCTCGACACGCGCTGCCGGTTTTGGCCGCCAATCTGGTGTGTGATGGCCGTCGCCCCTTTGAGGGGCATCGCATTGTCGAGGTGGCAGGCACTCAGGTCGGGATCGTGGGTCTGACCGATGGGCTGGTGCCGGGGTGCACGGTCGAGTCTCCCAGCGAGGCTTGGACTCGCGAAGTGCAGCAGATGCCGGAGGTGGACCTCGTCATCGGGTTGCTGCCCCAAGACCGCGGGCCTCTGCGGGCGTTGGGAAGCCTGTTCGACGGGGATGGCAAGGCCGAACTGGGCGTGGCGCTGGTGCGGAGTCCAAGCGGTGGAGCTTCGCTCGGGAAGGCGCTGATGTTGGCTCCGATACCCCGGGGAAAGACGCTCGGTATCGCGCCAATGAATGGCTCTGAACCTGGGGTGTCTCTGGCTGTTCGCAACGTGGACCTGTCGGATCAGGTCGCGAGCCACGGCCCGACTCAAGCTCGTGTCACCCAGGTCCTGTCAGAGATCGACGCCAGCGCTGGCGCTCCGATCCCCGATGATGCCCCCAAGCTCGTGTCCGGTCATGGGCCGTGGATCGGCTCTGATGCGTGCATCGCGTGTCATGCGGCCGAGCATGCTCAGTGGTCGGCCACGCCCCACGCCACCGCGTGGGAGACCCTTCGCGATGACCAACACGGCCGGGACCCAGCGTGCGTGGGCTGCCATGTGACGGGCTGGGAACAACCGGGGGGACCGGGCGGCGTGACCGAGATTGCGGCCCTGCGTGGCGTTCAGTGCGAGGCGTGCCACGGCTCGGGAAGACGGCATGTAACTCGGCCATCTACCGGCAATATTCTAAAGAGTCCCGAAGAGGCCGCGTGTCGCGCGTGCCACGATGGGGACCGCGATGGCGGGCGGTTTGACCCGGCCGCATACCGACCCAAGGTCGTGCATAGCCCCTGATTGTCCGCAGAGGTCATCGGGCCTCGCTGGAGGGCGCTTGGGGCGGTACGCCATCGGGTGGCCATAGACCTTCCGGCACTACTGATGGATGTATCTGCGTCGCGGCAGCGGCTGGTGCTCGCGTTTGCCCTGGGGGCCGTATTGGTCGCGGGCGCTCTATTCGGGGCCTTGTTCGGGCCCTTGGTCTTGTCGATGACCGTGGACGGCTCGATGGTCTCAGAGGGCGTGTTTTCTGTGGGTGTGGCGGTGGCCAGCCTATTCGTGAGCGGCCCATTATGCTTGTTTATGCTGCTGAGTAGCGCGGTCTGGCACCGGCGTGTTCGGCAGGCGCTCGAAGCGGTCGGGGTCGAAGGGCCTGCTGTGGGGATCTGGGCCCCGACGCGATTGGTAGCGGGTCCCATCGCGATCGGGTTCGTGCTGACCCTCGTGCTCATCGCGGTGCCCCTGTCGCTGCCGACGCCCGATGCCGGTGATTTGCTCGGTAGCGCCCTGTGGGGTGTGGCGTGGCTCACGCCGGCGCTGGGCCTCCTAGTCGGGCTGTTGATCGGCTGGCGGCGTGGGTTCGATGGCTCCGCGAGTGCCGCATGGGGCCGAGGCGAGCTGACGTCCGAGCGGCTTGCGTCGGAGCCCATTACTGCCTTTCCCCTTATTGATCGCAGGCCCAGAGCCCTTGTGTGCGCCGAGCTCTTGCGGCGGGAAGGCCACCTGGGGGAGGCGGAGCGACGGGTGCGTGCCTACGCCGAGACCGTCGGTGTATCGCCGGTGCGACTGCTCACCACATGGGCTCGAATTCTTCGTGATCTAGGACGAATACCCGAGGCTGAGCAGTGCCTAGCGCAGGCGGCCCGACTGGTGCCGTTCAACACGGGCGCGCTTCGGGAGCTCGCCGATCTTCGTCGCATTCAGGGCAAAGAATCCGATTCTCTAGACATTGAAGCGACGGTCGAGGCCATCCGAGGCAGTTCCATCGGTTGGTTGGGCCGAGGCTCTCAGCGGGTCCAGGCATAGGCGATGAGCCAGCCGGCCAAGGCTAAGAATCCGAGCGAGCCCCACACCAGGGTGCCGATCAAGCCCATGACTCTGCCCATGCGCGCCAACGGATCGGGTTCGAGGCCTTGGCGTAGGCAGATCCTCATGTATCGGTTGCCCAGTGCCCAGCCGACTGGCGCCAGCACTTGTACGCAGCAGAGGCCAAGTACGCCGGTAAGAAATACGAGCCAGGGGCTGGGGGGAGGGGAGGTGTCGAGCATGGGTTCGCCTATGCGGGAGGCGGCGGTTCGGCATCGCGATACGGGGGGATCATGCGCCCCAGAGTGATGACGTTGACTCCCCAGACGTTTAGCGCCTCCGTCGGCCGACGGCGGTTCGCTTGTGTGCGGGTTGCGCATCGGCCCAGAGGCATCGATCCGGGCGTCGTGGACGCGCTCCAAGACCTCGACCCATCGGGTGTGAGCGTGGCGCAGGTGGACTGTAGTCGGCCCACACCACGCGACTTTTGGGAGACCCACTTCCGAACCAGCACCGGTCCGATGCGTCGGGGCGGGGGCCCGGTGCCCGAGGGCTACTACCTCTTCCGCGATGGCTTGATTGTGGGCCATCATCCTGGAGGAATCCATACGGCGCCTACCGAGCTTGCGCGCTACCTCATGTCTCGGGCCGGCGCCGCCAGAGAGAGCCAAGGCTGGGAGCACACGCAAGAGTCCCACGACAGGGACCGACGTCAGCACTCGCATGAAGACGACCGCAGACAGCGCGCCCAAACGCCGCCACCAGCCGCCGCCGCCAGCGGTGATGCCTACCAGGTGCTGGGCCTCGAACGGACCGCCACCGATGATGAGGTCAAGTCCGCCTACAAGGCCGCCCTCAAGCTGAACCACCCGGATCGGGTCGCGCATTTATCGCCTGCACTCCAGCAGTTTGCCCTGGCTCAGACCCAAGCGATCCGCGAAGCCTACGATGTGATTATGGAGTTTCGCCAGAAGTAGTTTTTCAACTCGCGGGTCTTGTGCATGGGTTACACCCGCGGCCCTTGGAGGCGAGTTGAGGGTCTTGGGAATCGAGACGTCGTGCGATGAGACGGCGGCAGCGGTGGTGGATGCCAGCGGCGTGTTGAGCGACGTCGTTCACACTCAGCAGATCCACGCTCGCTTTGGCGGCGTGGTGCCCGAGTTGGCCAGCCGCGAACACATCGAGAAGCTGGGCGTTGTGGTCCGCGCCGCCTTGGAAGAAGCTGGAATCGAGCGGCCTGATGGGGTGGCGGCCACGGCGGGCCCGGGCCTCATCGGAGCGGTGCTGGTGGGTCTCACCTATGCCCAAGGGTTGGCGGGTGCATGGAATGTGCCCTTTGTGGGCATCAACCACCTCGAAGGTCACCTGCTTTCGCCGCTGCTCGAAGATCCTTCGCCAACCTACCCATTCCTGGGTTTGGTCGTCAGCGGCGGCCACACGACTCTATACCGAGTCGATGGCCTAGGGCAGGTGGAAATCCTGGGCGAAACCGTGGATGACGCGGCGGGCGAAGCCTATGACAAGACCGCTCGGCTGTTGGGCCTGGGCTACCCAGGTGGGCCGGTCGTCGACCGTCTTGCCGCGACGGGCGATCCGACGGCGGTGGCCTTTCCTCGCCCGAATCCGGGCGACCTCAACTGGTCGTTCTCAGGGCTCAAGACGGCGGTACGTCAGCATGTGCAGCGCAACGATCGTGCGTCCGATGCGGACATCTGCGCATCGTTCCAGGCGGCGGTCGTCGACTGTTTGCTCGATCGGGTCAAGCGGGCGGCGAAGATGACTGGCATCGACCAGCTCGCGTTGGCCGGCGGGGTCGCAGCCAACTCGGAGCTGCGTCGCAGGGCCAGTGACCTGGATCTGCACGTGTTTCTGCCGCCTCGGCACCGATGTACGGACAATGGCGCCATGATTGCCAACGCAGGCCGGCTACGGCTGGTGGCAGGGCGGTCCGACAGCCTCGGATTCGCCGCTCAGCCGAGTTGGCCGGTGGGCACCCAGGGAGTAGCGCGATGAGCGGAACGGGCGGATTCGATGATCCAAAAGGGATCCTCAAGCTCCTCGAACAGAGAGCGCGGCGCCGCTTTGGCCAGCACTTCTTGTCCGACATGGGGATCGTTAATCGGATCGTCAGGCGCTCGGGAGTGGGCGAGGGAAGCCGTGTTCTAGAGATTGGTCCCGGTCTTGGAATCCTGACCCATGCCCTGGTTGAGACCGGCGCGGACGTCACGGCTGTCGAGCTCGACCGAGACCTGGCGGACCACATCGAGCGCGTCTTCCCCACCGTACGCTTGGTCCGCGGCGATGCGGCCAAACAGAACTGGGCCGAACTCCTGGGCGAAGGGCCCTGGACCGTCGTGGCCAACCTGCCGTATAATGTTGGGACTACCGTTGTTATGCAGTTGGTGCGCCAGCCCGAGATCTTCTCTCGCATCGTGGTGATGCTCCAGAAGGAGGTCGTGGACCGCATGCTGGCCGGCCCAGGTTCCCGGACGTTCGGCGCCTTGTCTGTACAGGTCCAGGCGCGCGCCCAAGGCACCCACCTCCTGGCGGTGCCACCCGGCTCCTTCTTCCCGGCGCCAAAGGTTCACTCTTCGGTCATTCGTCTCGAAACGCACGCCACGCCGCAGGTGGGCAACGTCACGCCCAAGGTCTTCGACCGGGTGGTTCGGGCGGCGTTCTCGCACCGACGCAAGACCATCGTCAACTCGCTCGCACCCCTCTTTGGCAAGGACCGAGCAAGACAAGCGCTGGTGACCGCGGGAATCGATCCCAGCGTGCGCGCCGAGCAACTTGGGCTGGGCGAGTACCAAGCCTTGGCCGAGGCCATCGATGCTCTGCCTTCACCAAGCCCAGACTCGCGTTAGTGCGCTCTCCCTGATCCGGAGCTTTTCCAATGCGGGTGACCTCGTGCGGCATCACTGATGTCGGTCTGAAGCGCAGCCAGAACGAAGATAATTTCCTTATCAACGAGGAAATGCAGCTCTACGTTGTGGCGGACGGAATGGGCGGACACAACGGCGGTGAGTACGCCAGTGCCATCTGCGTCAACACCGTCGAAGAGATCGTCGAGAATATGGAGGTGGCCGAGCAGCTGCCGACGGACAGCGACGATGTCGTGGACCTAGCGCGCGAGAAGCTCCGGTATGCCCTGCGCCTCTCTGGACGCCGCATCTACGAAAAAGCGGCGGAAGCGCCCGAGTTCCATGGCATGGGCACCACCGCCGTCGCCATGCTGTTCGACCAGGGCAACGCCTTCGTTGCTCATGTGGGAGACAGCCGGCTGTATTTGGTGCGCGAGGATCGGGTCGAGCAACTCACCGAAGACCACAGCTTCGTAGCCCGGCAAGTGAAGCTGGGCGCGCTGACCGAAGAGCAAGCCAAGAGCCATCGGATGCGCAACGTCATCTACCGCTCCCTCGGCTACCAAGAAGATGTCGAGGTCGACGTGCAGGTCGTGGCCGTTCGTCGGGGCGACCGGTTCTTGCTGTGCTCCGATGGCCTGTCCGGTCATGTGGAGCCCCACGAGATCTACGATCATCTGGCCCAGTACGGCCCTCAAGAAGCCGCTCGCCGCATGGTGGATTTGGCGTGTGATCGCGGCGGCGAGGACAACATCACGGTTGTGGTGGCGTCGGTAGACGAAGCGTGAGCCGACCGGGCGAGACCGTGGCGGTCTCTCGCCGCACGCTGTCCATGCTCCGGCTCTTGGTGATCGCCGAGGGCGTGGCCTTGGTCGTAGCGGGCATCGCCCTGCTGGTGTCTATGCCCCGAACTTTGGCGTATGACGCCCTCTTAGATGAGAACCTGGCCCTTCGCGAGCGCGTGCAGGAGCTGGATCATCGCATGGCCGAGGTCGATCGGATCTTGATGCGTCTGCGGCTCTACGATGCCCAGCTTCGCGCCTTGACCCCCGAAGGCGACCACGGCCCGCTGTCGGCTCCGATGGACCCGCCAACCGACGACGATGAGCCCTACGTGGAGTTCGACGCCGACGGCCCGGTGTCGTTTAGACCGGCCAATGAGTGGGCGGATTCGGTGTTGGCTCGCGCCGATAATTTCGTCTCCGTGTTCGAGAGCACGGAGCCCGATCTGAACACGGTGGTCACCGAACTCGAAGACTTGCGCGACATGGAGCAGGCCTTACCCTCCGCGTGGCCTTGCAAGGGATATATGACGTCGGACTTTGGGTATCGGAAGAGCCCGTTCGGTCGGGTGGCCCAGTTCCACAAGGGCATTGACATCTCCAATGACAAGAACACGCCCATCGGTGCGGCGGCGCCGGGCACGGTGTTGCGCGCCGAATATAGCGGTGGGTACGGACGAATCGTCGAGATTGACCACGGCTACGGCGTGACCAGCCGCTACGCTCACCTGGCGCGGCTCAGCGTGCGCGCCGGAGATGTGGTGCGTCGTGGCCAACTCGTGGGCAAGATGGGCCGGTCGGGTCGTGTGACGGGAGTGCACTTGCACTTCGAAGTTCGGGTCGACGGTCACGCGGTCGATCCGATGGACTTCCTTGCGCCTCCGTGAATTTGGGCGTACCGGGCCCGCGTTCTAGCCCGTGCTGCACTTCTTGAGCTTGCCCCGACCCCACTGGTGAGCATATTGCCGACCGATGCGCGCAAGGGCGCGAGCCACACGAGAGTTCCCCATGTTCGACGGCCTGACCAACCTGGCTAAGAAGGTCTTTGGCGATGCCAATGAGCGCGAGATCAAGAAACTGCACCCCAAGGTGGCGGAGATCAGCGCACTAGAAGCGTCGTTAGAGAAGCTCACCGACGAGCAACTCGCGGCGCGTACCGTCACCTTCAAGCAGCAGCTTGAAAATGGCGCCACCCTCGATGACATCCAAGCCGAGGCCTTCGCCACGGTCCGCGAGGCGGCCAAGCGCACCCTCGGCATGCGTCACTACGACGTGCAGATGATCGGTGGAATGGTGCTTCATAGCGGACGTATCGCCGAGATGAAGACGGGCGAGGGCAAGACCGTCGTGGCCACGTTGCCGGTCTACCTCAACGCGCTGGCCGGCGAAGGCTGCCACGTCATCACGGTCAATGACTACCTGGCGAGTCGCGACTGCGACTGGATGAGCGAGGTCTACAATTTCCTCGGCCTCACCACCGGCACGATCCTCCCGGCTGAGCGGAACGACCGCACCAAGCGCGCCGCCTATCGCGCCGACATCACCTATCGCACCAACAACGACTTCGCCTTCGACTACCTGCGCGACAATATGAAGTACTCCCTAGACGAGTACGTTCAGCGCCGGGCCTTCTACGCCATCGTCGACGAAGTAGACTCCATCCT
>JBGCER010000379.1:0-8140 GCA_045106515.1 Myxococcota bacterium
TGAGTGCCATCCCCTGGGGGCTGATGCTCTACGCACGCTGCACACCCTGCTCGACACCGACATGAGTGCAGAGCACCTGGAGCTGGCCGAGCGATTCCACTTGGGTCAGCCGGTCGCCTTGGGGGAGCCGCGAACGGGCGCTCCGTCCGTGTTGCGGGTGGCGCTGGGGGCTCGGCTCATCACCGAGCTCGCGACCATGGAAGACGCCGGTGCGGCTTGGTTGCGCGGACAGCTCGCTGCCCTTCGCCGCAAGATTGAGCGCCTCGTCCAGGAAGGCCGGGCGGTAGCCGCATGAACCAACGCATCCAGGTCCATGAGCTGGCGCCGTGGGTTCATGAGCTCAACCGGCTCGGGGCTCTAGAACGCGCGGTGATGGTCCACGATATTCAGCGAATGACCGACCGTGTGGCGACGCTACAAGAGGCGTTTCCCGCCGACACGCTGCATGCCATCGCGATTAAGGCCAACCCCTTGGTTCAGGTGCTCCGGCGTTTGGTGCAGACCGGAGTGGGGTTAGAAGCCGCATCTTGGGAGGAAGTGGACCTGGCTCGGGCCGCTGGCTGTCCGGGTGAGCGCATCGTCTTTGATGGGCCCGCAAAGACCGATGACGAGCTGGCGGCGGCCTTGGAGTTGGGCGGGGTCATCAATGTGGACCACGGTGGCGAGTTGGAGCGGCTCAAGGCCATGGGGGCGCCCAAGAACGCCCGCATTGGCTTGCGCGTCAACCCACAGATCGGCGCCGGGAGTATTGGCTTTACCAGCACCGTGAGCCGAAAAAGCAAGTTTGGCGTGCCTTTGTCCGAGGCGGCGAAGTGGGTGCAGGCGTACCCCTTCATCACCGGTCTGCATGTACACACGGGCTCTCAAGGTTGCGGCCTTGACCTGCTCTGCGCTGCGGCGGAAGTGACCGGCCAGGCGGTCATCGACCTTGGTCTGGACTGGCTCGACGTGGGCGGCGGGATCCCGGTTCGCTACACCGATCGCGACCCCGAGCCCCCCTCTGTGCAGGCGTGGGCCGATGGGTTGGCACAGGGGGCTGCATGGGGACGTGTGCCCCTCGTGACCGAGGTGGGTCGCCATATTCACGCTGGCGCTGGCGTCACATTATCCAGGATTGAAGCTGTCAAAGACGTAGACGGGCAACGGATGCTCGTCGTACACGTCGGGGCGGACCTGCTGCTTCGTCGGGTCTACCGACCCGATGACTGGGACCACGACATTGTGGTTCTGGCGCCCGACGGCACCCTCAAATCCGGCGCCCCCGAGCCCACCACCATCGGTGGCCCGTTGTGCTTTGCGGGCGACATCCTGGCCCGAGACCGATCTCTCGCACCCGCTGAACGGGGCGACCTGCTGCTCATCCGAGACACGGGCGCCTACACGTTGTCCATGTGGTCCCGACATTGCAGCCGAGGAAAGCCAGCGGTGTACGGTGCGGAAAATGGTGGGTTGTCTCTTCTATACCGCGGAGAGTCGCCGAGCGATGTGGTTCGCAGCTGGTCTTTGTGACCCGGGTGAACGGGCCGTCCAACTGAGGCGCGCCCGATCGACTCGGCAATCGATCACCCGCGAGTCCCTTCGAACGCTCCGGTCGCCGTCCCATCGACGGTCAACCCGCACGCAGAACAATGGGTGTTCCCAGGGCATTTGTGCGAGCGGCTCGAACCGTGGAATCGGCCGTGTAAGGCAGATGTAGGTCCGGCGAGCGTGCATACCCTCTAACGTGTTGTTCGGAGGTCCCATGAGCCAACGAACTGCTTTAACCCTCACTCTCGGCGTACTCGCACTGGTACCATCTGTTGCTAATGCTGGGTACACCGCCAGCTTCGGTACGACCGAAGTCTCCATCGAGCCTGTGACTTCGAGCGGGACTGTGTCTGACTACTACGGGTACAACACCACAAACACGGCGGCCTCCGACACCCTCGACGGGTTGGAGAAGGACAACGTGGGGGTGTTCTTCTTGCACGAGGACGGCTCCGGCGACATCAGCGTGGTCACCCTGCTCGACCAGTTTGGCTCCACGGACTCTGGGAAGGTCAATATCGCCTACAGCGGCGCATTGGGCTCGACACTGGCGGTGATGGATGACCCGCGTAGTGTCGACGCCCGAGACGTCGCCGGAACCACGACTGATGGCTGGGACATCAAGTGGACGTTCAGCGCGGGCCAGTCCGATGGCGCCGCGCTCACCGTGGGGACAGGCGCCTTCTGCGTCGGTATTGATGTGGTTCGAAGCTTTGGTCTCACCAGCTACGAGATCGTGTCTCCCGATGGCTCTGGCGGCTTTACCCGCACCTCGGTCCCATCGGGAGACTGGGACGACATCGAGCTGTGCTCGGTTCCAGATTCCGACGGGGACGGCGTGGCCGACGCGGATGACGACTGCCCGAGCACGCCATCCGGCGTGACTGTCGATGCAGACGGCTGCCCCATCGACACCGATGATGATGGCGTGTCCGATGATATGGATGATTGCCCAAGCACGCCCTCTGGCGTCACTGTCGACGCCGACGGCTGCCCGGTTGACGCTGACGGCGATGGGGTGTCCGATGATGTGGACGACTGCCTAGGCACCGCCAGCGGAGAGGTGATCGACGCTTCTGGCTGCTCGATCGCTGACTACTGCCCGTGCAATGACCCGTGGAGCTCGAAGTATGCGTACTTGTCTTGTGTCTACGACGAAGGACGGGTGTTTTACTCCGACGGGCTGATCAGCAGGAGTGAGTTTCGGTGGACCTTCTGGGGCGCGGTGTTCTCGACTTGCGGATCGAGCTGTCGCTGAAAGGTCGGGGCGGGAAGCCGCTACGCCTCTCGCGCCACTAGATAGGCCTGCAAGGCGGTCGCCGCTTCCAGGTCCTCGTCATTGACCAAGACCAAGGCATCGGTGAGGGCTTCGTCCATGGCGGCAAACCAGCCGGGTCGGCTGGGGTACAGGTGGTGGCGGCCGAGTGCGTCGGCCACGCCCACACGGTCGAGCAAGGTCATGGTGTCGGGCCGCAGCCCCACCAAGAACAGGTGGCGACCTTGGGATTGTAGGCGCGTATGCACGGCTTCAAGCACGGTGGCCGTGGTGAAGTCGATACCGCTGGTGCGCTTGAGTCGCAGGATCAGCACTTGGAGCGCAGGGTCCGCGGTGATGTCGTCGAGGGCGTCGCGCAGCTCATTCGCGGCTCCGAAGAACAGGCTGCCTTCAACGTGCATGACCCGGATCGCCGGAAAGTCACCGCCGCCGATCTCATTGTTCGTCTCGATGAAACGACCGTTGTGAAGCACCATTTCCTTGGTCACAAGCTGGCGTGCTCGACGGAGGAAGAGGATGACCGACAGGGCGACGCCCAGGTAGATGGCGTAGTCCAGCGACAACACCCAAGTGCCGATGAGAGTCGCGGTAAAAGAGACTTTGTCGCCGAGATCCCCGGAGAGGATGGCGCGTATTTTCTTGAGGTCGATGAGGTCCCACGCCAGCACTAGAAGCAGTCCAGCTAGGGTGGGCACGGGGGTGAGGTCGACGGCGGGGCCGAGGAAGAGCAGGACGATAATCATCATCAGTCCTGCCATAACGCCGGCAAGGCGGCTCTTTACTCCGGTGCGCTCGGCCAAGGCGGACCGCCCCAGACTCCCCGATACAGGGTATCCACCGAAGAACCCGGCAGACAGGTTGGACAGCCCCTGGCCGATGAACTCCCGGTCGGACGAGAGGCGCTGGCCGGTGCGGCTGGCGATGGAGCGACCGACAGCGCTGGACTCCACGAGGGACAAGACGGCGGCGGCGGCAGCGATGGGCAGCAGGCCAGGCATGAGGGCCAGGTCCGCCGTGGTGGGCAGCGTCAGTGGAGGCAGGCCAACAGGGACGGGGGCGATGTCACGGATGAGGCGAACGCCGTACTGATCGAGAGCCAGCAACCAAGACAACAGCACGCCCAAACCCAAGACCACAATCGCGGCGGGCGGGCGCTTTGGGATGAGCCGGAGCAATAAGATCGCAGCGGCTGTGCTCAGGCCGATCACGATGGACCAACCGTTCGTTTCGCTAAGCCCAGAAATCCAGGTCCACACTTGGTTGTAGACCGCTCCGGACTCGCCATCGGTGCCGGTCAGGTTCTTGAGCTGGCCGATACCGATCAGGGTGGCCGCCCCCGTGATGTACCCGGCGACCACGGCGGTGCTGATGTAGTCCACCAACGCGCCGAGCTTGAGCACGCCGGCCCCGATCTGAATCACGCCGACCATGGTGGCCAGGAGAAGGGCTGCGGTGGTCGGGTCGTCGGTCGCCGAGGCCGCGACTGCGGTGCCCACCAACAAGGACACCGCATTGGTGGGGCCCGACATGACGTGGGTGCTCGACCGAACCAAGGAGGCGATGATGGTCGGAATGGCCCCGGCATAAAGGCCAATCGCAGGGTCCAGTCCAGCGATCATCGCATAGGCGATGCCTTGGGGCACCGCCAAGAAGCTGACGGCCAACGCTGCGATGAAGTCGCGTCCCAAAAAGGCCGGCCGGTAGGCGGCCAGGTCGGGAAATAGGCGGGCGAACATGATTCCGTCTCGGGTGGCGGGCAGGCTAACCGGTTGGTTCGACGGCCTGGGTGTGTTGGGCGAGCGCTTGCACCTCGGCGACGCGATGGCTGACCAAAATGAGCGGGAGTCCGCGGCGGGTTAGCTCTGCGTCGAGAGCGGCGATGAGCCTGTCTCGGCGGGCTTCGTCGAGGGCGGCGAAGGGCTCATCACACAGCAATACGCACGGCTCGCACAGCAAGGCTCGGCCTAGGGCGACTCTCTGGCGCTCGCCCCCCGACAGGTGGCGGGGGCGTCGGTCTAACAAGGACTCGATCTCCAGGGCCTCGGCCACCGGTTGTAGTTCCGCCTCATTGGCAGATGGAGAAAAGAGGAGGTTCCTTCTTACGGATAGGTGAGGGAAGAGCAGGCTGTCTTGGGGCACATAGGCGACCCGACGCCGGTTTGGCGGCACACAGATCCCCGCCTGGCTGTCCAGCAGGACCCGACCCGCGATGATCACTCGGCCCCGATCGGGGCGGATCAAGCCGGCGATGCAGCGCAGGACTGTGGTCTTTCCCACCCCAGACGGGCCGACGAGCCCCACCCGTGCAGCGGAGGTCTCCACGGACACCGCGACGGTGGCGCCACTCGAAAAGCGATGATGGAGGCTCACCTCGATCATCGCCCGCTCACTCGGCGACGCTGTGCGGCGTTGAGGCGTTCATAGGCCACGAGCGAGGCAAAGCAGATCAGCGCGCTTATGCCAGCCAGGATCCAAGCCCCGCTCTGGCCACCGGGCTGCTCATACAGGGCGTATACGGCCAAGGCCAGGGTGCGTGTCTCGGACGGACGGTCTCCGGCGAAGATGGCCGTGGCTCCAAACTCCCCGAGCGCTCTGGCGAATGCCAAGACCCACCCTGCGACCAAGCCAGGCCAGGCCAGGGGCAGCGTCACCCGGATCCACGTGGACCAACGCGAGTGGCCGAGGGTCTTGGCCACGTGTTCGTATCGAGGGTCTACGCCTTCGATAGCGGATCTCACCATAAGGATGAGCAAGGGGAAGCCCACCACGGCCGCGGCGATGACGGCCGCCCATCGGGTGAACGCGATCTCCAGGCCTAGTGGTGATAGAATCGGGGAAAAGGCTCCATTTTGGCCGAATAGGGCTAGCAGGCCATAGCCGGTGACCACCGGTGGGAGGACCAGCGGCAATAGGAGTACGGTCGACACGAGGGACTTGCCGAAAAACGAGGCCCGAGCCAGCCATGTGCCCAAGAGCAGGGCGGGCGGGGTGATCAGCACCACGGCCAAGGCGGCGACCCACAACGAGCGCCACACCGATCCCCACAGGTCGATGGACTCGGCGATGGGCACCCCGGTGATCGCGCCGACGGGCCGCAACAGGCCGATGGGGCGGGTGAGACCTGCGTCGAGGAAGGTGTCTTCAACGGTGTCCGACCCCAGGTACTCCAGGAGGGCCCGAGCCTCGGGGCGCTCGTTTCCACGGGGGGTCAAGGCGGCCCAGTAGGTGATGGGCTCGGCGGTTCGCAGCGCGAAGGCGACGGTGATGTTGTCGCGCTGCACGGAGTCACTGCGGTAGAGCACCGCAGCGTCCACCCGCCCGCCGGTCAGCAGGGCCAGGGTCGATGAGGCGCTGGACGCGATGACGGCACGGTCGAGCAGGGGAGCCGCGTCTTCTCCAAGAGGGATCAGCGCTTGGCGGGTGTACCGACCCAGCGGCACGGCGGGCCCGGCGATGCCCAGGCGGAGCCCCTCTAAATCTTGCAGCGTATCAGGCGGGTTCTCGGCGCCTTGCGATACAGCCACAACCAACTGGTTCGATAGCAGCGCAGTGGGTGTGGAAGCGGCGTGGCGGGTCTCGACGAGGGTCTGCATCCACGAGCTGTCGGCCAGGATGACCAGGTCGGCTTCGGCGCCCGCGTGCACCTGGTTGGCGATGGTCTGACTCCCTGAAAAAATGCTCTCAACCTCTGCATCTTCGAAGTCGTGCACGGCGGAAGGCAGGGCGATCCGCAGGCTGGACGGGGCCCGCACCACGACCGCCTGCGCCTGGGCCTGAACCGGGGCGAACATCGATAGAATCAGGACGAATGGCCCCATCGTTTAGGGCTCTCCCGCGGGGGGCTCGTCCGCCTCATCGGCATTGGAAGGCGAGCTCACGCGCTGCGTTCGGTAGACGGTAAAGCGCACCGTCAGCACATAGGTGAGCCCCACCGCCAGGATCGCCGGCGGCCCATAGGCGGCACCGAAGACCTCGAGCACCAAGGCAATGGCCGCGAGAGGCACGCCGACCACCGCCACCAGCGCGCTGGCGATACCGCTCACCACGAAGGGCGTGACGTCCATGGGAGGAAAGAGCCCGGTGAGCTGAATCAGCTGCCCGACGACCGCGCCTCCTACACCACCCATGACCATGGCGGGGATGAGCAGGCCGGCGGAGCCTCCCGATTGCAGCGTCAGGCCTGTGGTGAGCATGCGCCCGACGAGGGCGATGAGCAGGACCCACCACAAACCCAGCGAGGCGCTGGATAGACCCAGGGGATGTGCGATCGCGTGATGCTCGTCGCCGTGGCCCGGTTCGGCGTGAACGACCGGGTTCAATAGATCGTGGATCGTCGCTTCGCCGCCGCCCAGCACGTGTTGCAGCTCCAGTCCGAGACCCCACCACAGGGCCAACGCGATCGCTCCCGCTGCGATGGGGGCCAAGATGCCCACGGCGAAGGTACCGCTGCGGGCCGTCACGCCGCGGCCCAGCGTCATCAGGAAGCCAAAGCCCAGGGCGATGGGGGCCGACACCGCGACGGCGACCAGGGAGGTGACGCCGTATTCCGTGAAGCTGTAGATCCGGTCGTGGGGGGCAGCCACGAAGAGTGGGTCGAAGCCAGCGACATGATTATTGAGCATATATGCGATGATTGCGGCGAAGAGCGCATAGGCAAACTTGCGATAGATGATGCGGTCGGCGTAGGCGATCTCGGTGGCGAATAGGGCGGCCGCGAAGGGGGCGCCCAGCAGGGCTCCCACGGCCGCGCCGATGGCCGAGAGCTGGTAGGTGCGCAGCTCGTGCTCGCTGACGGTCCGGGTGAGCCGCGCCCAGCCGGCGCCCAGGCTCTCGGCGATGAGCACGACGGGCGACTCCAGGCCTCCGGAAGCGCCCGTCAGCAGCGTGAGTAGGGTCATGATCACCTTGCGCACGGCGAGCCCGAAGGTGGGGCGGCTGTACCGTGGCTGTGGATCGTCGGTGTCGCACTCATAGGTGATGTGGTAGTTGCCAAGCGCTTCGGCCATGCCATCGCCAGCCGCCTCACCCCATCCGAACTTGCGGATGAGCAGGATGCGAACGAAGCCCCCGAGGGCGAGCAAGGCAAGCAGCGCCCACGCGCCCAGCAGCCCGTGCTCCATGACCATGGCGAAGAGGGTGTGGGTGCCTTCGTGCACCACCCACCGAAGGGCCGTGCACACCGCCCACACCAAGACGGCCAACGCCGCAACCAAGGCTGACACGCGCAAGACGTCCAGCCAGGATTCATTGAGGACGCGCTCTTCGGCGTCCAGTTGTTGGTAGCGACCACCTGCCATGGGTGGCGGCTATCCGATCAACAGCCGGCGGCTAACGAAC
>JBGCER010000380.1:0-3909 GCA_045106515.1 Myxococcota bacterium
CGCCTCGGCCACATCCACGGTCCACACCACATCCTGGCCGGTGGGCGTCTGAGCTAAGAGCCACCCTCCCGCAGCGGACCAGGTGGGGTGTTGGGCCCGCGCCGTGGCCACGCTCTGAGAGGGCCATCCCGCGAGTTCCACCACGGAAAAGCCGCCCTGACTCTCCCCACCCCACAGCAAGACCAGGCTTCCGGTTGGCGTCGAGAGCTCGGCGAGCAGCCCACCGGGGCTCCACGCCAGCCGCTGGACCGTACCCCCACCCGGCGCCATCGCGCCCACGGGCACCAGCACGCCCGCACCCACGAGCCCCCGCACTGGCGCACCATCAGGCGTTCGGCCGATAAATGCATCTGGAAGGTCAATATCTGGCTCCAGGCCGGCTCCGAGCCCCGCCGGAAGGTCCGAATCATCGGTGGCGTCCGACCCACCCGTCTGCCCTTGGGCCTCCGGCTCGTTTTGCGGTATTGGCGGCGGCAATGGCGGCGCCCGAACCGCGCCAGGCGCAGGGGTGAGCAGGGCCTCGGGGTCGGGGGCGACCGGCCGCAGCCACCACGCCACGCCCAGGCCCGCGGCTGTCACGGCCACCAACCCTGCGGTGAGCCAAATCCGGCGACGCTGGGGAGTCATACGACTCTGTATCCCCTCACCGCATCAACTGGCTCAACACCCACCGAATGAAGCGATACGGGCGCTCCGCCTCCGATGGGGTGAACCGGACGTCGAGGCGCAGGGGCTCCCCCGCCGCCTCGACCACCTTCATGCGCTTGGGCATCTTGGTCTGCAGGCCATCCAGCACGGACCGGCGCACCTTGGTTCCGCCGTGAAACTCGAACATCACCCGAACCTTGAGCCAGGCAATGCGGGTGAGACCCATCTGGCGTCCGTGGATTTGCGCGATCATCAAGCCCGCCAGGTTGTCGACCTCGACCGGCAACGTCCCGCGTTCTAGCTCCAGATCTTCAAGCACCTGATCCACCTGCGCCACCGTGGTCGCTGAGGACAATCGGCGGTACCAGTTCAACCGCTCGTGCACGTCCTTGACCATCTGCTCGGGGATAAAGGCGTCGACGGGAACTTCGACCTCGGTCTCCACGCGACCCGCATCCATCTCACCGCGGGCCTTGTGCACCGCCTCTTCGAGCAGCTCCAGCCAGACTTCGTAGCCCACGGCGTCGATATTGCCGGACTGAGCATGGCCGATCAGGTTGCCCGCCCCTCGCATTTCCAGGTCCGCGGCCGCCACTTGGAAGCCCGCACCCAGCCCCGAGTGCTCCACCAAGACCTGCACCCGGCGGCGGGCCTCTTGGGTGGCGCCTTCGGGGAGCAGCAACAAACACTGGGCCCGAACGCTGCCTCGGCCCACGCGCCCGCGGAGCTGGTAGAGCTGGGCCAAGCCACAGAGATCCGAACGGTTGACGATCATGGTATTGACGTTGGGAAGGTCAATACCCGCCTCCATGATCGCGGTGCACACCAAGACGTCGAACTCGTGCTTGGTGAACCGAACCAGCACCTCTTCCAGCTTGGTGCTGTCCATCTGCCCATGAGCGACTTCGACCCGAGCTTCCGGGACCCAGGTGCGCAGTCGGTCGGCGATTCTCTCGATACTCTCGACCCGATTATGTACGAAGAACGCCTGTCCTGACCGGTCGAGCTCATGAAGTAGGGCGTCGCGGATCCGAACGCGCTTGAGCTGTGCGACCGACGTTCGCACCGCCAACCGGTCCTGAGGCGGGGTGGCCATAATCGACATCTCCCGCAGCCCGGACAAGCCCATCTGCAGGGTCCGCGGGATGGGCGTGGCGGACATGGACAGCACGTCCACCTCGGCGCGCATCTTCTTCAGCCGCTCCTTCTGACGCACGCCAAACCGGTGCTCTTCATCGATGACCATCAGCCCCAGGCGCTTGTAGCGAATGCCTCGGGCGAGCAGCGAGGTTGTGCCGACCACAACGTCGTATTCGCCCTCTCGAAGCCCCTCGCGGACCTCCCGATCTTCAGCGGCGCTGTTGAACCGGCACAGCAAGCCGACCTTGACCGGCAGGTCACCAAAGCGCTCGCGGAAGGTCTGCACATGCTGGTAGGCCAACACGGTGGTGGGGCAGAGCACCGCGACCTGTCGCCCCCCCTCCACGACGCGAGCAGCGGCCCGCATGGCCACTTCGGTCTTACCAAATCCCACATCACCGCAGAGCAAGCGGTCCATGGGCACATCGCCGGACAGGTCTTCCTGGATCGCCTCGATCGCCGTGTGCTGATCGGGGGTTTCGTCGTGGGGGAAGCGAGCGACGAAGGCGTGGTAGAGGTCGGCAGGCTTAGAATAAGGCGCTCGATTCGCCAATTCTCGCTTGGCGGAGATCCGAAGGAGCTCATCGGCCATGGCCAAGAGGCTGTCCCGAACCTTGCCCTTTCGGGCCTCCCAGGTGGCCCCACCGAGCTTGTCGAGCTTGATGTCTTTGCCGTCGTTGGCCGGTACATACCGAGAGAGCTGTCCCAAACGGCTCACGGGCAGATACATCAGATCGCCGCCCCGGAACATCACCCGCGCCAGGTCCTGCTCGGAGCCCCCCACGTCCATGCGCTGCAGACCCTTATACACCCCCACGCCATGCCGCTTGTGGACGACAAAGTCGCCTTCTTTGATCTGCGCGACGTGGGTCAGCGCCGCGTCGAAGAAGGTGTGAATGCGGTCGGCGAGACCCCGGCGGGAGCGAGACCCGAACAGGGCGGTGTCCGGCAAGAACACCACGCCAGCGTCGGGGGCCAAGAAGCCTCGCGGCAGGTCGCCCACCATCTGGCTGACCGATCCAGCGGGCGGGTTGAGGGGGTCCGACGCAGGGAGCGGGAAGACGCCGTGAGGCTCCATCATCTCGCGCAGGTTCTCGGCGCGCTGGACCGAGCCGCACACCAACACCACCGACGCCCCTTGGTCGGCCATGTCATCGAGCCGCTTCACCGCGGGCCCCAGCTCGGTGCCGCGCACCCCAAAGCCATCCGTGGAGGCCGCGCCCAAGTTGCTGGTGGTGGAACGGGGAACATCGTGCACCCGATGGGCGCCGGCCAAGGCTTCGAGCACGACCTCGGCCGAGCTATACCTGGATTGAGGAGGAACGAGCGGCCGTTCCCCGTCATCCATCAGGTCGAAGCGCTCGTGGATCGTTCGCTCTCGCTCGCGCATCGTCGCGGCCACATCGTCGGGATGGACCACGAGAGTCCGAAGGCCCGCCAAGGCCTGCATCGCCGACTCCACAGGGACCAGCGCAGGGAGCCAAGCCTCTAGTCCGGCGAAGCGGACGCCTGCGCGAAGATCTTCTAGAACGCGCCTGCGAAGTCCACTATCTCGACCTTGTTCCGCGCTGTACCGGGCGAGCTCAGTGGCAGCGCGCTCCAGGGCCTCGGCGTCGAGGATCTCCTCCCGAGCTGCCAGGAGCACCACCTGATTCTTGGTGCCAACGCTGCGCCAGGTCGCAGGATCGAGCACGGAAATAGACTCAATCTCATCGTCAAAAAAGTCGATGCGCAGCGGCTGCTCTCGGCGGGCCGGCCACACGTCCACCACATCACCGCGAACCGAGAAAAAGCCCTCTTCATGGGCCCGTTCGGCAGCGAAGTAGCCCACGTTCGACAACCATCGAACGAGCACATCCCGGTCGAGCACCTCATCGGGGCGCAGCACGAGGCGAAGGCGCTGGCGGGCCACGGCGTCGGGCACCCGCTGAAGCAAGGCCGTCGCTTCTGCCACCACAACCACTGGGGTGCCCCGGTCGACGCGCTCCAAGGCGCGGAGTCGGGCCCGCGGATGGGCGGGATCCGGAGAGAACCCGTCATAAGGCCGGCCGCCGTCTCCCGGTAGGTGCAGCACACGGC
Source organism: Myxococcota bacterium (assembly GCA_045106515.1). Lineage (GTDB taxonomy): Bacteria > Myxococcota_A > UBA796 > UBA796 > REDI01. The sequence goes on from JBGCER010000380.1 coordinate 3,868, forward strand.
CCGGCCGCGGGTGGAAGAAGCGGAGCGCCCGGAGGAGCTTGA
>JBGCER010000381.1:0-3013 GCA_045106515.1 Myxococcota bacterium
GCGCAGCTCGATCAGCGAGAATAAGCAGATGTTGGCCCACGGTCCGAGCGGGTCCGTCTGGAACGTCAACTCAGGTGGGGGTGGCGTTGCTGCCAATGAGCACACAGCGGCGTCGTTTGAGCACACGAGCATTATCCTAAACACCACCCAAGGGTGGGGGGGCGGCGTCTACGTGCGCACCCCCATCGGAGCGGTCGCCACCACCGTCTTGGACATGGATTTTGTGACCCTGTACAGCAATGCCTCGGCGTCGACACTTGGGGCCGCCACCGGTAATGTCGACTTGGAGTGCACGTCGGGTACGTGCAGCTTGGCCAACAGCATCGTTTGGGGGGTCTGCAAGTTCGGAGTGGTGACCGCAGCGGGCTCCGGCAATTTCGAGGACAGCGCCAAAGGCGCGCCAACCTGTGGGTTCGGCCTGTTCGCCCCCATCGGCACCGTCATCGTCGGCAAAGCCGGCGGCAATGACACCATGGTCGTAGAGCTGACCACCGGCTCGCCCCCCGTGAACGCTGCGATCGGCACGTCTTGCCCTTTATTCCCTGACTTCTTCGACCAGCGACAACTGCCAAGAGCGGGCTCGGTCCCCTGCGACATGGGGGCATTCGAACTATGAGACTCTCACCGCTCCTCTTGGCATTGCTGTTGAGCTGCAACGGCCCCTTCGACTCGGAAACGGACGGGGGCTGCGACACGGACACGGGGGCAGACACCGACACGGGCTCTACTTGGAACCAGCCGGAGGGTGGGAACATCGTCTTGGAAATGTTCGATGGGGTAAGGGTCAACACCATCTACCGGCCGGCGAGCCAGCCGGGCCGGCCGTCGGTGTTGATGATGGCCTGCTCCCCTGTCGGCACGGCTCAATATCAGTGGCCGCCGAGGTTGATCGAGGACTTGGTGGCCCGAGACTGGGCCGTATTAATCCCGGAGATGCGAGGGTGTGGCCGGAGCGAAGGAGATTGGCAACCGTTGTTGGGCCCCGTTGGCATCAATGACATCGATACGTTTGCCACTAAGCTAGAGCAAGACGAATTCGGTCCTTTGAGCATTATCACCGGATTGTATATCGATGGAGCGGTTGTCGCTTACACCCAAAAAGCGGACCGAGGTGAGCTACCCATCTCCCCAGTCGCCATCGGCCTCCTTACATCCTACAGCATACAAACAGAGTCACTAACTCCTTTATCTTCACTTGACACGCGGCCAATTTTATTCCAATATTTGTTCGCAAATAAGGCTTGGCCTAACGAAAAGCGACGGGAGAATCCAGGCTCCTGGGAGTTCATCGAGTACGATACAAATCTTTTGGATAGAGGCCTGTTCGTACAGAACCCCAACGCAGCCGACGACCTCGTCGACTTCTTGGACCGGTCGATCCCCGAGTAGGCAGCCCCCTCCTTGGCTCGGTCTGCCGATGACGACACATCGGAGGGTCGGGGTCGCCGCCGGCCGGATTCGACCCCAGAGCAGCGCGCCCAACCGTGGTAGTATCCCCCATAGGTTGCGAACCACCTGTCGCTTGTTGGGTTTTACAATGCGCCTCTTTCTTCCTGTGCTATTGGCCGCATGCACGGCCTCTCCGCCGTCCGACACCGCGTTGTCGGACGACTCCGACGGTCCCGGTACCGACGATACGGACACGGACACGGACACCGACGACTCGGACACCGACGTCGTGGATGACGCCTGCGCAGAGGTGCAGGCGGTTCTCAACGCGCACTGCACGAGCTGCCACGGCTCGTTCGCCGTGGACGGGCTGGACCTTCGCGATGTGTCCCAGGTGGTCGGCGCGATCAGCCGCCACAGCGGGCTGCCGCTGATCGAGCCCGAGCAATCGGCGGACAGCTACCTCATGCACAAGATCTTTGGCACGCACAACACCGTGGGCGGCGCGGGTGTGCGCATGCCCCCGGGCATGGATGCCAGGGTTCCCGACGCCGATGTGGGCGTGCTCGCAGACTGGATCGACGCCGGCGCCACATGCGCCGAGCCCCCCGAGCCGCCCTCCGAGGCGGACTATGACCCGAACGCCCTCGACCAAGACGCCCTGTTTATCTGCGATGGCCAGCCGTCCAGCTCGCCGGGTCGACTCCGCCGCATCGACAAGCAGATGCTGCGCCGTCGAGTCGGCCTACCGTGGGGCCACGCCCTGGCCTCCAACCCCTTGGAGCCTCCTGCGGTCGCTGCGTACAGCACCTACGCCGACGGCGCTGAGATGGATGTGGTCACCACCGACCTGTACCTGGACGCCCTCGTGGACGTGGGGGTGCCGTGGCGCGGCAACAATTCGTGGGATCGAGAGGCCTGGTGGTCCCGCTCCCGCACCCTCGACTGCATCTACAAAGACGCGGAACCCGCCCCTGAGTGCATCGAGGACTTTACCAGGACCTACCTAGAGACTGCGGTGGTGATGGGCGCTGTAGACTCCGCCGAGGTCGACCGGCTTACCACCTTCGCCCAAGCCACCCTCGACGCCGAGTTCGCCGACGGCGGCTCCCGCGACGTGTCGATCAGCACCATCACCGCGGCGGCATGGCTGCACACCTCAGCCCTGTTCGAGAGCGAGATTGGAGAGGGCGCCGCAGACGGCGACGGGCGCGTCCGGCTCTCCGATGACGAGGCCGCCAGCATGATCGCAAATATGCTCTCGGACCGCGGGCCCGGTGCGGTGGGCATCTACCTCTACGACAATGCACTCGCCGGCGACGATCGGTGGACCGACAAGGGCGAAGGCCACATGTCCGACCTGTGGCTGGCCGGCGAAGACGGCTCGGTACAGCAGCCCGACATCGCCGCGGCGCTGGTGCGCCGATACGCCATGGGCATCGATCCGGACCGAGAAGACGAGTGGATCGACTACGGCACCCACAGCCTAGGCGGGCAACGGCGGGACCGCTCCGAAGAGTGGATGTCGGACAAGCTAGACCGGTTCTTCCTGGAATGGCTCGACGTGCACGACTTCGAGAGCGGGTTCCAAGAAGCCCCCAACGCCACCACCATCTGGCACGAG
>JBGCER010000382.1:0-3027 GCA_045106515.1 Myxococcota bacterium
CTATGTCTTTGAGAAGGGCCCCGACCTGTGGGTCGAGACGGCCCAGTTGCTGCCCAATCAGTACGATGGCACGACGGGCGTATCGGTCGCCATGGACGCGGACACGATCCTCTTGGGCTTCGATCAGTTCGATGGCCAACACGTCGACAGCGGCGCTGTCGCCGTCTTCGAGCGAAGTGCCGGAACCTGGCTACAGACCGATTGGCTGACTCCGAATCAGACCGCCATGGATGATTGGTTCGGCAGGGAGATGGCGATCGACGGCGATCGTCTGGTCGTCACCGCACCTGGGGACGATACCGTCACCGGCCCGGGCACCGGATCCGCCCACGTGTATGAACGGCAAGGAAGCGTGTGGACCAAGACCGCCAAGCTCGTCCCTGCCGACGCCACCGACTTCGCCCGCTTCGGTGAGTCCGTGGACCTGTCACAGAATGACATCCTCGTCGGCTCGCCGTACCACGGCCTGTGGGACAACCTCGTGGGCTCGGCCTACGTCTTCTCGCTTTCCGGCGAAGGCTGGTTCCAACGGCCCATGCTGCTCGCTTCGGATGGCCTCCACAACCACTCCTTTGGCCGCGGCGTCGCCCTGGCGGAAGGCCAGGCGTGGATCGGCAATCCATCCGACCACGAAGCGGCCTTCAACGCCGGCGCCATCTATCGCTTCGGTATTCCCTCCTACGCCACACCCTTCTGCTCCTGCCATACGGATTCCCCCTGTGGCAACGCAGGCCGCCGCGAGGGCTGCGTGAACTCAAGCGGTTTCAGTGGGATCCTCAGCGCCTGTGCCAGCTCCAGTGTCGCCAGCGACGACCTGACCCTCACCCTGTCCCGCATGGCACCGCACCAAAGCGTGGTGCTGTTCTACGGTGCCAGCGAACAGCGCCAACCCTTCGGCGACGGCCTACTCTGCGTCGCTCCGGGAGCGGGTGGTCTCTTTCGCTTCCCTCCCCGTGCGAGTACTGCCCAGGGGCACGCCGTCTTCGGCCCGGGCCTCATTGCTGAAGCGGCTCTCTTGTCGAACAGCAGCGCCCTGACCCCAGGATCGACCCGGCACGTCCAAGGCTGGTATCGAGACCCCGTTGGACCCTGCGGTTCCGGGTACAACCTGTCCAACGCCCTCTCCATTGTCTTTACACCCTGAAAGGCACGGGATCTACGGACGAAGATGGCGGTCGAAGTGGTCGATCAACTTGCGGAATAGGTAGCGCGCGTAGTGAGGGGGTCCGGACCAGCCGTGGGTGCCGGCGGGGGCGAAGGCAAAGTCGAAGTCCTTGCCTTGCAGCATCAGCTCTTCGGCGAGGTCGACCACGGTCTTGAAGGGCACGACTTGGTCTTGCATGCCGTGGATCAGGAGCAGCTGATCCTCGAGGTTGGCGGCGTACTGGGCGGCGCCCCGTAGGAAGGTATCGGGATGAGTCTGGGGCGTTCGCACGATGGCGACGTCGTCGCTGCCAAAGAAGTGTGGATCGACCGCGGAGGCGCAGGCCACGCCAGCGCGGAAGAGGCCAGGCTTCTTGAGGAGGGCGTAGAGGGTCAGCGTGCCGCCGTAGCTGCTGCCCCAGATGCCGAGGCGCTCGGGGTCGACGTGGGGCAGGGTCTGCATGTACTCCACGGCGCTCTGTAGGTCGTCGAGATCCTCGCCGGCGAAGTCCGCTAGGAACTCCTCGCGGAAGGCCCGGCCGTAGCCCGTGCTGCCGCGCACGTCGACTTGCACAACGAGGTAGCCGTGCTCTACCAGGAGCTGTTGGATCAAGGCCCAGCGCCCCGCCCAGCGGTTGCGGACCGTGTTGGAGTACACGGGACCGAAGATCACGGGGTAGCGCTTGCCGGGCGTGAGAGTGCGTGGCTCGAGGATGCGCGCGTGGAGGGTGTAGTCATCGATGCGGCTGGGGAAGGAGACGTAGCGGGCCCGCGCCCAGGGGCGGTTGGCGAACTCCGCTGGCGGGGACGTGGTGATGCGCTGCTCCCTGGAACCGTTGTTGGAGATGAGACGGAGTTCGGTTGGTGACGTGTCCGAGCTATGCAGAAGGGCTAGCTGCGTTCCATCAGGCGAGGGTATGGGCAGGTGTTGTCCGGGGAGTCGGGTGATCTGGGTCGGTGCTTGGCCTGCTTGGGAGCTGGGGTCCAGAGGGAGTTGGAACACCTGTCGCTCGTAGGGGCTCGGTTGGTTCGCTTGGAAGTAGACGGCTCCCTGTCGGGAGACGAAGGGCCCGGCGGTCACGTCGTACTCCGGTGGAGTCAGCCGGCGTGGTTCGCTCGACTCTGGCCCTAGGAGCCAAAGGCCATAGCGATCTTCCAGGTCGCTGAGGAACAGGACCTGCTCACCGTCGGGATGCCAGGCCGACCGGATCGGCGTGTAGATGCGTGACTCTCGGCGGTCGTGCCACAGCTGGCTCAGTTCGCCGGTCTGCGCAGAGCGTATGTGCAGCCAACGATCGATGGCCGTGTCTGATTCGCGATCGACGAGCAGCTTGCCGTTCGGCGACCAGGCGAAATTCACCACCCGCACCCCGGTCGGGTCGGGGAGTTCTAGGAGCTCCAGTTCGCCCGTCGCGAGGGAGTACAGCCCCAAATGGCGTGCCTCGTTGGGGTCGCCGGGGTAGCCGCGACGAACCGGGTTGGGGTCCGTCTCCTCGCCCAGGTAGTGTGGGAAGGGCACGCTGCGCATGTGTCGACGGTCGACGTAGTGCACGGCGATGCTGCGGCTGTCCGGTGACCAAGCGTAGGTGGGTCCGCCCCAGACGTAGGGGCCGATCTCGACGTCGGGCCGCCGGTAGCGACCGAGGGGGACACGCGAGGAAGAAGGGACGCCGACTTGGGTTGCGCGCCGCAAGGTGTTCGATTCGAGCTCGACCAGCCAGAGGTCTCCTGCTTGAAGGAAGGATAGGTAGCGGCCGTCGGGCGAGGCACTCAGGTTTGTTGGGCTCTTACCCAAAGAGGAGATGACCTCGGATTCCCCGACGAGGTTCGATCGCCAGAGACTCTCTCCACGTAGATAGATCAGCGTCTCCGAATCGGGCAACC
>JBGCER010000383.1:0-11161 GCA_045106515.1 Myxococcota bacterium
CGTCCGGGATCGGCCGACTCGCCATGGTCTTTTCGTCGTAGCAAACGAGCACCCCCACTCGCCCGCAATCCAGGTCAAACGTCCGCAACAGGTCTCCGCCCTGCACGCCCCACCAACGGGCTTCATCGGGGGTGATGTGCAACTTGGGTTGGAACTCAACCCGACCATCGCGGTGAAACACCATAGCGATATTCTAGAGTGTACCGTCATCTTCGGCCATCAACGTCGAACCACCAACGATGTTCACATTGTAGCGAACCGCCAGATCTGCCAATAGGTCTCGCACCGGATCCGCAAACGTGGCCAGGGCCCTGGCCCCATCGGATGGGCGCTGAATACCGTCGACGAGCGAGAGCAATGGCAAGGTGAAGAGCTCGGGGAAGAGCAAGATGTCTGCCCGTCGATCCGCCGCGACGTCCACGTTGAATTCGACTTTGGCCGCAAAGGTCTCCCAGTCGGGCACTCGGCTCATCTGCCATTGGACGAAGCCGACGCGCACCCGCTGAACCGCCCGCCGTTGCCGTCGACGGGACCGCGCTGGCACGTGATCGAGGTTCGGCCACACCAGGCTCGTCGCATATCCAACAGAGTCCTGATCATCAGGTAGATAGTCAGGAATAATCGCCTCGACCACGAAACCGTTGGACACTTGAGTCGTGAGTACCGGATCGAAGAGCCGCTTCTCGATGACCGCGTCCACATATTCCCGCGCGGTCATCTGGGCTTGGTGCGCGCCGTATCCAGGGAGCCGTCCGCCCAGGGCCATTCGCTTCAAGTTCTTCCGACGACACAGGTCCTTTCGGGCCTCGTAGAGCCGACGGGCGAGCCGCTGCCCGCGCGAATCCGGGTGCACCTGAATCTCGATGCCGTAGAGGGTGTCTCCCTCGGGGTCATGATTGCGGATCGACCCGTTGTCACACAGCGTCCGCCAGTCATGCCAGTCCTCGTAGTCATCGTCATCCACGATCAGGCTCGACGCCGTGGCGACCAGCGCCCCATCGATCTCGATACCGAGCTGGCCTTCGGCAAAGTGTTGGAGCTGACTGCAGAATTCCCCCTCCGTCCATGGGGAGATGGTGGGGAAACACGCGAGCTGAAGCGCAACAAGCGCCGGATAGTCCTCGCGAACGAGCGGGCGAAGGACAAGACGAGCGGGTTCAGGCACAGACGACTGCATCGGAGAGTCCAGGTTGGACAGGAGGGGTCGCGACTCGTACGGTCCCGGTAGACCGACGTTTGGAGAACGGATGACCACATCCCAAGAGAACGTGCGCTGCATTGAGCCTGGCGAGTTTGAGCCAGAGGAGCACTTCTATCCCCGTGTGCCCAATGCTGCTCTACACCCGCTCGTAAGAGCCTTCCTGAATCTAGGAAACGAGAGGATTGCGCTTCGATATAGCCACTTGCATCCCGAGGCAAACATCGCCGTGGTGCGAGAGGTGCTGTCCACCCGGCCGGCGCACTTCCGGTGGTCCGGCGCGGACTTGTTTCACGTCACCACGGACAGAGGCATTCGCCAAAACGTCATCATCGAGACCAACTCGTGCCCATCCGGCCAGAAGTCCATGCCTCTGCTGAATGACGACGAGCATGGCGGCTACGGCGCTCTCATTGAAAAGGCATTTTTACCCTCGTTAAAAATGCAGAGAGGTCTGCCGTCGGGCGGCCTGGCGGTGCTGTGTGACAAGAACCCGATGGAGACGTTGGGCTATGCGCGAACATTGGCTGATTTAACGGGTGAAAAGGTACTTTGGGTCGACTTCTCTCACGATTCATGGCAGGAGCGTGCCCGATGGGAGTCCGGGGTCCTTCACGTGTTGCATGACGGCGCTTGGCAGCCCATTCGCGCCGCCTTTCGCTACGTGACCATCCGACCGTGGAACCGGATCCCGACACAAACCCGGACCTGGATGTTCAACCCGGTCTCTGTCTGCTTGGCCGGCGGACGCAACAAGCTGCTGGCCGCGAAGGCCTACGACTTCTTCAATGCTGACATGGCCGAATCCGGCCTTCAGATCCGAACCCCAGACACGATCTGGGATGTACACCTGCCCGAGGTTCCACTTTGGATCGAACGAATGGGTGGTGTGGCGGTCGTAAAAAACCCCTACAGCAACGCCGGCGTGGGTGTGTACACCATCACGAGCGCGGCCGAGCTCAAGGCGTTCATGGCGCTCGACCACCGCTACCAGCGGTTTATCGTGCAAGGCCTCATCGGAAACCTCGGTTGGACCAGCCAAACTCGACATGGCAAACTCTATCACGTCGGCATGGTGCCCAATCGGAAGGGCGAGATATATGTGGCCGACCTTCGGTTGATGATCGCCGGCACCCCATCCGGATTCACTCCCATCGCCCTGTACGGACGTAGGGCACCAACCCCGCTCGCCGAAGCTCTCACCGAAAGCTCGGACTCTTGGTCCATGCTGGGCACCAACCTGTCCCGCAAGACCGAGACCGGGTGGACCACCGAACCCCATCGGCTGGTGATGATGGACCAACGTGACTTCAACACCTTGGGTGTGGGTCTCGATGATCTGACCGAAGCCTACCTCCAGACGGGCATGGCTACCCTGGCCATCGACCGAATGGTCTCTCAGCTTCGCACAAAGAAAGGTCAGTTTAGAAGGAAACTATTCGCGAGCCTTGTCCCAGACCCCAACCTCGTCGCCGAGATTATGGCGTAGCGTGGAGCCCCCGATGTTCGTCGAGACCTTGAGCGCACTCGACCTGAGTCGCGTCCCAACCGGCGTCGTGAGTCGCTTTTGGCTGAGCTTAGCCCACGATGCCTTTGGTGAGCCGATCCGTGTGCCCATATTGGTGGCGCGAGGCACACGAGATGGGCCAGTGTGTGGCATCACCGCCGCCGTGCACGGCAACGAGGTCAATGGCATCCCGGTCATCCATCGACTGCTAGAGCGCCTCGACGTCCAGAAGCTTCGCGGCACCGTCGTCGCGGTGCCCGTCGTCAACACCGCGGGCTTCCACCTGCGCACACGTCGGACCGATGACGGAGTGGACCTCAACCACGCCTTCCCTGGCAAGCCGCAAGGCCGGGAGCACGAGGTCTATGCGTGGCGATTCTTCGAGCGCGTTGTGCGCCAAGTCGACTTGCTCATGGACCTACACACCGCCAGTTTCGGCCGCGTAAACTGCCTCTACATTCGGGCCGACCTTACCGACCCCGACACGACCCGGATGGCCATGCTCAACCGGCCCCAGATCATCGTTCACAATCCACCGCTCGACGGCACCCTGCGAGGCGCGGCCCATCACGCGGGCATCCCCGCTGTCACCATCGAGATCGGCAACCCACACCGGATCAACAAAGAATACGTGAGGCGCTCTGTTGCGGGCATTCGCGCTGTGCTTTCATCGCGAGGCATGGTGACGAAGCGACCGATCACCATGAGCGAGCCCCCGGTGATCTGCCAGCAATCCGGATGGAGCTACACCCAATCTGGTGGGCTGCTATCGGTCGCACCCAAAGTGACTGAGCACGTCAAAAAGGGGCAGCCCCTCTCTCGGATCGTCAATATCTTTGGTGATTTGGTCGAGGAGTACGCGGCCCCTCACGACGGGAGCGTCGTTGCACACAGCGGCTACCCGGTCGCGCAGACGGGCGCGCGGAGCCTGCACCTCGGCGTGGTCGCCCCGCCGGACAGCCCACTGATTCCGAGGTTGTGATGGGCCGCTTCTGCGTCATCGTCAATGACTACGCCACGCTCAAACCTTCGCAGAGCACGGCCGAACTCGCCGCAGCCATCGTCGGCCGGGGTCACCAGGTGTGGATCGCAGAGGCGTCTTCCGCTTCGGTGTTCCCTGATGGCTCTGTGCACCTAGCCGGCGTGCAACTGATGGAGTCCAGCGTCGAGGCGTCGGTGGCGAGGGCCCAAACCGTGTCGCCCGAGCCCCTGCCCCTCTCCTCCATGGACATCACCCTCGTGCGCACCAGTCCGGGGCGCGCCGCCGACCCCGCTGTTCACGCCTTGCTCCTAGACGCCCTCGACATCCACTGCGCGCGCGGCGGCACCGTGCTGTCTAGCCCCGCCGGGCTTCGCCGTGCCGCGACCAAGCTCTACCTGGCCCACCTCCCGGAGTGGACTCGGCCACAGACTCTGGTCACCCAGTCCGAAGCCGCTCTACTGGCCTTTGTGCACGAGCGGGGCCGAGCGGTGCTCAAGCCGTTGATCGGTACGCAAGGCAGAGATGTTTTCCTTGTCGAAACCGGGGATGCCAACCTGCGAGCCATCGCCGCAAACCTGCTGCGCCAGGGTCCGACCATCGCTCAATCCTACGTGGAGCAGGCCCCTGACGGCGACGTTCGGCTCCTGCTACTCGACGGGGAGTGTGTGGAGCACAATGGCGAGGTCGCCGCGGTGAGAAGAAGACCTGGCGCTGGAGAGTTCAGGAGTAATGTCCACTTAGGGGGGACTCCTATTCGAGCAAATGTGGGGGAAGATCTGAAGGCGATCGTGCGGGAAGTGGGGCCGATCTTGAGGGCCGACGGGCTGTTCATGGTGGGACTCGACATCGTCGGTGACAAGATCGTGGAGGTGAACGTGTTTGCTCCGGGCGGCTTCCAGGATGCGATGCGGCTGGCGGGTGTGGACTTTTTGTCTGCTGTCCTAGACCGTCTCGACGGGCACATCTGCAGTCGCTAAACGTCGCGCCCGCTGACCTTGCGGCACGGGGGGCCTATGAGCCTCGACTTCGATCCCGATGGACCCGCTGCGTCTGAAGGCCTCTTTGGCTTGCCTCACAGCCCCGACTCGGCGCGGGTGCGGATCCTACCCGTGCCATTCGATGCCACCACCAGCTACCGGCAAGGAACGGCCGACGCCCCGGTCGCCATCTTGCACGCCTCGCACCAAGTGGACCTCTGCGACCTGCAGACCGGCGAGCCATGGCGGCACGGAATCGCCATGGATCCGGTGCCGGGGCCGCTGACCGAACTCAACCGTCTCGCCAGAGCGAGCGCCGACCAAGCGCGCTCCGCGCAAGTGGGCAGCCCCGAACAGCTATGTGCCCTGAACGCCGTCAATCAAGCGAGCGCCGAGGTCAATTCTCACGTCCAACGCTGGACCGAGCGCACCCTCGACCGCCACCAGATCCCCGCCATCCTCGGCGGCGATCATGCCGTCCCGCTCGGCGCTATGATCGCTGCCGCAGAACGGTATCCGGAACTTGGGATCTTGCACATCGACGCCCACGCGGACCTCCGGGTCGCCTACGAAGGCTTCACCTTCTCCCACGCCTCGATCTTCCACAACGTCCTCCAGGCCACCTCGGTCCGTCGATTGGTCCAAGTCGGCGTGCGCGACCTAGGCCACAGCGAAAAATCCAGGATCGAAAGCGATGATCGAATCACTTGCTGGTCCGACTTCGACGTTCACGATCGGACCGCAAGCGGCCAACCCCTCACCTCCACCTTCGCGGAGATCATCGCCCCGCTCCCTCAGGCCATCTGGATCAGCTTCGACATCGATGGACTCGACCCCGCGCTTTGCCCCCACACCGGCACGCCTGTCCCCGGAGGCTTGACCTGGCGTGAAGCGACCGCGCTCCTCGCCGCGGTGGGGCGATCGAAGCGGCAAATTGTGGGCTTTGATCTATGTGAAGTGGCGAGCCAAGAATGGGACGCCAACGTCGGAGCCCGCCTGCTCTACAAACTCGCTGGGTGGGCCATCGCCTCCCAGCACCGCTCCGAGACCTAACATGAACGTCCGGGACTTTATCGACGCCCACTACTTGAACTTCAACAGCCGAGAGCTGCGTGAGGCGGCAAGGGCCTACGAGGCGCACATCCAAGCGGGCGGGAAGATGCTGGTCTCGCTGGCGGGCGCCATGAGCACCGCCCGCGTGGGTCGCATCTTGTCTCGGGCCATGGATGCGGACTTGGTGCACGCCATTTCGTGCACGGGGGCCAACCTAGAAGAGGACGTATTCACCCTACTCTCGGGCAGCGAATACGAGGCCATCCCCGACTGGAGGGCCCTGCGCGCGGAAGACGAGCAGGCGCTGTACGAGCGCGGCATGAACCGGGTGACCGACACCTGCATCCCCGAGACGGTGATGCGGCACATCGAAGAGCGACTATTGGAGCGATGGGTTGACGCCTGCGCCGATGGGTCGAGCGCACTGCCATCGGAGCACTTGCACGCCGTCCTCCAGGATCCGAGGGTCATCGAACACTTCGAGACCCCCTCTGATAGCTGGATGTTGGCGGCTGCCCGCAACAGCATTCCAGTGTTCACCCCCGGATGGGAAGACAGCACGACCGGCAACATGTTCGCCGCCGCCGTCTACCGCGGCGAGGTGGCTCACCACGGCTGCGTGAACTCCGGGACCGAGCAGATGGTCCGGCTCATGCGGTGGTACCAAGAGCATTGCGCCCCGAAAGCCAGCGCGCCCAGTGTTGGCTTCTTCCAGGTTGGCGGTGGCATCGCCGGAGACTTCGCGATCTGCGCGGTACCCACCATGATCCAAGACCTGAAAATGGAAAATACCCCTTTCTGGGGCTACTTCTGCCAAATTTCCGACGCGGTCACCAGCTACGGCGGGTACTCGGGTGCTGTGCCCAACGAGAAGATCACCTGGGGCAAGCTCACCCCCAGCACGCCCAAGTTCATGGTCCAGTCCGACGCGACCATCGTCTTCCCACTGATCCTCGCCTACCTCCTCGGCGATTGAGGCCATCATGTCCTGGTCCACTACCGATAGCGCAGAGCTGTACGGCATCCCCTACTGGGGCCGGGGCCTGTTTCGAGTCAATGAACGTGGAAACCTCGCGGCGACGCCGGCCGGAACCGGCAATGGCGACGTCGATCTGCACGCGGTGGCCATGGAGCTCCAAGACCGCGGCATCGAGCTCCCGGTGCTCTTGCGCATGCCACAAGTGGCGGCCCGCCGGCTCGACCTCATGTGGAAGGTCTTCGGCGATGCAATCAAAGAATACGAGTACCAAGGTTGTTACCGAGGTGTCTATCCCATCAAGGTGAATCAACAGCGCCAGCTCGTTGAAGACATCCTCCGGGTCGGGCGCAAGCACCACGTTGGGCTGGAAGCCGGCTCCAAGCCCGAGCTCCTGGTCGCCATGGCAATGATGGACGACCCCGAAGCCCTCATCGTGTGCAATGGGTACAAGGACCGCCGCTATATCGAGACGGCACTACTAGCCAAGAAGCTTGGTAAAAATACGATTATCGTCGTAGAGAAACTCAGCGAACTCGACGCGATTCTCGACGTGTCGGAACGGTTGAAGGTACGCCCTACACTGGGTGTGCGGGCCAAGCTCTCCAACCCCGGCAAGGGTCGGTGGGAAGGCTCTGCCGGCGATCGGGCCAAGTTTGGCCTCTCGGCCTTGGGCATTGTGGAGCTGATCAACGCGCTGCGCGAGCGAGGAGCGCTGGACTGCTTGCAGCTCCTACATTTCCACATCGGTTCTCAAGTCACATCGATTCAGACCTTCAAGCGCGCGTTGCGCGAAGCAACGCGCCTATACGTGGAGCTCGTCGGCATGGGTGCGGCCATGGGGTTGATGGACGTAGGTGGCGGCTTGGGTGTGGACTATGACGGGAGCCGAACCACTTTCGAGTCATCGAAAAACTACACGGAAACCGAATATGCGGCGGACGTGGTGGCTCAGCTCGTCGCGGCCTGCGACACGGCTGGCATCCCACACCCCGACATCGTCACCGAGTCAGGACGCGCGACCGTGGCTCACTGTTCGGTGCTGCTCTTCAACGTGCTGGGTGTGGAGTGCTTGCCTACCGACGGACCGCCAGTTGAGCTCGCCGAGGACGCCCCTGCACTCCTTACGGAGATGCGCGATGTCTACGACAGCATCACCGTCCGCAGCTACCAAGAAGCGTGGCACGATGCCTTGGACGCGAGGAGTCGTGCCCGAGCCGCGTTCGAGCTCGGCGTCCTAGGATTGTCGGACTTGGCAGAGGTGGATCGGCTCTTTTGGCAGTGTTGCGGACGGCTTCGAACGATCGTCAAAGATCAACACTACGTGCCAGACGACCTTGCGAAGCTCGAACCGACCCTCGCCGACACCTACTACGCCAACTTCAGCGTGTTTCAGAGTGCGCCTGACTCCTGGGCGATCGGGCAACTCTTCCCGATTGTGCCCATTCATCGCCACAACGAAGAACCTGTCCGGCGCGGAATCATCGCAGATCTCACCTGCGACTCCGATGGCAAGATCAACAAGTTCGTCGACCTACGCGACGTAAAATCGGTGCTCGAGCTTCACCCATTAAGGCCGGATGAACCCTATATCCTGGCCATGGCGCTGGTCGGCGCCTACCAGGAGATCCTGGGTGATATGCACAACTTGTTTGGAGACACCCACGCCGTACATCTGACGGTCGATGCCACAGGAGACGTCAACTTCGACCTGGTGATCGAAGGGGATAGCGTCGAGGATGTGACCGGCTACGTTCAGTACGATCGAAAAGACCTGATGCACCGCATGCGGCAGGCCACCGAGGTCGCGATCCGAGAGCAGCGAATCAAGCGCAAAGAAGCAGCGAAGATGCTCGCTTTCTACCGAGAAGGCCTCGACGGATACACCTACCTCGGCCACTGAGTTCCCTGAGGGGACTCCCCCTACAACCAGCCCCGCCCGGCTGTGGGGAAGGCATCGAAATCAGCGATGTAAGGCTTGATGTCCAACACGGGCGTGTCATTGAGCAGGTCGAGCTCAGCGACCACGAGCGTGCGGCCCTGCACAGCGAGCAGCCGGACGGCAGACAAGCCCAGGGCATTGGGCCGGTGAGGGGCCCGCGTGGAGAACAGCCCGCGCTTTGGGCCACCCCGAGGGGGCCGCACCAGAGGCCGAGAACCAGGGCCATTGAGGTGTAGGTAGGTGATCAGCCACACCCGATCGAAGCCCTCGAGATCGCGGAGCGCCTCGGTGGGGATGTGATCGAGCAGCACCACGCTCCCCTGGCCCGGCACCTCATTGGGCTTGGGGTTGAAGCCGGGTTGTCTGGGCGTTCCGTGGCGTTCGGTGAACGGCGAGACGATGCGCGCGATGGGCTCAAACTCGACCGACTCTGGAAAGGGCACGGCGTCCGTATAGTTTCGTTCCACAGACACACCTCCAGCCCCATGCTAGTCCAATACGCGACTCCGCAAGGGATTCCCCCAGGCTGGGCCTACGACTGAGGCTCCTCTACCTGGCCATTGGCGTGGCGGGCGAACCGACGGCGGTCTCGCGGATGGGCCGGTCCATCAGCCTCCCAAGGCCAGCCGCCAAAGCCCGTTCTCTGGTAGGCCTTAATCGCTTGGTGGATCTCGGTTCGTGTGTTCATGACGAAGGGACCATGTTGCACCACCGGGTCGCCGATGGGCATGCCCTGAAGCATCAACAGCTCACTGGACGCCGGCCCATTGACGATCTCGACTCGGGCATCGGACCGGAGCTGGATGCCCATGCCGCGCTGTACGGTCTGGCGCTCGATCTGCAGTGATTCGCCATCGAAGAAGTAAAGGACCCGATTCGCCCCCGCGACCGCCGCAGGCAGGACGCACTTAGCACCTGGCTCCATGCGAACGGTCCAAATCGCGACCGCGGCGTCCGGGCGAGCCGCCCAAGAATTCGGGGGCGGGGTTGGGGTCTCGACGCCATCGAGCGCGCCGGCGTACACCGAAATTTGGGTCTTTCGCCCTTGGTCATCGGTAAAGTCGTGCTCCGGGATCGTGTCGGCCCAGAGCATGGTGAAGTAGGGATCGACCATCTTGTCGGCGGCGGGCAAGTTCAGCCAGATCTGAAACAGCTCGGTGGGGTTGTTCGTGTCTGAACGCACCAGCGGGAACATCTCGCTGTGCACGATGCCTTTGCCCGCGGTCATCCACTGCACGTCGCCCTGGCCAAAGCGCGCTGTAGCCCCCATGGAGTCCGAGTGATCGATCAAGCCCCGTCGGGCGATGGTGACCGTCTCGAAGCCGCGGTGGGGGTGCCTAGGAAACCCGGGGATCACATCGCCGTGGTACATGCTCCAACCGTCTTTTCCGGCAAAGTCGCTGCCGATGTTCCGGCCGGCCAGCAACGCGGGCTGCGGGCCGAGGGCCGGCGTGCCAGCCGGGTAGTCATCGTTGTGGTGCACGCAGAACAGGAACGGGTCGAGGGTCGGCCATGGCGGAGCCCCTAGGTGCACGGTTCCAACAACAGCAGATGAAGACATGGAGACCTCGGTCAGGCTGCCAGCGTAAGCACGAGGCTCGGTGAATCCAAGGACACAGAGCGTCTCCCGAGAGCGCCGCGCCCCTCGCGTTGTATGCTGCGCTACCCCAACGAGAGGTCCAACCATGATTAAGCGCTTATCTGCCGAGTTTCTAGGCACTTTTTGGCTCGTTTTCGGAGGTTGCGGCAGCGCCGTCCTCGCAGCCGCCTTCGGAGGAACCGACTCGAACCTCGGCATCGGATTCGTTGGTGTCTCCCTCGCCTTTGGTCTCACGGTCTTGACCATGGCCTACGCCATCGGCCACATCTCCGGTTGCCACCTCAACCCCGCTGTGACCCTCGGCCTCGTGGTCGGCGGCCGCCACGACCCCATGGACGCGGCCCCCTACATCGGCGTTCAGGTTCTCGGCGGCATCGCTGGCGCGGCGACGCTGTACGCGATCGCCTCTGGAACCGGCACGTTCGAGCTCGGTGGCTTTGCCGCCAACGGCTACGGAGAGCACAGCCCCGGCGGCTACAGCATGGTGTCGGCTCTGATCGCCGAAGTCGTACTGACCGCCTTTTTCCTGCTCATCATCATGGGCAGCACCGACAAACGCGCTCCGGCGGGAATGGCCCCATTGGCCATTGGCCTGGGCCTCACGCTCATCCACCTCATCGGGATTCCGGTGACCAACTTGTCGGTGAACCCCGCGCGGAGCACCGGCCCCGCAGTCTTCGTGCAGGGCTGGGCCTTGGCTCAACTGTGGCTCTTTTGGGTCGCACCCATGGTGGGCGCCGCCATCGGCGGGTTGATCTACCGCTTCCTGCTCGAAGACAACGAGAGCTAGCCCCCATCCCTCATGACCGCTCCGCACGAACCACAGGGAGGTCGGAGCGAGCCGGGTTCTCGACGAGCGAGGGCCTGCCGGCGTGTCGAGACACGTCAAAGGCCCGAGCGAAGGAGAGGGACCGGCGCAGCCCGAG
>JBGCER010000384.1:0-3899 GCA_045106515.1 Myxococcota bacterium
CGCTACGCTGGCAATGCATGGCAGGCACGAAAGCACCACCATGTGCCCGATGGCATGGGACGAACGTACTACAACGCCACCGACCCCCGCCTGAACACCTTGCGCATCGTGCTCGAAGTCGAGAGAGATGGCGCACCCGTAATCGCTGCTGCCCAGCGCGGAGCCACCATCGCCGAGCTCGCGGACCTGTTCGGGCGCTACATCGAGCGCCCCCAGTGCTCCACCCGCTACCGGCGGCAAGTCGCGGTCGACATGCTGGGTCCAGAGCTGGCCATGACGCCATTCCCGGACCGGCTCTTCGCGCCGGATCCGCCGCCCGCCGAACTGCTCGCCATGGCCATGGCTGACCGGAGCCCACAGCCCGAGCCGCCGCCGCCTGGCGAGTCGCTGCTCGAGCCACACGAGATCGACATTCCCGAAGTGGAGGTCAGCATGCTCGGCGCAATGGCCACCGCGCTGTCCGGCCTCGCCCTCGCGGTGCAGTGGGGCTGAGCCGCGCCTAACGGGTGAGTCTGCGGGCTCGACGACTCACGACGCGACCCCGCCGCATCCCCGGTCAGTCCCGACGCTTGCTACGCTTTGCATGGAAGCCTTTCTTGGCTTGGAAACCCTTCTTTGCCTTGAACCGCGGGGTGCGTGGGGCACCGGATCCACCACCGGGCCCCCCGTTCCCGCCGGGACCCCCGTTCCCGCCGGGGCCGGAGTCCCTGGGGCCTTGCCGGCTGGACCCATGCGCACCCCCTCCACGCTGCTCGGGACGGGGCGGGCCTCGACGAGGCGGTCCACCCGTGCGCTCACCGGAGCGCCCCTGCCGTTCCGAGTCGCCTCCCCGAGCCAGGGTGAGCGGCATCGTCACCCCTCGCAGGTCAATCGTGACCTTGTCCTTCAAGATGCGATCGGCCACTTCGCGCGGCACGCTCACAAAGCTGTTGTTGGAGAAGATCGTGATTCGCCCAATACGTCGACCGGGCACACCCAGGTCATTGGCGATGGCGCCGACCAGGTCCTGCGGACGCACGCCAGCCTGCCGTCCAGCGGGCACAAACAGCTCTACTTCATCGACCGGAGCCCGCGGCGCGGTTCGCTCGGAGCGAGGCTTGGCCCAAGCCACGTCGTCCTCTTCGGCGCTGCGACCCAAGTCGATGCCGTCGGCCAGCGCAAGAGCCCGCACAGCGGCCACCGCGAGCTGCTCTGCGGTCCAATCCTCACTCTCCAGGAGCTCGCCCACCCAGTCGCGAACGGGCCCCACATCCTCTGCGTTCAAGCTGGTCTTAAGCGCCTCGGCGAGGCCACGACGCTGGGCCGCCACAATGTCGGCATCCGACGGCACCTGCATCTGCTTGAGCTGAACCCCAAGGGCCCGCTGCAGATTCTGGAAGGATCGGCGCTGGGCCGGCGTCACCAAGCTGATGGCGAGCCCTTTTCGCCCAGCGCGACCCGTGCGACCGATCCGGTGCACATAGGTCTCATGGCTCTCGGGAAGGTCCAGGTTGATGACCCGGTCCAAGTGGTTCACGTCGAGCCCGCGTGCGGCCACATCGGTGGCAATGACGATGCCCAGGCGCTCGGCGCGCAGCCGGTTCAACACGCGCTCGCGTGCAGACTGGTTGAGGTCGCCGTGAAGCGCATCGGCCGCCAGGCCACGCTGCGCCAACGCATCAGCCACGTCCGCGCAGCCCTTACGGGTGCGGGCGAACACGAGCGTCGGGGGCTTGGGATCCGCCCGCAGCAACCGGATGAGGGCTTCGAGCTTGTGCCGCTGAGGCACCAAGAGCCAGCCCTGCTGGATGTGGTCGACGGTCAGCGCCTCTTCTTCGACGGTGATGTCGATGGGGTTCTGAAGGTGCTTCTTGGCCACGCGGCGAATGGCCGGGGGCATAGTGGCAGAGAAGAGCGCGACTTGGCGCGTCTTGGGCGTGGCGGCCAGAATCGTATCTACATCTTCGATAAAGCCCATTCGAAGCATCTCATCGGCTTCGTCAAGCACCACCATTTTGAGGGCCGACAGATCTAGGCTTCCGCGCTCCAAGTGGTCGAGAAGACGCCCCGGCGTCCCCACCACAACCTCGACACCGGCCCGAAGCGCGCCGAGCTGCGGTCCATAAGGAGAGCCGCCATAGATGGTCGTGACCTGAAGCGGCAGATCCGAGGCGAAGTTCGACAGCGCTTTGCTGACCTGAATGGCGAGCTCGCGCGTCGGAGCCATGACCAGGGCCTGAGTTCCGCCGCGCCCCTTGACCGTCTGCAATAAAGGCAGGCCAAACGCCGCAGTTTTGCCGGAACCCGTACGAGCTCCACCGCCGACATCACGCCCGTCGAGCAGAGGCGGGATGGCCTGCGCCTGAATGGGCGTAGGCGTTTCGAAGCCCTGGGCCTTCACCGCAGCCAACAAGCTAGGTTCCAGGCCAAGATCTGCAAAAGTGGCGGTCGTCATAGGCGCTCCCGGGGCGCGCCCCATAGGAGGTCCAGCGAGTCGGGGCCACACTCACGGCGGCCCCGACTGCGGAATAGACGACAATTTGCCGCACGACAGAGCCGATCCGGCTCAGGTCGCGTCGCTGTCCGGCGCGTCGGCTGCGGGCGCTTCGGCAGCAGGTGCTGCTTCCGGCTCGACCACGGCTTCGGCCTTCTCGGCTGCCTCATCGATGGCTGCATCCGCCGCTGCATCCGCCGCCTCTTGGGCTTCGTCTTGCGCAGCTTTCTTTCGACCACCCGTACGGAGCGGAGCCAAGATCATGAACATGTTCCGGCCCTCCATCCGAGGCTCGGTCTCGATCTTGCCCACGTCTTCGACGGCGTCGGCGATGCGATAGCACTGATCGGCGCCGATATCGTGGTGAGCGTGCTCACGACCGCGGAACCAGACCGTGATCTTGACCTTGTTCCCGTCTTCCAGGAAGGAGCGCGACCGGCGGATCTTGACGTTCATGTCGTGATCATCGGTCTTGGGCCGGACCTTGAGCTCCTTGAGCTGCGTATTGGTCTGGTTCTTCCGAGCAGCGGCGGAGCGCTTACTGTTTTCGTACCGCATACGCCCATAGTCGGCGATTCGGCAAACGGGCGGATTGGCGTTCGGAGCCACCTCAACAAGGTCCAGCCCACGTTCACGGGCCATCTGCACCGCGTCATAGGGTTGAAACTCGCCGAGCTTGGTGCCTTCCTCATCGATCACGAGCACGCGTGGTGCACGGATCTGTTGGTTGACCCTTGGCTCATCTTCGGTTCTTTCATCTGGACGACGACGTCCTCTGCGCCTCCTCAGGGGGGGCCTCCTTGTTGCATCATTGGCCGCCAATCGTAAGCGACCACCTGCCACTCGTCCACGCTCATCCGGCCTTGTGCAGCACCGCAAAGAAAAAAGCGTCGAACTCGGCGGTCGGTCGGATCCGTCTGGCGCCTACGAGGCGAGGATCCAGGGCCTTGCCAGCCCACTCGGTCAACCCTGGATGGGCGGGTACATTATCGGCAAGATCGGGCGGAATCACTCGGACGTCGTCGGCGCGCTGGAGCAAGTGACTCAACACGACCTCGTCTTCTTCGGGAGCCAGCGAACAGGTGGCGTACACCAGGCGCCCTCCGGGCTTGAGCGCCTGCCATGCCGAGAGCAGCAGTCCACGCTGCTTTCTGGCTTGCTCCTTAATCTTTCGCGGACTCCAATGCGCCCACGTCTCGGGGGACTCCGCTCGAAACTGCGCCTCGGAGCTACAGGGGGCGTCGAGCAGCACCCGATCGAACCGAGCAGGCACCGCGCCTCCGACCCGACGGCCATCCTTGAGGTACAAACGAGCGCAGGTCACCCCTCCCCGCTCCAGATTGGCCTTGAGCCGAAAGAACCTGGGCTTAATGGCCTCGACGCAGGCGAGTCGGCCGCGGTTATCCATCTGGGCCGCCAGATGCAG
>JBGCER010000385.1:0-5866 GCA_045106515.1 Myxococcota bacterium
TAGATCAAGACTGCGACGGCTTGATCGATGAGGACGCCGTCGACGTTAAAGAGTGGTTCGCAGATGCTGATTCAGACGGGTTCGGCGACTCAAGAAACACCCAACTCTCTTGCGTCGCGTCTGACGGGTTCATAGCAAACAGCTCCGATTGCGATGATACCAATCCACTCGTGTTTCCCCAGGCTCAGGAAATCTGCGGCGATGGAATCATCAACGACTGCACGGCTGTAGACTCGTCATGCACCATTGCGGGCGAGATCATGCTCTCGGAAGGAGAGGTTCTAGGAAATATTCAAGCAAGCCGGTGCTGGCAATTTGTAGATATCAACGGCGATCGTGTCGTAGACGCCAGCTGTGGAAACGCTAGCTGGGTGGAGGGTCCCCTCAACGCCGGTACTTTGCGGCCGCAATGGCTTTTAGCCCGCCCGTTGGTTGGCCAATCCGCTATTGCCGATGTCGACGGCGACGGCCAGGCGGATCTGGTGAACCGCCCGATCGACGACAGTGCATTTGATGTCTACTTTGGTCCATTGACTGACGAGATCGAGACCCGAAGCGCTTATCGACTCTCTTATAAGTCGGACTGGCTGCCGTTTTTTACACGAGAGAGTGACGGCTCGATAGCATTCGCTTTTACCTCGTCGGACGCACGTGCAATACACCTGTCTCGCGGGCCGTTCGACGAAACCTCCGATTTGGTGACCGGCGCAGAGTGGCGGCTATTGGCTGAACCTGGTTCTCTGGGCATTACCCCGGATTTGGACGGCGATGGAGTTCCCGACGTTATTTACGATTCGTCTGACTCACGGACAGCATTCTCAGGTACACCCGGTCTACGCGAAAGTGATGAAATGCTCTGGACAATAGACGCCACCAATCCCGTCTTCATCGGAAAAGACCTTTTGATCGCTACCCGAAGCGACGTGCCAAGTGTCTTCGAAACCAAGTCTCACAATCGCTCCACAGGCTTCGCGGAAACGACGGTACATGTTCACGACTGGTCGACCTGGACCGACGGTGAATCTTGTTTCGCCCCCGCCGGAATCTTGGATATCAATGCAGACGGAATGGACGACTTGATAATGACGGATAGCTGTACCGACATCGTCTACGCCGCCTGGTTCGGTCCATTGAGTGGCCAGGTCGATGTTGCAAAGCCAGACCTGAAGATCATCTCTGACGTGCTGGAGGGAAGAAGTGTGCAGGTGGGAGGAACACTTCAGGCGGTGGACCTCGATGACGACGGTGTACCGGAGCTCATTTTGGGAATCACGAACGGCACCGTAGACGGGATTGCGGCCGAGAGCGTGATAATTCGTGGAAAACGCCCGTAGCGGTGACCAGGAGGTCCCTCTCGAGCTTACCCGCGCCGCTGCTCCGACTCCGCTCACACGGGCTTGCCTGTCGCCACAGCCGACACCTCGCGAGGCGAGACTGGTAGCCGTGGCTGATTCCGCGTTCAGCGGTGGGGAAAAGTAGTTGTCGTTGGGAATGTCTTGGGCTCTGGCACCGTGGGGCTGGACGTGGTTCGCCGTCAGGTGCTCGGCGACTGATTCGTCGGCGTCAGGGCCCACAGGTCCGCCGCGGAATACACAGGGGGTCCATGCGGGTTCGTGGCGCGGGAGAAGCATGGCGGGCACGCTCAAGACAACGCTTCAGGTCGTATTCACGCTCGGGCTCGTCAGCGCGATCTACTCCTCTACGTGGATCTTGGCCCTCAGCAGTGCCGGTTCTACCCACATGATGATGGACTTCGCCGAGCTAGATGAGGTCGATGACGACCGCTTCGCCCACGTCGTCTGGACCCCGCCCACCCCCAAAGCCCCCACAGAGACCGTGCCGGAGGGCGAGCCGACCGAGGCCGCGTCCACCACGAACGCCGTGGCTCAAAACTCCACCACGGCCGCTACGGAGGGCGTGGCCACGCCCGGAACCGAGCCGAACTTCGTGACGGCGCAGCTGGGCCCGGTGCCGCCTCCATCCCACGCCGCCAAGCGGGCTCGGCAGCGGCGAAGGGTGATGCGACCGTCCACGAAACGCGAGCTGTCGAACAAACAAAAGCGAGTCCGCAAGCGTCGAAAGCGCCAGCGCGAGCGCCTCGCCAAACAACCCAAGTGCGACGCGCTCATCGACCAGATCGTGCCGGTCGCAGAGGGCGAGTGGTGGGTCGGAAAGGAGCTGGCCGGCTGTTACCGCACCCACCCCCGCCAGTTCGGGCGCATGGGTGGCATGCAGTGGGTCGAAGACGACAAGGACAAGCGCGTCGGCCTCAAGCTCTACCTAAACCGCAAAGAGCGCGGCGATATTGCGCGGGCTGTGGGCTTTAAGCGCGGCGATGTCTTGCGCAGCCTCAACGGCGTGCCGCTTCGCTCGACGGTGGGCTCCAGCTTCGCCGTGGCTCAGCTGCTGGGAGGCAGAGCGAAACTCAAGTTTCTGCGCAAAGGCGAGGAACATCAGGTGGTTTTGCGGGTGGTCAGCGACAAGAAGCTAGAGCGCGCACGGGCGGAGTTGGAGAATGAGTTGAGCGTCGCAGAGCGGAAGTAGGCCGAACAAACAAGAGGCCGCAGCGAGCTGCTGAAACCGATGGAAATCTACGCCGCCGCCACCCCGGCTATATTCCTGGGGCCGCCGCACCTTTGTGCGCACCCCTCGATGCCTCTACCGCCGGAGTCCCGATGCGTTTTTTCACGCTGTCTACCCCCCTACTGCTCGTCGCCGTGGCAGGCTGTGCTCCTGATGAGCCCTTGGTGACCCTCGAGTTCCCGGTTGGCGACGGTCCGTACTACGCCGACATGGCCTTCGATGTTCAAGCAAAAATCTCCGACGAAGAGCACAAGCTCGACACCGTCACCGCGCGATGGACCAGCTCCTTGGACGGTGAGATCAGCGGACCCACGGACATTGCCGAGGACGGCACGGTCAGCGGCCAAGTCCAGCTGACGGCAGGGGTCCACACCCTGGCCATCGCCGTCGAAGACAAGGGCGGTCGCGTGGGCGTGGCCCAGGTGGCGCTGTCCGTCGCCGCGCAAAACACACCGCCTTCTTGCAGCATCGATGGGCCGACGGAGGGCGCCACCACCGCACCCGGTCAACCCACCTCGATCTCCCTGCGGGTCGACGACATCGACATCGGGCCCGAAGCGCTGATCCTCTCGCTGACCTCGGATCTCGATGGAGACTTGGGTCCTGTGAGCGTGGACAGCGCGGGTATGGCGACGCTGTCCACGCCGCTATCGACCGGCGTGCACCAGCTGACCTGGATCGCCACCGATGAACGCGGTGGGGAGTGCACGGTGAGCCGTGAGCACAACGTGGTCGCACCGCCGACGATCGCCATCACAAGCCCCCTCGACGGGTTCGTCGAAGATGTCTACAACCCCATCGTGTTCACGGCTCAGGTCGGCGATGAACGGGACCCCGCGTCCGACCTCACCCTGTCCTGGAGCTCGAACCGGGACGGCGTATTATCCGCTGAACCCGCGAATGCAGACGGAACGACAACCTTGGAACTCTCCAGTTTGTCCCGAGGTTCCCACACAATCACGCTCCAAGCCACCGACCTACAAGGGGGCACCGCCAAAGCCTCCGTGGCGGTCTTGGTCAACGGGCCGCCCGCCGCGCCGCAGATCAGTCTGGTCCCCGCCGTTCCGGTGACCTCAGACACGGTGCTCGTGTTCATCGACAAAGACAGCGCCGACGCCGAAGCAGACGAGGTCACCTACCGCTACGGCTGGACCCGAAACGGCGCGCCGGTGGACCTGGCGAACGCGCCGGAGGTGCCCGCCGAGCTCACACGCCGCGACGAGATCTGGGGGGTCACTGTGACGCCGTCCGACGGTCGGCTCGACGGCCCCATCGCGACAGCATCCATCACCATCGACAGCACTCCGCCCGTGCTCTCCGAGGTCAGCCTGACCCCAACGACGGCCTACACCAATGACGTGCTGACCGTCACCGCCACCGCCACCGACGAGGATGAGGACCCCATCGACTTGACCTATGAATGGTCGGTCAACGGCACGGTGATCGCTGCCACCGGACCCACACTGGACGGAGCCACCTGGTTCGACAAGACCGACACCGTCGAGGTGAGCGTCACCCCAAGCGACGACGTCTATGACGGGCTCGCGGTGTCCGCTTCGGCCACGATCCTGAATTCCGCTCCCAGCTCGCCAGAGGTGAGCACAGACCCGGCCTACACACGCGGAGGCGAAGACGTGATCTGCGAAGTGCACGTCGACTCCGTCGATGCCGACGATGACACCGTCAGCTACACCCTCACCTGGACCGGCGACGGCGTCGCCTACCCAAGCGGCTTCTCGGGGGCCGCCGGCCCAGACACAACGACGCTCACCGATGACACCATTCCAGCCGACGACCTCGACCTGGCGGACGAGTTCCTCTGCTCTATCGTGGCCTCGGACGGAACAGCGAGCGCGGCCGCGAGCACTGCGCTCATGGTCGTTGGAACCCCGTCGGATTACGGCTACTATCGGGAGTTTCCTTATACCTCGATTTTGGCCAGAAACTACCTTTTGGGCCACCCCATCACGTTGACCAACGACGGCACCGTGGTCGAGCTGGGCATCATCGCCAAGCGAACTACGGGCAAAGCCAGGATCGGCCTCTACACCGATGTGTCCGGCCAACCCGGCGCTCTGGTGGTGGGCAGCGCACTCGAGAGCCTCGTTGCTGGAATAAACGAGTACTCCGTAAGCCCGACCAAAGTTAAGTCAGGCGACTACTGGATTATGGCGGTCTACGACAGCAGCGCCTACGTCGGCGAAAACAGGAGTCGGGACACCGTCTACTACCGCACCTGGTTGGCCACCTCGGCGCTACCCAGCTCATTCGGCACCCCGCGGAGTTATAGTGGGTACCGGCACAATTATTATGTGCGGATGATTGAGTAGGCTGAAGGAGTAAGCCCCATGAGCGACCTCTTCGTGGACCGAGCGGCCGACTACGACACCCGCCCGATGCCGGCGCAGATCTCCGCCGGGGTGGTGGCCGCGCTCGAAGGGTCCATCGCTCTTTCGCTCGACCAGACCGTCTTGGACTTTGGCGCTGGCACCGGGCTCATCGCGACCAAGATCGCAGACAGGGTCGCCCGGGTGATCGCCGTCGACATCTCGCCAGCCATGCTGTCCCAACTCGCCGCTAAACCCGATCTGCCGGCCAACATCGAGCCCGTCTGCCACGACCTGGTCGACGGTGCCCTGCGCACCCAAGCCCACGTGGTCGTCAGCGCCATGGCCCTGCACCACGTACAACACACCGCCCCCATGCTGCGCGCCTTACATGACGAGCTTCAACCCGGCGGGATCTTCGCCCTGGCCGACCTCGACGCCGAGCCGGGCACCTTTCACCCGCCAGACATCGAGGGCGTGTTCCACAACGGGTTCGACCGACAGGTGCTGGGCCACCAGTTGGTCCAAGCGGGGTTCGAAGACGTGCGGTTCCAAACGGCGTGCACCGTGACCCGAGATGGGCGGGAATACCCGATTTTCCTGGTCGTAGCGCGCAGGGCGGGTGAGTAGGACTCGGGGCGCTTATCGTGTCGCCTGTCCCGTCCACCAAAGGCGCTTCCAATGCTCCGTTACACCCCTCTCTTGCTGGTCGCCATCGCCTGCTCATCGGAGCCACCGGAGCCACCGGAGCCCCTGTCCGACTGCTCCGCCAAGGATCCCATCGATGTGCTGGGCCTCGTCCAGGACGGCACGACCTTGGACATCAACTTCGGCCATGCGGGCGGCTGCGCAGAGCACCAGGTGAGCGCGTGCTGGAGTGGCAACGTCGACACCTCGGCGCCGCCGCAGGTGGGCCTGACCTTGTGGCATGACGACGGCGGGGACAGCTGCGAGGC
>JBGCER010000386.1:0-8994 GCA_045106515.1 Myxococcota bacterium
CGCATGGGTGGAGGGAGCGCGTCGAGCAGGCGTTGGGTTGGCGCCTGGCCGCGCACCAGCAGAGTTTGGGTGGCGTGGAGCGCTGTGGCGAGCGGTCCGTCTCCAGGGTGCAGCAGCAGGCGGCCCAGCTTGCGCTCGTGGCGCTCGATCTGGACCAGACTCACTGGGCCGTCGTGCCCCCGAAACAGGTCTCGGTTCATGAGCGCTTTAAAGAAAGGGTGGGAGCGCCCTTTGATCTGGGCCACCTCCAGAGCCAGGTGCGTATGCCAGACCCCCAGGTCCTCGCCGGCTCTACACGCATGCTCCACCGCATCGAGCAGCGTGTGACGCAGGGTGGTGGCCACCTCGACCACCTGCTGCATCACCCGCTCCCACTCGGCGTCTCGCAGCACATTGTCCCGGGTGAGGGTGTGCTCCAATTGGTCGCTTCGAACCTTGATACACAAGTGAGCCAGGCGCCCTTCGAAGGCGCCGAGCACATCGCGGTTTGTGCTGTTTACAAGGGTCAAACCACCGTTGTAGAAGCCGTACCTAGGTGAGGCTCCCAGTCCCACCAAGACCTCGGTCTCGGCCCGGCGTGACTCGGCGAATAGAAGGGCATCGGGCAGGGAGAACGGGGCGTTCACCGGCGTCAGCTGTGACGCCGCGCTGGGTTCAGCGAAGGCAGCGAAGGGATCGCTCGTGGGATCGACCGAGGCGGCGGCCGTCCCGTGGGTGCGATCCTCGAACAAGATGGGCGTCTGGGAGTGCTCACACCAATATGAGAGGACAAAGCGAGCTTCTTCGACGAACGCGGGTACTCCCTTGGCGTCCATGGTCTTGAACAAGGTGATGCGCGTCCCCGATCCGGGCTTGTTGACGCGGACCTTTTCGAAGGTGCGATCGGCGTGGAAGAGCAGCTCCCAGAACTCCCCGTGCCGCCCCGTGTGCACCAACACCGCTTCAGGACGAATGGCGAAGATGCTGGTGAATCCAATGCCGAACTTGCCGATCTTGGTGAGGTCATCCTCTTTGTTCGATGAAAACAGCCGCGTGAGCTGGTCATCGATGATGGCCTCGTCCATACCCTCACCGAAGTCATCGACGTGGATGGCGACCACGGGACGTTCGGCGGCGTTGGCCTCGGTGTGCAGCTCGATGCGAACCTCGACCCGTGGGGTCCCTGCGTCGAGGCTGTTCTGCACGAGCTCGCGTAGAAAGTCGAGCGGACGGGCGAACTGATTGACCAAGTTGGACAGGGCTTGGTCAGCCAGGGAGCGACTGGTATGGATGCGGTCCATGAACCCTCAGTCCAGTTGGCGCTAGCCTGTCCCGCTCCATGGGCGGCTCGGGTTCCGCTAGAGTTCACTCATGACACGCCCTACACCGCTGCTCAACGCGGATGGCTCCTTTCGGATCCGTCGCGTGGGAGTCCCTCTCAGCCGCTTCGCGGATGCCTACCACTTCTTCATGAAGGCCAGCTGGCCAATGGTGGGCGCCGTGATTTTTGGCACGTACTTCCTGGCGAATAGCCTCTTTGCTGCGCTGTATCTGTTGAATCCATCCGGAGTGGAGGGGCTTAAACCAGGCTTTTGGAGTGCCTTTTCTTTTAGCGTGCAGACGATGGCGAGCATTGGATACGGCGGGATGTACCCCATCAGCGCCTACGCCCACACCGTGGTGTTCTTCGAGTCTTTTGTTGGGCTCTTCGGGGTGGCCTTGGCCACTGGACTGCTCTTTGCCAAGTTTAGCCGACCCACCGCAAAGGTGGGATTTTCCGACACAATGGTGGTACATGAGCGCAATGGCGTGCCCACGTTGATGTTCCGGATGGCCAATGAGCGGAACAACCAGATCGTCGAAGCGCGGGTGACGATGTCGGTGCTGCTCGACGAGGTCACCGCAGAGGGCGATCGCATGCGCAGGCTCCGGGATCTTCCGCTGGAGCGGCAGATCTCACCGCTGTTCAGCTTGTCCTGGCTCGCGTTTCACCCGCTCGATGAACACAGCGTGATCCAGGCGCTGCCCGATGGGGTGAACGATGCCCAGATCAGGGGGTATATCATCACTTTCTCTGGGCTGGATGGCACCTTCAGCCAGACGGTCCACGCGCGCAAGCTCTACGGGCCTGACGTGGTGCGGATCGGTGAGCAGTTCTCGGACATGATCTCCGATGCCCCAGATGGGCGCATCCAAATCGACCACCGGCTGCTCTCCAAAACCGAGCCTTGGGTCTTTGGACGCGAAGAGTGACGGACCCTATCTAGGCGCCTTTAGAATGCCCGGAAACTGTACTCCCGCGCGAGGATCGACGCCTTGATACTGGTTTTGTGCTTGGCCGAGTCGATAGGTGAAGTCGAAGTCGGGCAGGTAGACCCGCCCATCGGACTTCACCAGTGTGGCTGGCGGATTGGGGAAGGGGCCCGCTAGGCGGAAGGCCCGAACCAAGCAGTCATCGACCACGTCCTCGCCCGAGGAAGACGTAATCTCGATGAGCTCCAAGGCGCCGTCTCGGTCCAGCACGGCCTTGACTACCGTGCGGTAGCGGGCCTTGGTCAAGCGCACCGACGAGGGCATGTTATTGATGTTTTGACGCCAATAATAGTTTACGAGTCGACGGATTCGATTGATGTAGGCCGCGTAGACAAGCTCCCGCGCATTGAGCGCGACCTCGCTGCCTAGGGCCTCGTCCAACAGGTCGTTCTGGGGCGCTCCAGACAGGAAAGCTTCGCTGTGAGCCGCGGGCACTGGATCTTGTAGGCCGTCCTTATTGGTGAGCGTCCAGTTGGCGGGCAAGGAGGAGAGGGTGCCGTTCTTGGCCGGGTCGAAGGACTCCACGCCTACGGTGGCCCCCGTGGACTCCTTCTCGATGTTCAGGTCGACCAGGTCCTCTTGCTCAAAGCGCTGCTCTTCGGACCACCGTGGGGCGAGCACCTCGGGGTTGATCTCGAACCGGTCGGTTCGGGTCTCTTCGACAACGCTGCTGTCCACCTCGGCCAGGTAGTCTGCCTCTTCGGGTGGCGTGGGGTCTTCCGGAGGCGCAATCTCCACAATTTGACCCTCGAGCAGCTCCGGATCGAGCTCCTCGGGCTCGTCCTCTTCGGGCTCGGGAGAGGGCGGCGGTTGGACCAAGACCAGCGGTACAGCCTTTCGTCCCAGGCCCAGATCGGGCGGTTCTAGCAGTACCAAAACCCCGCCCAGGCCCAAGGCGATGGGGACCTGAAGGAACACGGCCGCGACGAGCATGAGCCAAATGCGGGACGTGGAGCGGGGTTGGCGAGGAAGAGGCATTCCTAGGGCTGACCCCCGACAATCATGGGGTTGCGGTATCGGAAGGTGTAGCGGTGGAAGATCGTGTCTATGTCGAGGTCCTTGGGGAACCTGGGCAGGCGCTTGGGCACCGAGTCCATGGCCATGCCGTCGAGGGAATTGTGGCCGGACGAGCGGACGAGGGTGGTGTCGAGCACCTTGCCGGATGCGCGTACATGCAGGACGATGGTGACATCGCCTTGAATGCCGAGGGCCCGCTCATGAAGAGACAGGTCCATCGCGCTCCAGTTCTTGTAGATGCGCTCGTCGACCGTGGCTCGGTATCGGCCCTTGGCCGTGGAGTGGGCGTCGACCAAGGCCAGACGGTCGATGCTGAAGTCCTCGGCGACGGTTTGCTGTGAGCTCTGGGAGCTGGTGTCGCTGCTCGCCGATCCGGGGAGGGAGCGCTTCGGACGCAGCCGCTGCCTGTGGATACCACCCCAGCCCATCGCCTCGCGCAGGTCCGCCACGGTCTCCATGGCGGGTTCTTCGACCTCGGCCTCCTCGATGGGCTCGGCCTCGCCGGACTCATCTGCGGTCTCTTCTTGCTGGGCTTCGGGTGTGGGCTCGTCGGTTTCCGTCTCTTGCTCGGTGCCGCCGCGATCGTGGTTCTCATCGGGCTTGGGCTCCGGGGCGCGCTCGGTGCCCTGGGTTGGCAGCGCTGCGGTCACCGGTGCCTTTGCGGGGGTGCCATCTTGGGCCGGGGCGACCACCCGAACCACCGCTGGGGACCACCAAGTGGTCCTCTTAAGCGCCATCATATTATCGGGGTTACGTGCGTCTTTTGCCCCGTCTTGGCTCGCGGGACTGGCGGGCACGGCGACGGCCGATTGGGTGCTGCGGGCTTGGCGCCCAGAGCGGGCTAGGGCACCGCCTCGCAATCCTTCGCCGGACTCGGGCGAGCCCTCTCCGGATTCGGAGCCTTGGAGCCCGCCTCCGGTCACTACCTTCGCGGGCCGCTCTACGGGCTCACCCGCGGCGGGCGCGTCGCCCAGCGACCCGTCTGGCGTGCCGTCGAGCTGCTCGATGGTGGGCTTGCCGTCCGTTTTTGGCAGGCCATCGACCGGTGGGGTCGGGGCGCCGGCCACGTCGCTGGTCACCTTGACCTGCCTCAGGTCCATGGAGCGCGCGTTCATGCTGCTAATAAAGGTAGATTCCAAATTTTCGTCGGAGCTGGCGTCTTCTTCCATCACCCGAAGGTAGGTCTGCCAACGAGGGTCTTTTTGGGCCTCGGGGGGATCGGGCTCTTCGCGCTCCTCATCGGGCTCGACGACAGGCGCGGGGGGAGGCTCTTCGTTGAGCACCTTGGGCGGAGCGGGGACGGGCAGGGCCGCATCGGCGACGGCGTCTGTGGGGTCGAACGCGTCGATCTCTTCGGCCTCGATCTCTTGCGCCGCGCCCTTGTCTGCCACGGGGTCATCGATGGCTTGCGCCTCGATGGGGTCGAGGGCGGGCGCAGCGCCGGGCGCGAGGGTGTCGGCGGGCGTGGGCGCAGGAGATTCGATGGATGGATCGGGTGGGGTCAGTTCGTCTGTCGGCGCGTCAAGGGGGCTTCGTTCTTCTCGGTTTTCTTCAGCGTCGCGGACCGGGTCTGGCGCCAATGTGAGCAGCGTGACGGACTGAGGATCGGTGGCGGGGTCCGCCGCTTCACACCGAGGCACAGCCAAGAGCGCGAGACCGGCGAGCAGATGCACCCAAGCGCTGCCGAGGATAGCCCAGCTAAAACGCAGAGAGTTCCGACTCTGCATATCCGCGTAGTCAGAGGTCGAACGTCGAACTCGACGGCTGGTTTTGGGTGAGGAAACAGACACGCAACTCCGTGTGATCGATCTATGCGCTGGTGGATCGACCGCCCAGGGTCTATCTTGACCTGCTACTGCGCTTTCGTCATCTTCCGCCCCTGTGTCTGACCCTGGGTTTGCCGTGCCCCAACGACCTGGACATTCGCTGGATCTCTATGTGCTGCCCGAGTTCGGGGTGGCGCTGCCCGAGGCCGCTGCGTTGAACCATGCCTTGCTCCGAGCGGGGATCGCCGAGGGCAGGCGCCCTGGAGACGCCGCTGAGCGCGTGGTTGTGGGTGGATACGCGGGGGTGCGGATCGACCGGCCGGGCTCGGAGCAGCTGTACGCCAATGGGCAAGGTGGCTTTCGAGTCACCTGTTCGCATTGTGACACCAGTGTCATCCGAGAGTTCCAGCGCGCCCTGACGGCGTGGCGCGGGGGCGCGGATCGGGCCTTGGTCTGCCCCCAATGCGCGCGATCGTCGGATTTGGCGGCGCTAAGCTATCGACCCCCAGCGGGGTTCGCGCACGGTGCTGTCGTGCTCATCGATGCCCAGCATAGCGTCTTGACGGACCAAGGTAAGACTGCCTTTAAAGCGGTGCTTGGCGATGTTCGGGTCGTGGGGGCGCGACGATGAAGTGGCTCATCCTCCTTGGGCTTGCGGGTGGCTGCCGAACCAAGGTGTCCGACGCGTTCGACACGCTGCCAAGGCGCTGGGATGTGGCCGACACTCTCCGCGGGCCGTCGGAAAATGGGTACGGCGCTGCGGTGGCGTGGCTCGATGGCGAGCCGATCGTCGGGGCACCCTGGCACGGACCGGGTCGCCTCTATGGGTCTTCGGGCGTGTTGCTGGAGGGCCAAGACGCAGATCGGCTGGGCGAGGCCCTGCTCGGTGGCGCCGAGCTGTGGGTGGGAGCGCCTGGACGTGGCGATGGAGGCGCCGTTCTGCGCGGACTATCCGGACAGGTTGTCGAACAGGGTGAAGCGGGCGAGGGGTTGGGCCGCGGCCTTGCCGAGCACGATGCGGGCGTCGTGGCCTTGTCCCGTCGTGGCTATCGCCCGCTCGGCAGCGCCACCGTCGCGACTCCGACGCCTACGTGGTCCATCCTCTCCATCAACCCCAGTCGAGACTCCCCCGTGAATGGGACGATCTTACTCGGGTATTCGTCAGGGTCTGTGGGGCTCGCCGAGGCTTCAACGACCCCTCGACCGACCGCGTTGGGGCGCAGCATGCTGCGGTGCGACCTCGACCAGGACGGCGATGATGATGTGGTCATCGGCGATCCGCTCGCCGGTCGCGTGCAGTTTTACGTCATCGACAGCATGGGTGCCTTCGACGTGGACCAGCCCACCTTCGTGCAAGACCTCGGGCCCGGCGCCGGGTTCGCCCTGGGCTGCGTCAAGGGCGGCGTATTGGTCGGTGCGCCAGATCGCCCAGGAGGCGGTGCCGTGGCCTGGCTACGGGAGCCATTAACCTCGCAGGACGTGACCTGGATCGAGGGAGAGGCCAAGGGGAAACTTGGTCATTCAATCTCAGTGGGGCCCGGACGGGTGCTCATCGGGGACCCGGGATTGGGCCAAGCTTGGATCTTGTCGCAAGCCAGATAGTGCGGTGCGCACCCACCTTGGTTACCTCGCGCTGCTGGGACGTCGACGTCCCACTGGGAGCCAAATGCCGGCAGTCAGGCAGCAGATCGACATCGCGGTGGGGCCGAAGGCCGTCTGGCGCGCCCTCACCACCGCCGAAGGCCTCACCTCATGGTGGGTCGATGAAGCGCGCGTGGACCCACGCCCTGGTGGCAGAATCGTCCTGGTCAGCGAAGACGACGATGGCGAGCCTCTCGAAGAGGCTGGGATCTTCCTGGACGTTCGTCCCACTCGCAAGCTTGAGCTCGCGTGGGACAAGACCGGCAAGGCGGTGACCAAAGGCACCCGGATCAGCTTTCAGTTGGCCCGAACCGGCGATGAGACCCGTGTTGTGGTGGTGCAACAGGGCGGAGAGGCGCTGGACGATCCGGAGACCCACCAGCGCCTCGACAAGGCGTGGCGCGCAGCATTGCGCGCCCTTCGTGACAGCCTCGAAGGCTAGGGCGCAGCGTCGATGGTCTGGGGTTCGAAGGGCTCCTGCAGTGTGGGCTCTGCGAACTCAACGACCGGCTCTTCTGGCGCTTCGACCACGACATCTGCAATGACTGGGACCAAGAGCGAGTCGCCGGGCCGCAGGTTCTCTAGGTCGGTCGCCGGGTTGTAAGACTCGATGACCCAGACCGGCAGGGAGCCCGAGTCCTTGGCGATGCTCCAGGCGGTCTCGCCGGTGCGAACGCTGTGGAACTCGGTGAAGGCCGCACCGCCGCGAGACTCAAGGTAGGCAGTGACCCGCGCTGTGCGGTGGTCGTCTCGTCGACGTTCGAGGGCGAGCTGATCCTCACCGCTGACCGGCACGATGACGGTGGTGCCCACGTGCAAGACCTCACCCAGGGACAGGCCGGAGGCCTCGGCGATGTCTTCGACCGGTAGCTCGGACCAGCGCGCGAAGTGGGCCAGGCTCTCGCCGCGCCGGAGGGTGTAGCGGGAGCCGATGACGGGCTCCGTGCCGAGCTCCTCGACGGTGGTCTCGGCCACGATGGGCTCGTCCAGCGACCCGTCATCGAGGTCGATGAGTGGGGCGTCGACCTCGGTCTGCGCCACTGTCGCATCGGACAGGGCTTCGACTTCGGCGGTGTCGCTCACGCTGCGGTGGCTCACGGACGGGGACTCACCGCAAGCTGCGAGAGCCAGAGCGAGCGGGAACAAGAACAAGCGGCGTGCCATGGGTCCTCCTTTCATGCCCACCGATGGGTGGGACGATTAGAGGTAATGCATGTACCGTGCCAGACTCAGATCTCAGGAAGAGCGCGACTATGCCGTCTATTACGCAATAGAGGATCTGTTTATCGTAGACTTTCGCTACCAATGCCAGATCAGCTCTGGCCTGCGACGATTCTACAGGGCCAGCGACAGGTCCAGGGCGAAGGTCGCTTCCCGGAAGCCACGAAAATCTTGGTCAACCCTGGAGATGCCAGTCCAAACGCCCACGGGGAATACCATGCCGCCACGGAGTCGAAGCCCCGGTGAGAGATCGGCGCGAGCCATCGCAGCCAAGTCCCAGGGCGATAAATCCCAGTATGCAACCGACATTTCGCCCATCACGCCGAAACGGTCGCCCAGGCTATAGTCCACGCCAGCGGCGGCTTCGAGGGTGACGAAGGAGTTGGCCCAGGGGGCGTAGTCCTGGCCACCGCGAAGGCCCAACGCCACCCGCCACAGGGTGGTGAGCTTGTCGGTGCCTCGCCGCGCCTGGAAGGCCACGTCGAGTCCCGAGCCGGGCCAGATGTCGTCGGCGTCGTGGACCCAGGTGTAGGCCCGGGAGCCCAGGTTGGTGTGCATCTCGATGCCGATGCCCGTGTAGCCCTTCGAGCCGTCTCCGATCTGTCGCCAGACGTCGAGCTGTAGGTTGCCCAAGCCCGTGTCTCGGGGCTGCCGAGGCAGGCGATGCACCACGAAGGGGAGGGCGAGCTGCACCCCCCACTTGCCGGAGGCCACCCGCGCGCGGATGTCGGTTTGGTTGGTGCCGCCGTTGCGGCCGACGACGAAGGCTTGGCCCACATCTACGCCGCTAGACGCTCCATAGGGCTGAATGCGAACGCCGGCTTTGACGTTCCCGCCGGCGAGCTCGTCGGTGCTCATCGGCTGCTGCGTCATGGGGTCTTCAGCGGGCATTGCCGCGCCATCGTCCGCCATCTCGAGGCCAGGGTCCATCGTGGTGGTGTCTTCACCGGACAGTTCGGCGGAGGGGTCCGCGGGGTCGACAGGCACGGGGAGCGATGGCACGGGATCGCCCATTATGGGCTCGGTCGGCACCGCTTCGGGGACGCCCAGATCGACG
>JBGCER010000387.1:0-4327 GCA_045106515.1 Myxococcota bacterium
AGCTCTTGGAGCGTGCCCCCTTCCAAGCGCTCCATCACCATCACCGGGCTGCCATCGTCGAGAGTCGCTCGATCAAACACCGTCACCACAGCGGGGTGACGCAAGGCGGCGAGGGCCGTCGCCTCACGGCGAAACCGCCGCGCAACCGCCTCATCGTTCAGCGCATCCGCGTGAAGAACCTTGAGGGCCACCGGTCGCCGGAGCTCGAGGTCCTCGCCCGCATACACAACGCCCATGGCCCCCGCACCCAACCGGTGGTCGACGCGATACCGACCGGCCAGCTCACTGCCGATGCGAGGGTCATGGGTCACAGCAGAACTGTGCATCCGCGGGAGCTCGCTCTCGAGGCGCAGGAGGTCATCGAGGGCGGGACGCAAGTCCAACCGGGAGGCGCAGATCGCGTCGAGGTCTACGGTTTGGCCCAGAGCGCGCGCCTCCAGATAGAGCTCCAGGAGTCGTGCCAGCTCGGCATCGTCCGCTGAATCCACTACGGCCCCCCGTTGCCTGAACCGCCCGGGTCGCCCGAGCCCTCACCCAAACCGGCGCGCCGGAGGCGAACCAGCAAACTCGCGACCAGCCGGTGGGATGCCTTGCGCGCCGCATCCGCTGACGGAAAGAGGAGCCGTTCGGCGATGAGCTCGAACGCGTCGCCGTCCTCGAATCGAGCACGGAGAAGCTCGCGCTCCCTGGCTTCTAGAGTGCTGAGGGTCGCGGCGAGAATTCGGGCCTCCTCGGCATGGCTAGCAAGCACGCTGGCTTCATCCGCTGTTGGTAGGCTCTGCGACCCGTTGTCCGACAAGGTCGACGTCCGGCGAGAATCCCGTCGCATGGCTTCGTGGAAGCGGATCGAGTCCACGATGCGATGGCGAACTGCCGACGCCAAGTAGCCAACGAACGCCCCTTCGTCACGGCCTTCAAAGCCGCTGAGGTCGGCAAGCACCCGCTGGAACGTATCCTGGACGATGTCGCCGGTGCTGAACATCGGCAGCAACCAAGGCTTCCTCGGCCGAACTTCCGCGGCCAGGCGCCGATGAACGATCCGTCGCACGGGCGTGTGAAAACGCTCAAACAGCGCCGTCAGCCCTTCGGAATCGCCTCGTCGGGCCGCGGCAAGGGCGCGTTCGA
The DNA here is from genome assembly GCA_045106515.1 of Myxococcota bacterium. GTDB lineage: Bacteria > Myxococcota_A > UBA796 > UBA796 > REDI01. The sequence continues at coordinate 1,126 of JBGCER010000387.1, forward strand.
AATCAAATTCAGCGGAGGTCACGGGGATAGGAGTCGGCACGACACCCGAACATGACGGAAGCCCGCAGCCGAGCGGACAGGATATTTTGCAATCTCTAGATGTCGAGGCCCCGCCCCCTCAGCCTCAGCAGCAGACCGGCCTGCGCCCGAGCAAACGCCTTGCGGGCAGCATCCTCACTCGGGTATCCCAAGGTCGCCGCCAGTTCAGCGAACTCGGTGCGATGCTCCAGCCGTTCGTGCACGAGGACCTGCGTACGTGGATCCAGCTGCCCCAGGAGACCGTACAGCCGCCCCACCACCTCGGCGCGCTCGCTCTCGGCGACAGGATCACTCTTGGGGTCCCGAATCGCCCCGACGTCCGCCAGGCTGCGCTGCGAGCGCCGATCCCGACGATCCGCCTCGTGGAACCGCATCAGATCGATGATTCGATGGCTCACCAGAACATGGAGATAGCTCATCAAGCTCGCCTCCGTCGTACCGCGGAACCCACATAGATCCGTCAGTACACGCAGCAGCGTGTCTTGCACGATGTCATTCGTGCTCAGCACCGGCGCAAGCCACGGCCGGCTACGACGCAGCTCCTGCCCCAGCATGTAGTGCACCTTTCGACGGACAGGTTCGAGGAGATGACGGGCAATGCGATGGATCGCGGGACGACTTCCGGCCCGGGCCGAGGCCAGCGTCGCGGAGAAAGCGTCGGCGGTCGAGAATCCAAAAGGCGTTGCCATCTAGATGAAACGACGCAAGCCCGAAGGGAGAACGGACACGAGTTCCGACATGGCGTCGCCCGACGCGCTTTCCCAACGATGGCGACGGAATCATGTCCGATGGCGACACCGGCCTGCGCCTTGGTAAGTGGCTCGGGCCACCGCCCAGGCCATCCGCATATCGCGCTGCGATTCCTGACCCGTCGGCTCAAGCCGGCCCAACTTGGAGCTTCACTATGATGCGTTCCCTTCGCCTATTGGCCTTCACCATGCTGTTCGCCAGCGCTGCCCATGCGCAGGCGCCGACCCCGTTCTTCGCCACCTTCCACCAGATCTACGCGCCGACCAACCTCGTCACCCCAATCACTCCGACGATATTCACTATGTCCGCGTTCGCTCCTACGCCCGGAGCTGCGGGCTCAGTGACGGTTGGGCCGACGGTCGCGCCTGGGCCTCTGATTCTGACCGGCAATCAGATTGGAACCACCGGTCTTGTTGTCGGGGGACAGACGTACGACGTCTACATCTACAGCGCGACCTACACCGACCCCACCGGCACCGCCTTCCCCGTGATCTACACCTTGGCGATTGGGCAGCCCCCCTTCGCAGCCGGGCTCCTGCCAAGCTGGGGGCAGGTGGCCACCGCCGGAGGGATCGTCCTGGCGTTCACGTACTAAGCGGGAACCGGAACCCACCCTGCGCCCGACTCAATTGGCCTACCCCAGCGTCCGATCAGGACCAAAGCCTACCGGCCCGAGTCCGCTAGCGGATGACGTCGAAGGCCACGTTGGAGAGTCGGTCCCCGAGGGGACCCTGTAGGAACAGACTCTGCGCAAAGACCGGCAGCCCGGCCAAGGCGGGATCGTTGGGGATGGTGAAACTGACGGTCGCCATCCCCGCGGCAGCCGAGAGGCTCACCCACGGCAGCCCCACGGCCTGGGTGGGATCAATGCCGAGAACACCAAGCGGCCCTGCCGAAATCGCAGCACGCGCCGGTGATAGATACGGCAGCGCGATAGCGGCTCCAAACCCGGAGTAGCGGTCCAGATTGACGGTCTGCCCCACCCTCGGAGGGGAACCAATATCCGCCTGCGTGAGAAGATTCGTCAGAACACTCGTGCCAAACGCTGCCGGGGAACCCGCACCCCACAGCACGGCATCGAGATCCCCATCCCCATCCAAGTCACCCTGCCCCACAATGCCCCGCACGGTCACACCGATGTTGACCGAGGCCAGCAGGCCAAACCCGTCGTTGAGCAAGACACTCACACCACGGCCCTGGGTTGGATAGCGGCCCGCGTCCTGTTGCAAGACATCCAGATCCCCGTCGCCGTCCATGTCGCCAAGGACCACGTCGCCCGCGGACAGATTGGCTCCCCAGGTGGAGCGTGTGAACTGGCCCGTGCCGTCATTCAGAAAGAGCTCGTTGAGGAACTCAATGCGACCTTGAGCGGAGTCGTGCACATAGCCAGCCGCCGCCACGCAATCCAGATCACCGTCTCCGTCCAGGTCCCCGAGGGCAAGGCCTGACGTGGGCCTGGGCAGCGACCCCAACTGCGAGGACTGATCGAGAAACACACCCGACCCGTCATTGAGGTAGAGCCGGGCGGGCTGATACGTGTACTGGCTCTGGTACGGCCCCGCGCCAACGCCATTGCCCAGCACCAAATCGAGGTCTCCGTCACCGTCAAGATCCCCCATCTCCAGAACACACGTGAGGTCGGCATCCACGGGCATGCTGGTAACGGTCGCGTCAACGAACTGACCCGTCCCCGTGTTCAAGAGGAGCTTGGTCTGGCCTCCCAAGACACCCACGACAACATCGGTGTCGCCGTCCCCGTCCACGTCGCCGACGGAGAGAGCATCCAACCGCATCCCACTCCCCGCGATGACCACGGGCGGCGCAAACACGGCCGGGGCTGTCTGCAGGAACAGCCGCACGTCGGATGGCCCAGCAGCTCCCGGCTAGGAAGCCACGGCGAGGTCCTGCCGGCCGTCGCCGTCGAAGTCTTCGCACGCCATCGCGGTCACACGATAGCCAACCGGCAACGGAGCTCCCGCAGCCGAGAAACTTCCCCGGCCGTCGTTGACGAGGAGCTCCACGGAAGCCGAACTGAAGCCCGACGAATACGCGCGCAAGAGGTCGAGGTCTCCGTCCCCATCAATGTCGACGACCTCGTGCGGACCTTGTGAGTCCGGACGAATCGAACCGAAGTCGACGAACGGCAGTGACTGGGCAGACAGGCCCCCAGCGGCAACAGAGAGAACGACGGCGGTGAGCGTGGCGTGGCGAGACACGGACCCGACGCGACGTGGCAGGGCGTTCGTCACGGATCGACGGTACTTCGGGGTCGCCGAGGGGTCAACCCGGCGGGAACTGCCTGGCGACGCGCCCACGAGAGCAGAATCCCGGCGGTGTCCTCGTCCCGTCACCTCAACCCGGTTGGGGTTCGGAATCCCCGCACAAGCCGTCTGGAAGGTCCTTTTGCCGGGCC
>JBGCER010000388.1:0-28844 GCA_045106515.1 Myxococcota bacterium
CGCGCTCCGGGACCACGCGCAGCGCCAGCGTCTCCCGCACTTCGGCAGCCGCTCCCCAACATCTCGGCGCGCCCCCCCAAGCAGCGGCCGGCCCCCACGAGGCCGTCGCGATCGATCCAGGTCTCGGTCGCGCCTACCTCGGGCTCGGCGTGATGGCGGAGCAAGGGAATCGCGCCGGTGAAGCCATCGATTGGTACAAGCGCGGCATCGCCGCCGATGAAGACGACATGGATCTGCGCAGCGCCCTGATCGGCAGTTTGCGCCGCCGAGGCCAACTCGACGAGGCGGTGGCCGAGGCGAGATCTGCACTCGCCTTCAACAGCAAGAGCTTGCCTGTCTTCAACGACTTAGGCTTGGTCTACGTCGAGAAGGGCGATCTTTCGATGGCTCGATTCGTCTTCTTGAAGGCCCTGGGCCAGGTTGAGGGCGCGAAGAACAACGCCGCGATCCGCACGAACTTCGGCTGGACTCTGTACCTATCCGAAGAGCCATTGCAGGCTCGTGTACAGCTTCAAGAGAGCTATGCCCTCGACAATAAGTACCTGCCCACCCTGGTTTATCTGTCGCATCTGTACCTGGACGACCGAAATTACGCGGACGCGGTGCCCCTCCTTGAAGAAGCGGCGCGCCAGGAGCCTGACAACTACAGCACCTTGGTGAACCTGGGCATTGCCTACCGTGGCGATGGCAAGCTGGACCAGTCGAAGGCCACCTACGAGCGCGCTTTGACCGTGGAGCCATCCGCGGCAGACCCCTGGTTGAACCTGGGTGTTTTGCTTGGCGACTACTACAAAGACTACGATGGCGCGACCAAAGCCTTCAACACGTACCTGCAGCGGGGCGGCACGCAGAAAGAGCTTGTCGACTCCTATTTGAAGGACATCACCAAAGAGAAGGCGCGGGCCGAAAAGCAGGGTGCTCGTGACGCAGAGCGCAAGAAGCGCGAGGCGGAACGCCTGGAGCGCGAGCGACTGTTGCGCGAAGCCGAGAAGAACAAGGACGGCGATGCGCCGCCCGATCCACCTCCCGAAGGTGGAGATGCACCATGGGGTCCCCAATGAGCCATCGACTGCCCACATTTTTGGCGGTGCTCACCATCGGCGCCGCGCTCCTCGTTCCAGCGACGGCTCTGGCTCAAGATGACCCCGATGCGCCGGCCGCCAGCGCGCCGGCCCCGGCTCCCGCCCCGCCTGAAGTCGATCCCAATGCGCTCGATTTGGACGCCGGTGGTGGCTTCGTAATCATCGGAAAAGAGCACTTGCCCGACTTCACGGTGCTCATCGATCGCGAAAACCTGTCGAAAGCCTATGACCTGCAGCTCGACGAGCGATTCCTGTCCAAGATCGTCGATGCCGTGGACAAGGCTCCGTTCTAAGACCGTGAGCACGGGGGCGCCGCGCCCCGTGACACCCGGTTCACCGTTCGTTCACCGCCTGCAAGGAGTCGGTCAACGAACACATGACCGCAGCGATTCCTTGGCCGGACACGCTACCAGGTGTCTCGCTCGATACCCCTGATTGGGGAGCCGGGCGTGATCTCGTACCCACCGGCTTGTCAGCGGCGCGCCAAACCTGGCGCAAAGTCCATGGCCTTCTCTTGACGAACCAGGGTCGCCTCGAAGAGTCTTCCCTGCCGTGCCGAGAGGGCGTCAGCTCGTCTGACACCCTCCTCACAACCTCGAACCACACACGAAGACGCCTGTTGGGTATTGTCCAACGGTCCTCGAACACCCCATCCGGGGGCACCGCAAAGAAACGCGGTCGGATGGGGACCCACTTGCCGGAGGAAGCGACATGTCCTTTCTACAATCCCTGATCGACATGCAGAAGGGTGGCGTCTGGATGATTCCCATCCTGGTCGTCGCGGTCTTCGCGCTCGCGATCGCCTTTGAACGCCTGTTCTACATTCTGTTCCGCGCCAACATCAACTCCACTGCGTTCATGGCGCAGATCCAGAAGTTGATCATGGCAAACAACATCGACCGCGCCATCAAGCTCTGCAATGCCGAGCCCCACGCGGCCCTTCCCCGAGTCATCAAGGCTGGCCTCACCCGCGCCAACCGGACCGACAAGGAAATCGAGAACGCCATCGACGAGGCCGTCCTCGAAGTGGGCCCTCGCGTCAACAAGCGCACCGCGTACTTGGCCATGCTCGCCAACGTCGCAACGCTGCTCGGCCTGCTCGGCACCATCTGGGGCCTCATCGACGCGTTCAAGGCTGTTGCCTTCGCGCCTCCCGAGATGAAGCAGTCCCTTCTGGCCGGTGGTATCTCCACCGCCATGTACACCACCGCTGGTGGTCTCATGGTCGCTATTCCCGTCCTTCTCATTCACGCCATCGTGCTCAACCGCTCCAACAAGATCTTGGACGATGTTGATCACTACGGCTTGAAGGTCGTGAACCTGCTTGCCGCTCGCCGTCGTGGAACCCTCAAGGAGGACGACGCAGCCCAGGGCTGAGTCGTCATTAGGCGAGCCGATCCCCGGCTTGCCTAACCCCCCACCTCCAGGAGCTTGGCCATGAAGGGCAAGAAGCGAGCAGCAGAGGCAGAGGAGTTGAACCTGGTTCCAATCATGAACCTGGTCACCATCCTCATCCCGTTCCTGCTCATGGCTGCGCAGTTCGTAAGCTACGCAGTCATCGACTCCACTCTCCCCGCGATTGGGCCTCCCGTGCCCGTCGAGGAAGAGCCGGAGGAGAAGCCGCTAAACCTGCGGATCATGATCACGGACGAAGGCTTCACCGTCGCCGGTGAACACCCCGAACTCAAAAATGAGGGCGGCGGTGAGGAAGGCGAGGACAAGGGCTCGACTATCGAGTGCTTGACCCCTGGCTGTACCTTCAACGACAGCGCTGACCCGCCCGAGACGGCGGACGTGGCCTACGACGTCACCCAGCTTCGTAGCTTGCTGGGTCGCATCAAGGACGACAAGCCCGAGGAGAAGAACGTGATTCTCGTTCCCGACTCGGACCTGCCGTACGGAGTGCTGGTCATGGCCATGGACGCGACCCGCGAAGATCCCGAAGCGGGTGGCACCACCGAGGCAGACGCCGGCTGTAACGGCCGTTGTCTCTTCCCGTTCGTCGTCATTGCTGGCGGTGTTCAGGGCGCAACCGACGGAGGCGAGTGATGCCTGGTAAGAAGACGCGTCGCGACGCTGGAGAGGCTGGTCTCACGATCACCTCCCTGATGGACGCCATGACGATCATCCTCTGCTTCCTCCTCAAGTCGTACTCCGTGACCGATGTCACGGTGACCGCCTCCGAGGAACTGCAGATCCCGTCCTCCTCCGCGCTTCAAGACATCAAGACGTCCGTTCAACTTGTGGTGTCCCGCGCGGGCATCCTGGTGGACGGCGACCCCGCGGTCGAAGTCGAGACGGTCGACGGTGACGGTGGCGTTCCGACCTACCAGGTCGCCGAGTCCGAGAAGAAGGGACAGCTCATCACTGCGCTGTACGACATCCTTCTCGACAAGGCAGAAGAGCAGAAAGAGATCGCTGCGCAAACCGGACTCACCGAAGCTGAGTTCAAGGGCCAGATTCTTCTGCAGTGCGACAAGAAGCTGCCGTTCGCCCTGATCCGCGAGGTCATGTACACCGCAGGTCAAGCGCAGTTCAGCGAGTTCAAGTTCGTGGTCGTCAAGACCTCGGGCTGACCCTCGACAGACCCCGCGAGGGTTGTTGAAGCGCCCGCCTCGGCTCCAAGCCTTGGCGGGCGTTCTTTCGTTTTGGGTTCCGGAACACTGCAAGCGCGATGAGGGAGGAGGTCGCCCGTCGACCTCACCGGTTCTTCACGTCGGCCCGGCCCACTTGGTTCGCAATTCGACCCTGCTGGTGTCCCAATAGTGTACTTGGTGTGACGCCTTCCTTTCCGTTCCTGCGTTTGCCTTGTCAACAACGGGACATACCGACTATCGTAGGGGAGCGCGAATGGGCGCGCAGGAGGCCGCGGTGTGTGTTCAGAAAAGGCAATCTTGGCTGCGGCTTCGATTACCCTCAACCTGAAGGCGCATTCGGTCGATCCAAGGAATGCGAGAACCTGTCGGTGAAGTGATGGTCAGAGTGAGGGGACAGAGAAGGGTGCATAGGGTGCCCCATCGTTCACTCAACTTATTGACCGTGCCCCCGGAGACCTGATTCATGGCTGCTCAGGCAACACAGACTAAGGTGCTCCGCATCGGGATCATCCAGGACGGCAAGATCGTCCAGGAACGCCTGATCAAGCACGGAGAGAACGTCCTTGTGGGCGAGTCTCCGAAGAACACCTTCGTCTTTCCAAAAACCCGGCTTCCACGAGCTGAGTTTCCTCTATTCACCGCCAAGAGCGGAACTTATGAGCTGCACTTCTCTTCTGAGATGAAGGGCAAGATCAGCTCTGGCGGAGCGGTCGTAAGTCTCGACAAGCTGCGCTCTGACCCATCGGTCTCCAAGCAGGGAGATGTGTGGCGTCTGCCGTTGAACGAGCTCGATCGGGGCAAGATCGGCATCGACAACGTCACCATCCTGTTCCAGTTCGTGCCGCCACCCCCCGTGGCCGCGGTCAAGCCCATCGAACGCATGGACTTCCGTCCTGCCATGTTCGATGAGGATGACCCCGCCTTCTACGGCTTCTTGGCCCTGTTCACCGCGCTGGCCACCGTGTTCGCTGTGGGCATCTACTTGGCTCCGCCTCCCGCGGACATGACCTTCGAAGAGATCAGCGACCGATTCGCGTCGCACATGATCGAAGTCAAGAAGGAAGAAGAGAAGAAAGAGCGGGAGATCGAGGACAAGCGCGAAGAAGAGCTGAACGCTGAGCGCAAAGAGAAGAAGGAAGAGCCGGTCGAGAAGCCGGAAGAGAAAGTTGTAAAGCAAGTTTCGAAGCCGAAGACCAAGATTGACCAGGCCCGGGCTGCAGAGCAGCGCAAGGCGGCTCTGCGCCAGAAGATGAAGATCGCCCAAATCGGCACCCGTGGACGTTCTTCGAGCGGGACCACCACCGACGCCTGGGAAGGCGGGGTCCTCAAGGACCTGGGCGGTCTCAAGGCGGGTGATGTGGATGTGGCGGGTAGCGCCCAAGGCACCCGTGGCGGCAACACCACCACCGAAGACATCGACGTCAGCGGTGATGTGAACGTCGGAGAAGCGGGCGGCTCTAGCGCCAGCGCCGTTCCCGCCGTCGACATGACCAAGTACACCGCCTCGGCGGGTACGGGAGACACCCTTGACGTCGAAGGCGCCGAGAACCTGCAGGCGGTCGTCCGCAAGTTCCAGGGACAGCTCTCCTACTGCTACGAAGAGCAGCTCCGCTCCGACCCGAGCCTCTCGGGCCGTGTCGAAGTCCAGTGGAACGTGGCCAACAAGCGCGTCACCTCCGCATCGGTTGTCAGCAACACCACCGGCAACGATCAGCTCGCCTCGTGCATCGTCAAGAAGATTCGCCGCTGGCGCTTCGGAGATGATGTGGCGGGCTCGACCACCTGGCCGTTCGTCTTCCGCAAGCGCTGATCGGGAGCCGCCACGGCGGACAGACATCGGAATCGAGAGCCGCAGCTTCTGCGGCTCTCTTTTTTTTTGGGACGGGCCGGGACTGGCCCGGTGTCTAAAACAAGAGAAGTGAGAGATTTTCCTTGAAGCCCTGCACACCAGTGCGACAAGTCTCAAGGGAGCATCAAGGCGAACCGATCGCTGTTGACGAGGGATCTCGTCAGGGGTAACGAAAGGGGCGCTCAGTCTGCTTTTCAAGGAGCATCGTGCGACGTTCAGGAATCAAACTGCTTGCAAGCCTTCTGCTGGTCCTCTCGACCAGCGCAGGTTCGGCGATTGCGCAGGACTCTGGAGTCTCCGGCGACCTCGAGCGGACGGCTACGGCCTCGCCGCAAGAAAAGCTTCAGTACGCGGCAGATGCCGTAGACGAGCTCAAGGCGACGGTCAAGGCCGCGCAAAAGCTCATGGCAGATGCTCAAGGCGAAGGGGCGACTGACAAGGTGGATTGCTTGAGCGCCAAGCTCTCTCAGCTGGAGTCCTTGGCCCAAGTCACCGAGGCCGCAGACTCTTCAATGAAGCAGGCGCTGGAGAGTGGCAACCAAGAGCGCGCCTCTCATGAGATGCGCAAGATTGCGGTCGCATTGTCCAAGTCCCGCCAGCTCTCTTTGGAGTCGCAGGCGTGTGTGGACGACAGCGGAGTCGCCGTCGGAAAGACGGTGCTCTCTGCGGAAGGTGGAATCGAAGGTGAAGAAGATGAGACGGAGTCTTTGGACGTCGATGTGATGGACCAAGGGTTCGACCCGCCCCAAGCCAGCCCCTTCAACTGATTCAATGATCAGCTGAAGCGAGTTGCCTTAACTTCTTCGAAATGTCAAGGCCCCCGTGCCGATGAGGTTCCTAACTACGCCATGATGTCTTTGCTGCGCCAACTCCGACCGCTTCACCGTGCCCATTCGGCATGGGCACTCGCCACGTTGGCGGGAGCCGTGGGCTTGTGCGCCTCTACGACCGCGGTGGCGGAACCTGGCGAACACATTCAGCTCGGCAGCAATACCGAGCTTGCTCCCGACGTGGACGTCGGCTTTCAGTACCGGTCCAACGTCACCCAGAACGCTGCTCAGCCGGTTGGCGGTCTCAACCTGACCATCACCCCTGGCGCCCGGCTCACCTACGAAAACCCAGCGACCAAGGTCTCCCTCAGCGGCGACTACAAGATCGTGAAGTACTTCACCGGCGCCTTGTCCAACGCAGACCAGTTCAATGACTTCGATGTGACCTTCAGCGGCGACTTCTTGAAGGACCGCTCGGTCGGGTTCTACCTGCGCGAGCGCCCCAGCCTGGTGAATAACAACGCTGGCAACCTTGGAAATACGCCCTTCCATACTCGGTTCAGGAATGACCTGTCCGGCGGACTGCAGATTCGACCCGGACCCGTCCTCCAGTTCGACTTGGGCGGAAGCTTCCAGTACGACAACATTCGGGTTCCCCCTGGGTCCGCCGATGGCGGCTCTGACTCCCGTGGGTTGAACTCACGAATCGGCGGCGGCGGCGTACTCAAGTCCGAGTGGAAGTTTCTTCCTCGGACCTCTCTGGTGCTCGACGGCGATCTGACTCGCTTCGGCTGGCAGCAAAACGCGGTGTCCGGTGGCGGCAACACCGTTCAGCTCCCTGACTCCACGCACTTCCGAATCATGCCAGGCCTTCGCGGCCGGCTCACTGAGCGGGTCGTGGTTGTGGCCCAGCTTGGCTACGGCTCCGCGTCCTACGGCTCTGGTGCTGGCGCTACCGCCTGCACAACCCAGCCTGATTGTGGCGATCAGTCCAAGCTCGCCGGCCTGCAACGCTTGCTGGCGGTGGCCCAAGTCGAGTACGAACTCGCCGAGGGTCGCTCGGTCTCCATCGGCTACCGGAAAGACTTCGACGACGTCTTCTTCTCGAACTTCATGGCGTACCATCGAGTGTATGGCGCGGTGACGAGCGACTTTGGCACGCGGGTATCGACCGGTGCGACCGCCTCGATTCGACAAGAGTCGTACCGGGGTGAAGTTAGCCGTAATGACGTGTTCTTGGACGTGGGCGGCCAAGCCACCTACCGGATCCGTGAGTGGGTGTCGGCCACCGGCGGCTTGGGCTACCAGCAGCGACTCTCCGCTTCTACGCCCAATGTTCAGTACAATGACGTGCAGCCGCGTCTCTTGATGACCTTCTCGTACTAGTCGTCAGGCCGGCCTTCGAAGCACGGTCGAACGGGGTCGCTGCCAACGCGCCACGACACAGCTGCGCCCGGCCGTACCCGAGCGGAGCTAGCGCACAGCCTTGCGGTGGGGCAGGGGCGCGGCCACTGGGTCCCTGGGTCGGCTGATGGCACGCCGATCAGCGGGCGCGTGACTGCTTTCTGGTTATGGGCTAAGGTGATACGTCAGCTCTACACGTGACGTGTCAAGAGTTTTGAGCCCCCGGAGAAGTAATGGGTACCACCGCGACATCATCGCTGGGTTCCTTCGTCACGAGTCGGCGTCGTGAGTTGGTCCTGTTGTCGTTGATCTTGGTCGCCCTGTTCACCTTGGTCTCGATGGTGGGCTTCAGGGCTACCGATCCCACCCTGCTTCGGCCCGGCACAGGGACGATCGACAATCCATGTGGTTGGGTTGGTGCGAACCTAGCGGATCTGGCGTTCGCTGCCGTAGGGCACGGAGCGTGGCTCCTTGTCGCGTTGGTCGGCCTGGCTGTGCTGGGCATCGCGGGCCGGCGGATCTTGGGTCTCGGTCAGAGCCTCGCCCTGTCGCTGCTCACGCCCGTCGGCTTGGCTCTGGTGCACCTGGCGTTGCGGCCGGGAGACCCTCACTCGCCGGGCGGCGCGGTGGGGTGGAGCGTCGCGAGCGTGCTGGAGTCTCTGGTCGGTACGGTCGGCGCCTGGCTCGTCTTGGTGGGTATCACCGTCTTGTTGGTTACTTGGGCTGCCAAAATCCGTTGGTCCAACGTCGCAAGTTGGGCCGTGTCTCACCTCGAACGATGGGCGCCAAAGCTCGGCGGCTGGATCTGGAGTGGTACTCGGGTCGCCGGAAGCGCTGTGGGCGGCGTCGGCGTGGCCGCAGGGGCCACAGTGTGGTCCGGAGTCCGCGGTGTGGGGTTGGGAACGGCGGGCCTGTTCGGCCGAATGGGGGCCTCGCTGCTCCGGCGGGAAGGCCAAGTAGACGATGAGAGTGAAGACGAGGAATGGGACGATGATGTGGTGTCCTCGGTCTGGGACGACTCGATCCTGTCCGACGCCAGCGCTGTTGAAGAAGAGTCCGACTTCCGTGGTGACACGGTCGTGGGCGGACAACGCGCGCTTGTAGAGGCGGAGTGGGAGTCCACCGTCGCCCCCGCAGCGACGCGCGGCTCCGATGAGGTCTTGCGCATGTTCCCCGAGTTGGCTCCGCGGACGGGGCTGTCTTCCGTGGAGCAGGTCCGCCGGCAGGTGCAGGGTTCGTTCGCTGAAACACCTCCGGCTCCTGTCGCAGCGCCGGCTCGCGTGGTCGCTCCGGCCTCGGTCGCAGCGCCCGCCCAAGTGGTCGCTCCGGCGGCTTCCGTCGCTGCAGCGGCGGTCGTGCCGAGCGTCATCTCGTCGGTCGCCGCGTCCTCCAGCCCCTACGATGCCCCAGAGCCCAGTGCGGTGGGCCGTCACTCTGTCACCCCCGAGCCTCAGCCCGTCGCCCCCGACCGGGTTCCTGCTCCGGTCCACGCGCCTTCGCACGCTCGGTTGGGACCGGCGGCGGTGATGCCTGGTACGCAGGGGCCGGGACCGGGCGTTGAAGTCCATCACAACGAATTGCTCGAGGAGCGGGTTGAAGATGATGGACGCGCCTTGTTCCAACAAGACGCCTTCGAGCTCCCCGGCCTTGGACTCCTCGATCCCGTACCTCAGCAAACGGCTTCGTTCGACGCTGAAGAGCTTCGAGACATGGCCATCTTGCTCGAAGAGAAGCTCCGCTCCTTCAAGGTTGAGGGCAAGGTCACCGGTGTGCGGCCCGGGCCTGTCGTTACGATTTTCGAGTTCTTGCCGGACCCCGGCATCAAGGTCAGCCGAATCGCCGGCTTGTCCGATGACCTGGCCATGGCGCTCAAGGCGCTTCGCGTTCGGATCGTGGCCCCTATTCCCGGGCAGGGCGTGGTTGGCATTGAGATCCCCTCCAAGCGACGAATGACCGTGTTCCTGCGGGAGGTCCTGGCCTCCGATGCCTTCCGCAATGACGATGCCGCTCTGCCGTGTGTGCTCGGCAAGGACGTCGAGGGGCGGCCGGTCACGGCCGATCTCGCCAAGATGCCTCACTTGCTCATCGGTGGAACCACCGGTTCCGGCAAGTCGGTCGGCGTCAACGGCATGCTGATGTCCATGCTCTTCACCAAGTCGCCCGATGAGCTTCGCCTGCTGCTGGTCGATCCGAAGATGCTCGAATTCGAGCTTTACAACGACATTCCTCACTTGTTGCACCCGGTGGTGACCGACGCGAAGGTCGCCACTCAGGCCCTGGCGTGGACCTGTCGAGAAATGGACGAGCGGTACGAGCTGCTCGCCCGCTGGGGAACTCGAAACATTGTGAGCTACAACAAGAAGGTCGAGCGCGAGCTCAAGGGCTGGGATCGCCAGAAGGCTCACAAATATGCTCCGAAGGGCTGGTCCGAAGGGGACGGAGAGCTTCCGACCCCAGAGAAGTTGCCCTACATCGTGGTCATCGTCGATGAGTTGGCGGACCTGATGATGGTGGCGGGTAAAGAGGTGGAAGAGTCGATCTGCCGGATTGCCCAAAAGGCTCGTGCCTGTGGCATCCACCTCATCGTCGCGACCCAGCGCCCATCTGTCGATGTCGTGACGGGCCTGATCAAGGCGAACCTGCCCAGCCGCATCGCCTTCCAGCTGCGTTCACGCCACGACTCTCGCACGGTTTTGGACGAGATCGGTGCCGAGAACCTGCTTGGAAAGGGCGATATGTTGTATATGCCGCCAGGCGTGGGCAGCATGGTGCGCTGCCACGGCGCCTTCGTCAGCGACGAAGAAGTCGCACGGGTGACAGACTTCCTCAAAGGTCAGTGTAAGCCGGAGTTCATCGGGAACCTCGAAGTTGCGGCAGCCCTGGACGAGTCCAGTGATGCCGAGGTCGACGATGAACTCTATGATGCGGCCGTGAACCTGGTTATCCAGGCGGGCAAGGCCTCCACCTCGATGGTCCAGCGCCACCTAAAGATCGGCTACAACCGCGCCGCGCGGCTCATTGATGCGATGGAGAGTGCTGGCGTGATCGGTCCGGCCGATGGGGCCCGTCCGCGCGAGGTTTTCGCGGGAAGGGCCATGTGATGACGCCCTGCCGGGGACGCTTTGGCTCCCGGGCGGTGTCCGAATGGATCGAAGAGATTGCCACCGATGTACGTCTGAAGAACAGGACGAACGAACGACAGCCAATTACGAGGGCGAACGCCCGCTCATTGGCCCAGGAGGTTTTGTGAGCTTGAATCCGTTTACCGCTGCTTATGCGCCTGTGGCCGTGGCCTGCATCTTTGTGGGCTCTGCCGGTGTGGCGCATGCAGCGGGCCCGGCCGACGCCGCAGCGGACGAGAGCGTGACCCAGGTCGTGACCGCCGTTGAGGCCCAATACGCGGCCGTACGGTCGATTCAGGCCAACTTCACCCAGATCAAGACCGACAGCTTTGGCGAGATGAAGCAGGGCGGCGACGTGGTGGTAGACCGCCCCAACCGTATGCGCTGGCGCTTTACCAGCGGCGATGAATCGGTCTTTGCGACCGATGGTAAGACGCTGACGCTCTACAACAAGGCGTCGGACTACTACCAGCAAATGCCGGATAACACAGCGGACAACGCCACCGCTCAAGGCTTCCTCACCAGCCTCGACACCTTGGACGAGGTGTTCGCGGTGTCGCTGGTCGACGGAACGTCTTTGGCTGGTGCCGGCCCGACGTTGGACTTGGTTCCTCACACGCCTGGGGCCTTGTCAAAAATCCGATTGGACTTATCTTCTGAGCTGATGCTTGAACGTCTGACGTTGACCGATACCTACGGCAACGTGACAGACATCCACTTCGCCGATGTCGTCTTGAACGGTCCCGTCGATGCCAGCATCTTCAACTTTCCCCATCCGACCGTCGAGGTGGACCGGTGATCCGTCTGTCTGCTGTAGTTGTTGCCTTCCTTCTTTGTGCCCCCGCCTCCATGGCGGCCGAGCCGGCCCCAGCGTCCGCGGTGGTCTCGCCCGAACTCAAGGGCATCATCGACGCCGTCGAGGCTCGTTACGCCAAGGTCAACACCATCAAGGCTGGGTTCACCCAGATCAAAAAGGACGCCTTTGGCGAGGTCAAGCAGGACGGCGACGTGGTTCTGCAGCGCCCCACCAAGATGCGCTGGCGGTTCACCTCGGGTGATGAGAGCAGCTTTGTCACGGATGGCTCCACGCTCTGGATCTACACCAAGGCCGACAATCAGGTGCTTCGCATCTCCGACACCTCGCAAGCGACGAGCACGGCGAACACCTTCCTGACCAGCTTGGACAGTCTCGACGAGCTGTTCACCATCACATTGGTCGACAATAGCGACGGACCTACCTTGGAAATGGTGCCCCGAACCGAAGGTATGTACACCTCGATTCGCCTGTCGCTCGATGCCAAGTACACGCTCAAGCAGGTCATCTTCAACGACACCTACGGCAATGTTACGGACCTGGCTTTCCGTGATGTGAAGCTCAACGAGTCGGTCGACGCCAAGGTCTTCGTCTTCGAGCCGCCTGCCGGCGCCACCGTCATCGACAACTAGACTACCCGTCTTCGCTATGGATCTGCGCCCGGTCTTCGAACACCGGTTACCGGGCACCCTTCTGTGAGGGTGCGATGCAGCGCGTACACTTGGTGAGCCTTGGATGCTCGAAGAATCGAGTTGATTCCGAGGTAATGGTAGGTACCCTGGTTGAGGGTGGTTTCGAGTTGGTGGATGAGCCCGACGGCGCAGACGTCATCGTCGTCAACACGTGCAGCTTCATTCAGCCCGCGACCGAAGAGTCCATCGACACCGTCTTGGAGATGTCACAGTACAAGACCGAAGGCTCGGCTCAGAAGCTGGTTGTTACGGGTTGTATGGTGCAGCGCTACGGCACCTCTCTCGAAGCGGAGCTTCCAGAAGTGGACCACTTCTTGGGCACTGGCGAGTACCACCGGATCGCGGATGTGCTGAAGAGTCGCGATGCACAGGCGCCCCGGTCCTTCGTGGACACGCCTCTGTACATCCACGATGAGTTCGCTCCGCGGGTGAACTCCTGGTCGGCCTGCTCGGCCTACCTCAAGATCTCCGAGGGCTGCAATCACACCTGCGCCTTCTGCATCATCCCCACGCTTCGCGGCAAGCTCCGAAGTCGCACGGTTGACTCCTTGGTCGCCGAGGCCAAGACCCTGGCCTCTCAAGGCGTACGAGAGCTGAACTTGGTCAGCCAGGACAGCACCGCGTATGGCCGCGACCTCAAAGACGGGTCGGACCTCGGTGTGCTGATGCGCTCTCTGGCCAAGGTCGAAGGTATCGAGTGGATTCGGCTGCACTACGCCTACCCCCACGGCGTGCCGACCTCGTTCTTGGAGGCGATGGCCCAAGAAGACAAGATCTGCAAGTACATCGACATCCCGCTGCAGCACGCATCGGGACCCATGCTCAAGGCCATGAAGCGGGGCGTGACCCGCGCTGGCCAAGAGCGCATCTTGGACCGGCTGCGGCAATACGTGCCCGATGCCACGCTCCGCACCACGTTCATTGTTGGGTTCCCTGGCGAAACCGAAGAAGACTTCCAGGAGCTGTGCGATTTTGTGCGCAGCCAGCGCTTCGATCACGTGGGGGTGTTCACCTACTTCCCCGAAGACGGCACGCCGGCCGCCACGCTGCCCAATCAGGTACCCGATGAGGTCAAGCAAGAGCGTCAGGCGACCATCATGGGCATTCAGGCCGAGATTTCGAGGGGTCGGCTCCAGAACCTTGTCGGCTCGGAGATCGATGTGCTCATCGAAGGCCTGTCGGAAGAGTCGGAACTCCTGCTTCGGGGTCGGGCACAGAGCCAAGCCCCTGATGTGGATGGCCAGGTGTACATCGCGAGCGCGCCTTCGGGCGTTCGAGTCGGTGAAATCCGTCGTCTTCGGGTGACCCAGGCCGCGGACTATGATCTGGTCGGCGAACTCGTCGATGTAGTCGACGCTTGACGGCGACGAAACTCCGTGGCTCACTAGGGGCCGGGCATCTTGGAGAGAACGATATGACGTTGCGATGGGCCATCCTTGTTCTTCTGGCCGCGGGCTGCAGCCCGACGGATCCAGGAACTCGTTTCAACGACAATGATGATGACGAGCTGGATCTGGTGGCGCCAAGTTTGACTCACGAGCACGACCCCTCGCCGCGGACCTTCGAAGAGACGGTCTACATCGGTGCGGATGTGGAAGATGACTCCGAAGTGTTCGACGTGACGATCGTCTTCCAACGTGAAACGGACGGCAAAGAGTGGACGAAGCTGCGAATGGCGCCGCTGACGGATACCTACTACGAAGGCACGATCCCGGGCCGCGAGGTCACCAGCGGTGGCATTCGCTACTACATCGTCGCCACCGATGAGTTCGAGAACACGGCGTGCTTGCCCGACGCGTGCGCCGCAGAAGCCTGGCACTTCCCGGTCGTACCGCCCCGCGACTAGCGTCTCGCGCCAAAGGCCTATGTCGGCGATGCGGTCGAGTATGACTGCGTTGTCGTGGTTGTTTCGCCTTGGAACTCCGGGTCGGCTACGGTGTCGACCCCAGCCCCCAGGAGGATGCCATGGGTCTTTTCTCGTTTATCCAGAGTGCCGGCGAAGCGATCGGCCTCGTTGAGTCTGAAGAATCCAAGCAAGCCAAAATCGCAGAAGCGGCGGCCCAAAGTGAGGCGGCCGCCCAGGCAGCCCGCGAAGCCCAAGCGGCTGCGGACCGTGAGTTCGCCGAGGCCCTCAAGGGCGCTGTGGCCCGTCAGGGCTTGAACGTGCAGATCGAGGCCATCGCCTTTCATGCTGGCGTCGTCACCATGCGCGGCACGGCCCAGACCAACGCCGACCGCGAGAAGGCGGTCCTCACCGTCGGAAACGTCAATGGCGTCTCCCAAGTCCACGAGGCCTTGGCCGTGACGGACCCCGAGCCGGAGTCCACGCTGCACACCGTCGAAAAGGGCGACCTGCTCTCCAAGATCGCTGGCGCGCACTACGGCGACGTGATGCTCTACAACCTAATCTTCGAAGCCAACCGACCCATGCTGAGCCACCCGGACAAGATTTACCCGGGCCAAGTGCTGCGTGTACCCGCCGCCGGCAGCTACATCATGTACACCGTTGAAAGTGGCGATACGCTTGGTAAGGTCGCGAAGCACTACTACCAAGACGCGTCGAAGTGGACCGAGATCCAAGCCGCCAATGGCATGGACGGAGACGGCCTAGACGTCGGCCAGGCACTACGCCTGCCCGTGCCACAGCCCAAGCAAGCCTAGTAGACGGAATCGTCTGGGCGTTGCCTTCGCGGCAACGACCTATCGAGCGGCCTTCGTCACTTCGGCGAGGGCCGCTTTTAGTTGGGGGTCGGTCTGCAGTCGGGCCGGCAGCGGGGCGTCCCATGCGAGCAGTACGGGCTCCGGCTCTTGCAGCGGCAGGCCGTCGATGAGGGCCTTTACCTCTCGCCGCTGATCCTCGGCGATCTCCAGGGCGTCGATACGAGCCCGTAGCGATGCGAGGGGATCGTCGGGTGCGGGGTAAGGAACCACAAGGTCGGGCACGCGCCCGGTCTCGGCGGCGACGGGGGTTCCCGCCGGAGTGTAGTATCGAGCGATCGTGAGCTTGAGGGCCCCTCGGTCTCTCCGGAATAGGCTTTGAACACTCCCTTTCCCATAGGTTCTTGTGCCGATGATGGTCGCGCGGTCCAGGTCTTGCAGCGCGCCGGTCACCACCTCACTGGCAGAGGCCGACTCGCCGTTGACCAGCACCACAAGGGGGAGCTCCGTACCGAAGCCACCGCGTGAGGCGGTGTGCATTTGCTCCCCCTCTGTGCGGCCCCGTGTGGACACGATGGGTCCGCTGTCGACGAACAGGTCGACAATGGCCACGGCCTCTGTGAGCAGGCCACCGGGGTTGTCTCGGAGGTCGAGTACCACGCCGGCGGTCGCGCCCAGTCGTTGTTGCTGGCGAATGGCGCGCTCTAGGCGGCGAGCGCAATCGGTCTGGAACCCGACGAGGCGAACATAGGCGATGTTTCCGGGCAAAATTCCTGCTTGTACCGGAATAATATCGATTCGATCTCGTAGGGTTCGGATCTGTACGGCGTCGGGAAGGGAACCGCGCTGAACGGTGAGGCGCACCGGTGTGCCTCGGGGACCGCGAAGCAGGCGGGAGACCTCGGCGAGCTGCATTCCAGCGATGGGGGTCCCGTCGACGGCGCTGATGAGGTCTTCGGCGAGGAGACCGTCCCGAGCCGCGGGACCGCCCGGTCGGACGCGAAGCACGCGGACGCCTCCGGGCACGGTGCGGACCTCGACACCGATGCCTTCGTACTGTCCTTCGGTGTCCGCCCGTAAGTCGGCATAGGCCCGCTCGTCGAGCCAGCGGCTGTGGGGGTCGAGCTCATTCATCATGCCGTCGATGGCGGCGTCGATCAGACGCTCCTCGTCGACCTCTTGCACGTAGTGGCGCTCGATGTCGGTGAGGACCTGCGCGAAGCGGTCTAGGCTCGCGTAGGCGTTGGCCTCTCGATCGGCGACGGCGTGGGTCGACGCGATGGCGAGTGCGCCTGTGCCGACGGCCAAGAGGAGCACCCACATGCTCGGCCGGCGCCAAGGGGAGCGGGAAGCGGGTCCGGGGGTGTCAGGCACGTGCACTCCAGATGAACTGAAGGCTTAACCGGTGGTCTCTGTGAAGGGCCCGGAAGCGGCGGGGAGGTCGACCCAGCTCACGGGGTCGGGTCGCTTGCCCAGAAAGCGCTCGCCCACATCGGTGAATCGATCGACGTGGTCGGTCACGAGGTATTTGCGCAGGCCTTGGCCCGCTCCGGGGGGCCCCAGGTGGGCCCGGAGGACCGCGGCCGTGGCAGATGCGGAGTCGACCAGCGTCACGCCGGGGAGGACTTGGCTCAAGACGGGTCGGAACAACGGGTAGTGGGTGCATCCCAAGATGACGGTCTGCACGTGACCGCGGAGGTGACCCAGGTAGCGCTCGGCCACCAATCTCGGCACGTCGCCATCGGTCCAGCCCTCTTCGGCCAACGGCACCAAGAGTGGGCAAGGGATGGCCCGAATATCCAGGTCTGGCCTGGCTTGTGCGAGTGCTTGTTGGTAGGCGCCGCCCCGGATCGTGCCTTCGGTTCCGAGCACGGCGATCGGTCCACCTTGGTGAGCCGCCAGCGCTGCGGTCACGCCGGGCTCGATCACCCCGAAGACCGGGACGCCGACCTCTTGCCCGGCCTTTTGTAGTGCGGGTAGGGCGTGCGCCGTGGCGGTGTTGCAGGCGATGACCAGGATGTCGACACCTTCGCCGTATAGATACGACGAAACCCGTTGGGCATAGCGCCGAACGGTGAGGGGGGAACGCGTGCCATAGGGCACCCGAGCCGTGTCTCCCAGGTAGATGAGATCGTGCTCGGGCACCGCCTCATCGAGGGCGGCCAAAACCGTCAGTCCGCCAATGCCGCTGTCGAATACACCGATGCGCACAGGTCCTCCGGGGTGCAGTCTGTGGCGTGGCCGGGTAACCCGCCTCATTGGAGGCGCCGTGCGGGTCGCGATCTATGGAGGAAGCTTTAATCCCCCACATCTTGGTCACGCGATGGTCGCTGCGTGGCTGACGTGGACCGATCAGGTCGACGCGGTGTGGCTCGTCCCTGTCGCTGGCCACGCATTTGGGAAGAATCTTGCCCCTTTTGAGCGTAGGTGTGCCTGGTGCGAGGCCCTCGGCGAAGCGGTAGGGCCGTCGATTCGTGTGTGTTCGATCGAGGAGCAGCTGCCCAAGCCGAGCTACACCCTCAACACCCTCCGGGCGCTGCAAGAGCGGTGGCCGGAGCACTCTTTTCGTCTTGTGATTGGAGCGGACACGCTCCCGCAGACGCCGCAGTGGCATCGCTGGTCTGAGATCGAGGCCGACTTTGCGCCGATTGTCGTCGGGCGGGCGGGCTATGAGTCACCCGAGGATATGCCGGTGTTCCCTGGGATTTCTTCGACGGACGTACGAGAGCGAATGGCGCAAGATCGGCCAGTCTCTGCGCTTGTGCCCGCAACGGTGATGGCTAAAATCGACCCAGAGGACATCCGCCGATGGCGCGAATTATTTGGGTCCTAGGCTGATGATGCCCACTGCTTGGCCACCGGTTTCTTCGGGCACCCCGGGTATCCGACCTTGAACGGTGACCACCCCATAAGTGGGGTGCACTGCGACCGTTGGCAGCAAGCCTTGGCCTGCCGTAGCGCATCCTGAGAGGGGCACGAAGGAGCCACCGACATCCGAGGGAATGAACCGCTCCCCGCACTCGGGAACGCTCGGGGGCGCGGAGTTGAATCCCGATGCATTGGGGGCGCCGCCGAGGACGACGGCGCCGCCGGCGCCGTCTGCGACGATCGTAGCGAAGGCTCGTGGCGAGGCGAGGGAGCCCACATCGGTCCACGTGGCTCCGGCGGTACCCAAGTCCAACACATAGGCAGCATCGCGTGCCGTTGCGTTGCTGCCTGCGTTGGAGGCGCCGGTGATCCCTCCCGCTAGGAGTAGCCGCCCGTCGGAGAGGTGCGTCATCATGCCGCCTCGGATGGGCACCGGCAGGTCTGGAAGCGGAGAGAGGGTACCTGTTGCGCCAACAATGCCGCACTTTCCTTCAGCGGTGATCGTCGAGCCGCTCCAGCGCCCGCCTCCGCAGACCGCGATGCCATTGGGGATGAGGGCGGTCATAAACTCGACGGGGGGGATTGCGGCAAAGGTCTCTACGCTCTGCAGCCGAGGCACGCTGTCCTCGGAGATTTCGATGACCTCGGCAGAGGCGCCCGCCGGTGGCGTTCCCGGAACTGTCCAGCTGCCACTGACCATCAGGATCCGGCCATCGTCCAGAATCTGAACGGCATGGCGGGCGCGAGACAGCTCTGTATTGACGCTCCAGACCACTTCTTCCGTGGTTGCGTTGAACAGGGTGACCCTGGAGTGTCGGCGCTCGTAGTCGCTCCACGTGGGCTGTCCGCCGCTGACTAGGACGTAGGGGCGATCGGAAATGGTGAGCGGGGTTGCTCTGGAAAAGCAGGTTCCTTGCTCCAGAGTTGCTGGAATGGTGAGGAAGTCCCAG
The DNA here is from genome assembly GCA_045106515.1 of Myxococcota bacterium. Taxonomy (GTDB): domain Bacteria; phylum Myxococcota_A; class UBA796; order UBA796; genus REDI01. Next base: position 18,807 of record JBGCER010000388.1, read on the forward strand.
GAGCCCGTGTTCAGGTTGCTGGCTCGCCGAATCGTGTTGGTACACGCTGAGGCGGCGCCGCTCGAGCCGCCGAATACGTACACGCGCCCGTCGTCGAGTACAGCGACAGAGGCTCCGAGATTGGCAGGGTCGAGCGCCGAAAGTCCGCCAACCCCCACCATCGACGCGACGAGGAGTTCCACGTTGAGCTCGGTGTTGCCTTTGTCCAGGGTCAGCGGTGCGGTCTCTCCGTAGGCCGTCAGGCTCTCTGGGGCCTCGACGGGACCGTCGGGTCCTCCAACTGCGATCGCAATCCGATCGTCTGCGAGTGCGCCAAAGCCGCTTTCTTCCACTGTTGAGTCGGTCAGCTCGCCCAGGGACTCCCAGGTATCTTCGCCATCCGGGCGCCGGACGCCGACCCAGACCTCGCCCCCACCGTCGAACACCCGTTCGCCATCGGGCATGTAGGGGATCAGGCGCAGCGTGTAGTTGGCCTCTTTGCTGCAACCACCAAGGGCCACCGCCACCAACAAGCTGCTCACCGCACACCAGCGCATGGACGCTCCAATGCCTGGAAGCGTACTGTTTCGGCGCCCACGGTGTCAACGTCAGCGGCGAGGGCATACGCAGGTCGTCTCGGCTACGGTAGCGGTGGGAGGCCCCTTGTCCATACCGCTACTGCGGCTACCGATTCTGCAGGAATGCCCCAATGTGGCCCACGGCTTTACCACCCGGGAGGGCGGAGTCAGTCGGGGGCCTCGCGCATCGCTGCACCTGGCCGTCCGCGATGGTGATGTGCATGCGGATATTGTTGAGAACTGGCGTCGAGCGACCGAAGCCATCGGGTGTGAGCCCGCTCAGCTGGTCCTGCTCGACCAGGTGCACGGCTGTGAAGTGGTGCGAGTGAACACGGCGACGGGCCCCCTCGCCACTGCCGCCGCTGCCGATGGAGTGGTCAGCTGCACGCCGGGTTTGGTGTTGGCTGTGCGCACAGCAGACTGCGTTCCGGTGTTGTTCGCGGCGCCGGGTGGCGTGGCGGTGGCTCATGCTGGGTGGCGCGGGGTGGTCGCCGGTGTGGTGCCGCAGACCGTGCGCGCGCTGTGTGAGGCAACGGGCGCTGCGCCGTCCGATGTGGTGGCGGCTGTCGGCCCGCATGCTCAGGTGGCCGCGTATGAGGTGGGCCCTGCGGTCGTCGATGCGCTCGTGGGCGCGGGGCTGCGTCGAGAGCGGGTGAGTCGAATGGGAGCGAAGGGCAGGGAGCATGCAGATCTTGGCCAGGCCGTGTTGGACCAACTCTCGGCGCTAGGGGTGACGCAGGTTCAGTCGGCAGGGGCGTGCACCATGCACGAAGCGCGATTCTTCTCCCATCGACGCGATGGGTCTTCGACTGGGCGCTTGGCCGGACTCATTACCCTGCGCGCCCCATGAGGGGGCTCTGGGTGCTGGCCACACTGCTCGCGTGTTCGGGGCAGGCTGAGGGTGATCCTGCGTTGAACGCTAGGAAGAAGGCGCTGGATGCGTGGGAGAGGGGGGCCGCCCATCTGGACGCCGGGGCCCATGAGCAGGCGGCGGGAGCTTTTGGTGAAGCGCTCTCTCATCGTCCCGCAGATCCGGTGTTGCTGTCGTGGAGAGCGCGCGCTGAGGCCGCCTCTGGCCGCCTGGACGCGGCGGTTTTGACCTTGGACGAGGCGCTGGCCATCGCGCCAGACTTCAGGGAGGCAAGGTATAATCGTGCGGCGTACCTGGCTCGGGACGGCCAGGTCGAGCGTGCGGCCGAGGCGCTCGCCCGCGCGGTTCAAGAGGGGATGGTGGATCCGCGGACCGTGTTGGGCGACCCCGATTTTGTCCCACACCTGGGTCATCCGAGCCTGGCGTTTTTGCCTTCGGCGCCTCTAGATGTGACCCTGAAGGGGCCGGGAGGCGCGGTCTTCGTGGGGAGCGATGCGGTGATTCGCTTGACGGTGCAAGGGCCACGATTGGGCGGGGTGTCGGTGTCTGGCCCACCTAGTCGAGGCCCATTTCACCTCGCCCGTGTCGAAGAGCGCTTGGAGGGCAGCGAGTCTGGCGAGCAGGTCTTGACCCTGACGTGGACGCTTCGAGCGCTGGGGCCCGGCAGCCTCTCGGTGGGGCCGCTGACCCTATCGGACTCAGGTCGGAGCGCGCAGAGCGACGTGTTGGCGGTGGTGGGCGTGGCCCCGGAAGACCACCCCATGGCCGTGCCCGAAGAGGTGCAGTGGGCCCTGCCCTCTACGTGGGTCCAGCAGGCACCCGCACCACCGCCCGCTGCGATCGCCTGGAGAGACGCCGAGTCGGTGTGGGTTCGGGCGCCGGCGAGCGCCAAGGTCGAGGGTCCGGACGGGTCTCGTCCAGACTTACGGGCGTTGCGCCTGCGGGACCGCGATGAGCAGTGGGCGCTCTACCGTTGGTCGATGGCGGCTGATGGGGCTGTGTTTCGGGTCAGCAGTGGCGGGCAGACCCTCTTTGAGGGGCTGCCGCAGCCGCTTTATCGGGCCGAGCAGGCATCACAGCCGGACTGAGCACCCAGGTCGCCGGAGAGGCTGGCATTGCAGCTGTCGAACGTGGCATTGACGCAGGTCGCGCCCCATCCGGTGGCGCTGGTGACGCTCACGTTCGAGAAGGTGTGGTTGCCTGCATTGACCGTGATGCCGTCGCCGGTGGCGCCACTAATCGTGAGGTCGGCCAAGGTGACGGAGGTGCTCAGGGACTCGCCCAAGTCGGCATCGATGACGACACCCGGAGCGCCGGTCGTGTCGATGGTGCCGGTGCGACCCGCCGCTGCGCCGGTGACGGACACGTTCGTTTGGGACAGTCGCAGCGCCGAACCGCGAGTTCCGCTCACGTCGAGCCCGGTGATGGTCACATCATCGAGCAGGCTGAGGTCCACGGCATCGCCGGTCACGTTGCCATCCTCCGAGGAGGCGATGTTGATGTCGACCAGCTCGACGAGGCCTTCCGCCAATGCGCCGGTCTCTGGGTCTCGCCACGCGCTCATCAAGATGGCGTCTTGGGCGATCGCCGGCTCGCCGGTCTCGGAGTCGACTGAGCCGACTTGGCCCTCGATCGTCAGGTCATTGAGGATGGCGGTGGGGAAGGACGTGGGCTGGACAACGTCGTCGATGACCCGACGGGCCCAGGTGAGCTCTAGGGCCGCACGGTCGGTGCTGTCGCGCAAGACGTTCTTGAGGGTGACATCATCCATCTCGATGGTGCTGCTGGACGAGAACATGGCGCGACCGTTCAGGCCGTCGAACACGACGTTGTCGAGGGAGACTTGGCCGATGCTCGTGTACAGAACGGTGTCGGAGCGCTCGAACTCGTTGTCGAACAGCAGTTCACCGTCGACGAAGTACTCATACTTGTATTTGTACGTGGTGAAGTTCTCGAACCGCACGTTTTCAAGGTCCATGACGCAGTTGTAGCAGTACGCGCCCCATCGGCCGACATTCGTCAGCGAGACGTCGGTGGCGGACAGCTCGGAGTTGGACGCGGCGTAGAGCACTTGAGCGTTGTAGTCCGTGAAAGTTGTGTTGGTAATATCGACTTCGGCTGGGTCTGCTTCGTTGCCGAACACGGTAATGCCGCGCTCACCATTGGTGAATGTCGAGTTCGAGATGGTCGCGTCGCCGTCGGAGATCAGGATCTCTTGGGCTTGGAAGTAGCTCCGCGTGAGCGTGACTTCGCCGGCGCCGTTGTCGAACTCGTTTTCGATGGTGTAGGCGCCGTCCGTAAAGGTGCAGTTGTCGATGCTGGCGGCGCTGCCCTGCTGGATGGTCAGGTGGGTTGCGCGCGCCTCGCTGAAGGCGGTGCCTGCGACCGAGAGGCTGCCGGCTTGGGCGAAGATCGAATTGCGCTGGTTGCGCGCGAAGCTTCCGCCTTCCACGTCGAGCACGCCGTTGACCATGGTCAGGCCCCAGTCGTTGCTGTCGGTGACCGTCGTGTTCTTCACCGACCCTGAGCTGCTGAACAAGGCCGCGGCCATATTGCAGCTGTAGCCTGTGTCCGTGATGCAGTTTTCATCGTCGTTGTAGGTGTTGGTGATGTCGACGTCGACCAGGTTGACCTCGCCGTTGTAGACGCCGATGCCCAGTCCGTAGTTTCCGTCGACGATGGCGTTGGACAGGTCCAGCTTCGATACGGAGCCGCCTCCACCGATGTTCACCAAAATGCCGGCCGTGTTGTGGCCTCGGAACTCCGAGGGCAGCTCGGGCGTTCCGGTGATCACGACCTCGGACTCGATGCCGTAGACGCCGATGGAGCCCTGGCTACCGCCTTCTTGGCCCGCGGTGCTGGGGCGCGAGGTCTCTGGGCTCGTGGTGAAGCTGACGCTGTCGAGCGTGACCTCGGTGCAGCTTACGCAGACCAGGCCGTACAGGTTGTAGTCCTGGGTGGTCAGGCCGGATGCGGTGATGCCACTCTGGCGCAGGGTGAGGCCCGCGAAGCCCCCGGCGAAGGTGTCGCCGTCGAGGGACACGGTGCTGCCGCCGTCGGCGCTGATGGCCGCGACCTGGGCATTGGTGATGGTGTTGTTCGCCAAGGTGGCGGTGGAGCGGCCCTCAAGCCAGATTCCGATCCCGTCGACATCGAAGAGCGGTTGGCTGGTGTCTCGCGCGAGAACACCGTTAATAACGGTGTTCTCAACCGTGATTGTCGACGCGTCATCAGCGAAGACGCCATAGGCGCTGGCACCGACGATCTCGGAGTTTGTGAGCGTCAGTGTGCCGCCTGCGACCTTCACGCCACCCCACGCTGGGGCGGTCATGCTGATCTCGTCGGCAACGACGACCGCACCGGCGGCGACGTCGATGCCGTAGTTGGCCGCCGCGGCGAACTGAACGCCGCTGATGTTGAGACGGGTCCCGGCTTCGACGATGATGCCGCTTCGAGTGCTCTGAATAGACAGGCCGGACACGGTGAGGTCGCCGTCTGCGGTGACGACGATGGCCGGGGAGTTCACCGCCGGCGTCAGCACCACGCCGTTCCCGATAATCGTGAGGGGCTTGTCGATGGTGAGCGTCTTGTCGATGTCTTCGCACAGCTCGATGGTGGCGCCATCTTCCGCTTGGTCAAGGGCGTCTTCGAGGAAGGCGAACCCCTGGTCGGCCGAGGACACTTCGATGCAGCCCGTGGCGTAGACAATGTCGGTGTCGTCGGTGACATCGGTGCCGTCATCATTGCCGTTACATCCTACGGCGAGCCAGCCGGTCGAGAGGAGCAAGCAGACAGGCAGCAGGCCTGTAGGGGGCAGGAGAGCAGAAGATCGCATGGGGTCGCCTCCGAGACGTAAGGCCAGTCTACGTTCGCAAGCGCGCACCCACAACCTTGTTACAGGCGCGCCCTTTACGGAGGACCTCATGGACCGCAGCGACCTGCTCGCCCGCCTCGACGCGATGGATGCTCAAGCTGAGCTCGGCGGTGGAAAGGACCGGGTGGAGCGACAGCATCAAGGTGGCAAGCTCACGGCCCGCGAGAGGGTCAACGCTCTGCTCGATGCAGGCTCTTTTGTGGAGGTTGGACGCTTCGTCACCCACGACTGCTCCGACTTCGGCATGCAGGACCAGAAGTTCCTCGGAGATGGGGTCGTGACGGGTCACGGCCGGGTGGACGGCCGACTCGTTTATGTGTTCGCCCAAGACTTCACGGTCTTTGGCGGCTCCCTGTCTGCCACGCACGCCAAGAAGATCTGCAAGGTGATGGATCTGGCCGTACGCAACGGGGCGCCGATTATCGGGCTCAATGACTCCGGTGGGGCCCGCATCCAAGAAGGTGTGGCATCGCTTGGCGGATATGCCGATATCTTCCTTCGTAATACTCTGGCAAGCGGTGTGATTCCCCAGATCAGCGGGATCCTGGGCCCCTGTGCGGGGGGCGCGGTGTACAGCCCGGCCATCACGGATTTCATCGCGATGGTGGAGCAGACCTCGTACATGTTTGTGACCGGTCCAGACGTCATCAAGACGGTGACCCACGAGGTTGTGACCAAGGAAGACCTGGGCGGCGCCGACACGCACAACCGCATCAGCGGTGTGGCGCAGTTCCAAGTGCCCGATGAAAAATCCATGATGGCGCTTCTGCGAGAGCTCATCTCGTACATGCCCCAAAACAACATGGAAGAAGCCCCGCATCGGCCTACCGATGATCCCTCGGATCGCGAGTGCCCCGACTTGATCGAGCTCGTGCCCACCAACCCGAACAAGCCCTACGACATCAAGGAGCTCATCACCGCCATCGCCGACGAGCGTCGCTTCTTGGAGGTCGCGGCTGGGTATGCGCAGAACATCGTGATCGGATTCTGCCGGTTCGCGGGCCGCAGCGTGGGCGTCGTGGCGAACCAGCCCAATATGTTGGCGGGCTGTTTGGATGTGAACAGCTCGGTCAAGGCTGCGCGCTTTGTGCGGTTCTGCGATGCGTTCAACATCCCGCTGCTCACCTTGGTGGATGTTCCAGGGTTCCTGCCCGGAACCGCCCAAGAGTACGGCGGGATTATTAAACATGGCGCAAAGCTTCTTTTTGCCTTTGCCGAGGCTACGGTGCCCAAGGTCACGCTGATCACCCGCAAGGCCTATGGCGGCGCCTACGACGTGATGAACTCCAAGCACATCCGTGCCGACTTGAATTTTGCCTACCCGACCGCTGAAATCGCGGTGATGGGTGCGGACGGCGCCGTCAACATCTTGTACCGTCGAGACTTGAAGGACGCCGATGACCCGGCGGCCAAGGCAGCCGAGCTCTCCGCGGAGTACCGAAACAAGTTCGCCAACCCTTACGAGGCGGCCGCTCGCGGGTACGTCGACGCGGTGATCCGGCCTGAGCACACTCGAAAAGTCTTGGTTGAAGCCTTTGATAGCTTGCAAAACAAGCGTGACACCAACCCGCCGAAGAAGCATGGGAACATCCCGCTCTAGGCCGCTACTTCACTCCTTGCCCCGTTCGCGCACACCGGCTACACGCTGGCGGCTTGGCATTATGCCTCACACCTATCCGCAGGAATCATCATGGTTCGCATTCGACTGACCCGCATGGGCGCCAAAAAGCGTCCGTTCTACCGCGTTGTTGTCGCTGACTCGCGCTCCCCTCGCGACGGGCGCTTCATCGAGCAGGTCGGCTACTACGACCCCATGAAAGACCCCTTCGATCTCAAGCTGCAGCTTGATCGGGTTGATCATTGGTTGTCCGTGGGCGCCCAGCCCAGCGACACCGTCAACCGCCTCATCACGAAGGCTCGCGCAGGCTACGGCCAAGCCGAAGCCGCCGTAGAGCAGGCCTGATGGACAAGTTGCTCCGGCATCTGGTTGAGCCGATCGTGGCCAACCCCGGTGACGTGTCCATCCAAGCCATCGAAGGCGACGCCTCCATTCTTTTGGAGCTCGTTGTCAATCCCGATGATGCAGGTCGTGTTCGTGGCGAGGAAGGTCGTACCCTTCGCGCGCTTCGCACCGTGCTCTCTGCCGCTGCCGGCCAACGTAAGGCTACGGTAGACTTGGTCGAGGAACACGGCGAATACGACGAGGAAGAGTAAGTCTCTTCGGACACCGGCCAGGGTCTCCCGGGCAGGCGGCTTGAAGGTCGAGGGCTCGGCGGCGATGAAGTCGAGCTTGGCCGCGTCGTTGGTGTTTTTGGCGTTCGCGGAGAAGTGAGGGTTCACCTTCACAACCGCGAAGGTTCCATGCTGCTGAAGGGAAAGCGCAGCATCGTGCTTGTGCTGCCTGATGGGCCCCGTGTCGCGACTCAGATCCAATGCAGATCGGGAGCCGGGAAGCGGGTTTTGGCGCGTATCGAAGGCGTGTCTAGCCGAGACATGGCGGGCGATCTCAAGAACGCGATCTTGGCGGTTGCCAAGGCGGACCTCCCCAAACCGGGGCCCGGTGAGTTCTATGTGGCCGATCTTCAGGGACTGCGCGTCATGGTTGACGATGAAGATCTCGGCCGCGTTGTGGATGTACACCACACCGGCGGCGGCGATCTGCTCGAGGTCAAGGTCAAAGGCGAACTCTACTTCGTGGCGTTCTCGGGTCCTCACGTCCTGGATGTGGACGTAGCTGGGGGGCAAGTCACGCTGGCTGCTGCCGCGGTCGAGGAGGCCTAGGTGCCGGTGTTGCCTAGGTACGACGTGCTCACGCTGCACCCGGACCTCGTTCGGGGACCGCTTACGCACTCCATGCTCGGAAGGGCCTCCGCCAAGGGCGTGATCGACGTGCGGATTTTCGACATTCGAGACCACGCAGAGGGCCGCCATCGCGAGGTGGATGATGCGCCCTACGGTGGTGGCGCGGGCATGGTCATGCGCGTGGACGTGGTCGCCAAAGCGGTCGAGGCCGCCGCGGGAGATACGGGCCACGTCATTCACCTGACGCCCGCGGGTCGTCCGCTGAACCAAGCGATGGCCCGGCGTCTGGCCGAGTTGCCGCACCTGGTGCTGCTCTGCGGTCACTACGAGGGCATCGACGATCGGATCCACCACGTGGTCGATGAAGAAATCAGTCTGGGGGACTTTGTGCTCACGGGTGGAGAGCTGGCCGCCTGTGCGGTTGTGGATGCGGTGGCACGGTTGCAGCCCGGCGTGCTTGGAAACGCCGACAGCGCCGTCGAGGAGTCCTTCTCGGAGCCGCTCTTGGAGCACCCGCAGTTCACCCGCCCTCGCGAATGGCGCGGCCACGAGGTGCCTGCGGTGCTCTTGTCAGGTCACCACGCCAAGGTTGAAGCGTGGCGCAAGGAACAAGCGCTGGCCAGGACCAAGCTTCGACGCCCAGATCTTTTGGCCTCGCCGAAAGAGGGCGCGGACGTGGCTGCGGGCGTTGACGGCACCGGATCCAAGCGATAGCAGGCCCCGGTTCCACGGCACCCTACCCGCCGCTACCGTCGTACGCGGCACTGGCTCGGGCAGCCCCTTCACAGATTTGAGGTACCTCATGAACCTTCTCGAGCAAGTCGAAAAGGACCTTCTGGCGGCGCGCCCCCGCGCGAGCGTCGATGTTCGTCCCGGCGACACTGTGCGCGTTCACGTCCGCATCGTCGAAGGCACCAAGAGCCGAATCCAGCTTTTCGAGGGCACTGTCATCCGCATCAAGCGCGGCGGACCTCGTACGACCTTCACCGTGCGCAAGATGGCATCGGGTGTTGGCGTGGAGCGGATTTTCCCCGCCACCTGCCCCAACGTCGAGAAGATTGAGATCACGGCTCGCCACAAGGTGCGCCGGGCCAAGCTTCACTACCTGCGCAACTTGCAGGGCAAGGCGGCTCGCCTCAAGCCTGTCCGCGACTTCCAGCCGATCATGTCGGCCGCGTCGCACGACGGTCCCAAGCGCAAGCGCCGTGGCAAGAAGCGTCGTCGCGACCAAGCTGAAGGCTAGTCGACTCTCATGTCTGGCTCTCCGTCTAGCGACGAGCGACGCCAGGCAAGATTGTCGGGGTATGAAGCCGAAGCCTACGTAGCCGATCTGCTCCAGCAGGTCGGCTGGTCTGTCTTGGATCGCAACTGGACCAGCAAAGTCGGAGAGCTCGACGCCGTGGTGCTGCGCGATGGCAAGCTTCGGTTTGTCGAGGTTCGGGCCCGCCAAGATGCGATGGTCCCCACGGTGGACACCATCGATTTCCACAAGCAGCGGAAGCTGCGGCGGGTCGCGAAGGCGTGGATGCTCGCGTCGGACGTGGCCTTTGACGAGGTCGCGTTCCTTGTGGCCCTCGTCGATTTGAGCACAGAGCCCTGGTCGGTCGAGTGGATCGACGACGCCTTCGACGGAGGCTGACGTGGCCCTATGGATTCTCTCCACCCCCATCGGCACCCTCTCAGACTTGTCTGATCGGGCGAAACACACGCTAAACACTGCAGATGTGATCGCCGCCGAAGACACCCGAGTGACTCGAAAGCTGTTGGCTGCGGTCGGCGTGGCAGCACCTGAGATCGTGGCTTTACACGCCCATAACGAAGAGGGGAAGGCCGAAGCGTGGGCCGAGCGGGCGGCCGAGCAGCAGGTGGTGTTGGTCTCGGATGCGGGCACGCCGGGGGTGTCGGACCCCGGCCGTTTTGTGGTCGCGGCGTGC
>JBGCER010000389.1:0-14406 GCA_045106515.1 Myxococcota bacterium
GCAAGGGTCCACGGGGTCGTAACCGGAGGGTCGCCCGACACAGTGAACGGGCCGTCGCCAAAGTCGGTCATGACGTAGATGGGGTGCTGGTCGATCCACGAGGTAGTTCGCTGGGCCTCGGGCAGGTAGAAGCCGCCCTCCACGAACTCCTTGGTCTGGATGTCGAACTCGCGGGTCACGGTGGCGTCGGCGCCTCCTCGGGACAGCTCGATCAGGCAGCGTCGGTACTCGGGGTACAGGCAAGACGACCCCTTGTAGACCCAGTTCTCGCCTTCCTTTTTGCCAAGGGCATCGATATCGAGAACGATCTCCCACTCGGGGTTGCCGGCTCGGTACGAGGCCTCGCTGGTGCGGCGCCACAGGCCCTTCGGGTGCTCGGCATCCTGCCAAAAGTTGTACCAAGAACCTCCCATTTGGCTGGGGTAGGCGATGCGCTCATTGCTGTCGTAGATCGAGAGCAGCTTGGCCTTTCGGCTGGCGAAGGCAGGGTCGGCGGTCAGGGCGTCGGTGGTCTCGGCATTTCGCTCGCGAACCCAGTCCAGAGCGGCTTCGTCTTCGACCGCTTCGAGCCACTGGTGCGGGTCTGTGCCGTCGTCGGCGTGGGCCAGGCTGGCAGCGAGTAGGACAGGGGCAAGTCGACGCATGGGTCCTCCAACAGGCAGGCAGGGTAGCGCTACGGTTCCCACCGAGCCAGCGAACCCGTACCCAGCCGCCCACCATCCGACCGGACCATTGACCCGACCCGGTCGCTACTGTGGAGCGGCCTCCCGCTTGCGCTTTGCCTCTTCCATCTCGGCTTCGAGGGCCTTGAGCTCCTCGGGCGTCAGGTCACGGCCCCCGATGGGTTGGTCACGGCCGAACTGCCACACGGGCTCATCGCCAATGTTTGCCGGGATGTCCATGGGCGTGAGGCGAACCAAGATGCGGTTGCCACGCTTTCGCATGGTGTAGTCCACCTTTTCCGGCCCGTAGGTGGGGGCGGTGACCTCCAGAACGAGCTTCATGTCCTTGGCCAGCACAATCTCGTCGTTGTAGCTGGGGTAGAGCATGGTCGTGGCGAACTGCCCTGTGAGCTTATTTACAGGGTGAAGCTCCTTTTCCTGGCTCTCTCGAACGGCGGCGAACGGCACGGGCTGGCCGGTGTTGGCGTCCACCACGGTGACAACCAGGGGGATGCCTTCGTCCTTGACCGATGACTTGCCGGCGAGGGCGGGGGTGGTGAGCAGCACGAGAGCGGCGATACGCATGAATACCTCTGGAGCAGTGTACCGGACTGCACGCTACAGTCAGGGTATGCGAGCTTCCGTCTGGATCTGGGTCTTGTTGAGTTGCGTCTGGAGCGCGGCGGCGTGGGCCTATGAGCCTCCTGCTGCTCGTTGGACTCGGATCACCGAGGACACAACGCCAGCGCTGGTGGTGAACTATGCGACGATCACCGTAGACGAAGCCGGCGGCCTGTTGGAGCGATCCGAAGCGGCCTTGTTGTACGACCGCGACACTGGCTTTGACGGCATGCCCGCCGAGGGCATTCGACTTCGGTCCGGAGCCGGCTCCTGGACGGTCCGCACGCGCGATGCGTTTTCGATCCTTCGCGACGAGGGTGGCTACGCGATCTTCTCGCCTGGCGCGCGGCGCAAAGACGGCATGATTCGTGTGAATGCGCCAGAGGCGCCGGTGACGCGGGTGCTGGGGATCCCGGCGCGGCCTCGCTGGGGACTGGGTCGGCAAGAGGACCTGTTCGATCCGGTGGTGGCGGTGATGGGCTCGTCGCTCTTCGTCACACAATACGTGTCGATTCGGACCCAAGATCCTCTGGATCCAACGCGGGACTCCGTGCCCGTGCGCGTGGTGGCGGCGTCGGTCGTGCCCACACAGGCGCTGTTGGACCAGCCCCTGTCTGCGTACACCATCGTGGTGACGCTGGTGTCTCGGGGCCAGGGTTCCCGGGTCATGTTCTTGCCCACGAACACCGAAGGTGCGCTCGACACCGGGCGGGACGGCTTCGTTTTGCGGCTGACTGCGAACACGTCCGATGGCTCGTGGGGGCAGAACGCCCGGGCGAACATCGTGCCGAGCGCCGTTCGACTGCACTTGGGCGATCGCGCATCCCTCAAGGCGCGCATCGCGGCATCGCCACCCCCTCCGCGTGCGCTCTATGCCCAGCCGGGCGGCGCCCAAGACCCCCTGATGCTCGGACCGCGCTCGGCGCTGGACCCGTTGGGTGCGGGGGCCGAGGTGCGTACCGGCGTGCACGGTGAGCTCGATCTGGTGTCGTCGGGGGGGGCCAGCAACGCGGTTCAGCCGCGGTTTACTGGCGTAGATGCCGGTGGTTGGGTCGGCCGTGCAGGCTTCGGTGTGGCGGCGCGGCCGGATCTGTTCGCGGTGCGAGGCGGCGTGCGGCTCGGCTCCATGAGGGACACCAACTACACCTTTATCGGCCTCGAAGCAGGGTCTGTGCTGGGTGCTGGTTTTACGACCGGCCCGCTGGGGCGCACTGCGTTGAACGTGGTGATCGAGTCTCGCCGCCAGTCCGACCGAACGCTGCTGGGGCTGCCGATGGAGATGGGCAATGGGCTGAGGGCGGGCACCTCAAGCGTGGAGTACGAACTGACCGGCGGACTTCGCGGATACGCGGGCCGCGGCCTGGTGATCACACCCAGAGCCTTTGGTGGCTTTCGCTATCAGCTGGCCCGTCAGCGTGGCTTTTTCGTGGTCGGCGTGGGCATCGAGGTCAGCCGAAATCAGAACCTGTTTAGGAGGTCCTCTCCACGGGGGTCCACGCCACAATCGCCTTAGCGAGACTTTCCGATCGACCGTGAATGGGACCCGTCTGGCGGCTGACCCCCAACTCGGCCAACCGGTCGCGCTGGGTCTGGATGGCGACCCCATCGGCGATCACGTCCAAGCCAAGGCTGCGGCAGAGCGTTGATAGACCGCGCACGAGTGCGTCATCGGCATCGACGTGGCGGGTCAGCGCCCCGTCGAGCTTGAGGGCATCGACGGGCAGGGAGCGCAGCTGAGGCACCGAGAGGTGGCTGGTTCCATAGTGATCCACGATGATCCGGATGCCCAGCTCCCGCAGGGTCTCGAGCTGGCGGATCAACTGGGGCTGCATGTCGAGGAGTTGGGCCTCGGCGACCTCAAGCCACAAGCGGTCGGGCGCCAGGTCCACCCGATCAAGGGCCTCTACGATCGCCGCGACGGCGTCTGGGCTCTGAATCCACGAGGGTCGCACGTCGAGCGACAAACACAGGTTGGTGCCCTGGAGGCCCGGTGAAGCGTGGCGGATCATCCAGGGCAAGATCGACGCCTGTAGGCCCGCCTCGGGAATGAGAGGCAGGAAGGCGGCGGGGGAGACCGGACCCACGCCAGGTCGGGTCCACCGCAACAGAGCCTCGATGGCGACTTGGCCACTGCTCACCTCGATAATGGGTCGCGCGTCGATGTGCAGCTCTCCCAGATCCTTGGCCCTGGCGAGGGCTTGGATGTGTTCGCTACGACTGCGCGCCTCTTCACCCAGTTCATCGCTCCATGTACGAAAACAAGCTTTTCCGCTTGATTTTGCGGAGTACATGGCCCGGTCTGCGCGGCGCAACATATCGTCGATCGTCCCGCCGTGGTCGGGCCACACCGCCAGGCCCACCGATGGGGTGACGAAGACCTCGTGGACGTCGATCTGCATCACTTCGCTGATCGCGGTGATGATCTTGCGAGCCACCCGTTCGGCATCGGCCAGGGCGCGGACTTCGGGAAGTAAGACGACGAACTCGTCTCCGCCGAGGCGGGCGACCGTGTCCGAGGCGCGAACCAGGTGTCCAAGTCGATGGGCGACCATGACCAAAACCGCGTCACCGGTGGCGTGACCCAGGGTGTCATTGACAGCTTTAAACCCATCTAAATCGATAAATAGGACCGCGAGAGGCATCTTGTACCGACGCGCGCGAGCCAACCCTTGGTGCAGCCGGTCCATGAGGAGCTTGCGGTTTGGCAAGGCGGTGAGCGGGTCGTGATGGGCCAAGTGCTGAAGGCGGGCTCCATCTCGCTTGCTCTGCGTGATGTCTCGGAACACCCCCACGTAATGGGTGGTCTCGCCTCGCTGATCGCGGACCACGCTGAACTGAACGGCCACGTGTTGGGCCGCATCGACCGGCCCATACTGGAGCTCACCCTGCCAAGCGCCATCGGTGCGCAGCGCCACATGCATGCGCTTCATGACGTCTTGGAGGACCGGAACCGCCGCCAATGCTGAGCCCGTCACCTGGGCGCGCGATAGCCCAGCGAGATTCGCATAAGAAGCGTTACACCACCGAATCGTCGACGAGGCCAGATCCGCCGACGCGTCGACGATCACCACGCCGTCCCGAGCTTGGTCCATCGCCAGCTCTAGCAGACGCGCCTCATCGCCATCCGAGGCGCGTGGTTCATCTGAATCGTGGGACTGAGTGGTGTACGACATGCCCGCCTAGAGGGTTGCGATGGTTCATCGGTGTCGATGTGTGTCAGTTTAGGGTGCTGGACAGCCCGTCATGGATATTACGTGGGTCATTCCCGTTGCCGTGGAGATAACATGCGTATCGCTTTGGTTGCTTTGCTGATCATCAGCGCAGGGTGCCGCAAAAAGGTCGCTCCCGAAGAACCGGTCGCCGTGACCCCCGTCACCACGACGGTCGCCGAGCCTGTGGCGAGCACGGAAGAGGAGGCGGTCGCCACGATCGCGGCCAACTTTAAGCGTGTGCACTTCGAGATGGATGCCACGAGCCTGACCGGCGAGTCTGAGGCGGCCTTGTCGTCAAACTCGGCGATTCTCCAAAAGTTTGGGAAGATCCGTGTCGAGGTTCAAGGTCACGCGGATGAGCGAGGCACCACGGACTACAACTTGGCGCTCGGCGAACGCCGGGCCAATGCAATTCGCGATCGGCTTCAGCGCATGGGCGTGGATGCGGGTCGGGTGACGGTCGTGAGCTACGGTGAGGAGCGCCCCTTGGCCAGCGGCGGCGGCGAGGTCGTGTGGAGCCAGAACCGGCGCGCTGAGTTCCGTGTGCTCCGCGGTGTGCCCGACGTGAAGATCGAAGGGTCCGTCGACTAGCTCCGGCTGGGGCTGCGCTGGTGCAGACGAGCTCTATGGAACCAGGGTGGCTGTGCCGAGGACGCCGCTCTGGGCTTGCGTCTCAAGGGTCGCGCCTGTGGGTGGCATCAGGGCGTCGTCCATCCACGTTCGGTACAGGCCGACGCCGAGCAGGCTGAAGGACGGGTACCTGGACAGGGCCGCCGCTGGGACCGTCATGCGTCCATTATCGGCTCCATGACAGTAAATTTGGCCGATGAAGCTGCCGTCCGTGGGGGCGTAGACGTCGATGCTGATCACGAAGGTGCCTGAGCCTCCGGATGGGGCCCACGTGAAGGTCTGTCCGCCGCGAGAGACTTCGGCGAAGAACGCGAAGGGGTCGTCGTAGAGCATCTCGACGGGCTGAATATCGTCGAAGCCTTCGGGGGTGCGCAGCGCGCTGTCGGCGGTGAACGCGCGGAGGCTGCCGCCTGTTGTGCGGACGGTGTAGGCCGCGTTGGACACCCAGTCGGTCTGGGACAGCCCGGTCGCCTCATAGATGGGGCCCCCATCGGTGGCGGTCTTGCGCATGGGCACATTGCGGCTGCCAGACTCCAGGTAGAGCCACTCGCCCAGGTCGGCGTAGGTGCCGGTTGGAGCCGTGCTCTCGGGGGCGACGATGCAGCTCCCCACGGGCGGCATCCAGTCGAACCATCCAGCCCGGGTGGGCGCGTGCCCGGCGCCGATGGCCTCGACCAAGAGGTCTTGGGTGTAGCCGAAGCACGATGGGCAGGCGACTTGTGTACGATTGAACTGCACAATCCCGCCGACTAGGCCGGTTGGGCCAGGGTCGCCGGTGTCGCCGGTGTCGCCGGTGTCTCCCGTGTCGCCCGTGTCTCCATCGCCAAAGGAGTAGCCGCCCTCGGCGATGGCTTCGCCCAAATCGGACGTGATGGTGACGTCGATGGTGGCCTCTTCGCCAGCGAACGGCGTGGTCACGATGAGCGTACCCGGCCCCAGCCGTTCAAAATCTGCGAGGGCTGAACCGAATTTGACGGTGACCGTGCCCTCGAAGCCCGTTCCGGTGATGGTGACGTCGTTACCACCTTCGATCGGACCAAAGTCAGGTTCAATCGTCACGATCGTGACAGGTGAGTCCGGAGTGATGCTGTCGCTGTCGAGCATGTTGGTGTTGTACGCTTGGAGCGAGCCGCATGAGGCGACGAGCAACAGGATCGGGGACAAGCGGAACATATCGGCTCTCTAGGCTACGAACGGCGGCATAACCGGTCAGTGAGCGGGATCGAGGTACAGGGTGTGTTCACTGGATCGGCCGGCAGGGTGTGTTCGCATTACCAGTCGGGCGGAGGTTTCATGTACCGACTGCTATTGCTCGTCCTCGTTGTGGCGTCGGGCTGCGTACCGAAGGCTGTGTCGCAGCGCATCGAAGCGCTTGAGAACCGGGTGGCTCAGCTAGAGACGCAGCCCAACGCGGCGAACCGGCCTGACGCGGCGGATGAGGCCGCCGCCCGGGACTTGGTCTCCGAAATTCAGCGAGCCTATGGCTCTGACTACGACGTCGCCGCTGCCGCTGCGCTGTGTCGTGAGGGGAAGGCCAAGTACGCCAATACCAACGCATGGCGGCGTGGTAGCCGGACGTGCGACGAGGTCGGCGTCGTCGGCAAGCCCGCCGCAGACTGGGATGTGGAGCAATGGTTTCAGGGCCAAGCGCCCGCCGCTGGTGAGCCCATGCTGCTTGTGTTCTTCGAGCAGTGGTGTCCACATTGTCGCCGTGAAATGCCCCGTCTAGGTGAGCTAGAGGCCCAGATCTCTGTGGTGGGCGTGACCAAAGTGAATCGCTCCTCGACCGATGACAAGGTCGTGCAGTTTATCGGCGAGCATGACCTGACATTCCCCATCGCAAAAGAGCGCAATGGCAGCCTGTCTCAGCACTACGTGGTCAGCGGCGTGCCCGCCGCTGCCATCGTCGTGGACGGTGTTGTGGTGTGGCGAGGCCACCCGGCTCGCCTGCACGATGGCGGCCTGAAGCGGGCGATGAGCATGAAGACCGGGTCCAAGAACCGCGGATCGCTCGTCGCACCGTGACGATCTTCGACCGCATCCTGCGGCGCGTCAGTGTTACACGCGTCCCCCGACCTGCTCCAACTGAGCTGGACTCCCCCTTCCCCCGAGGAGAATCATCATGATCACGCGCATCTCCGCCCTGGCACTGGGCGCTCTACTCACGCTCGGCGCCTGCGCAGACCCCGAGCTCGCGACCAAGGTGACCGAGCTCGAAGCCAAACTTGACGGCCTTGAGAAGCAGGTCGCCTCCGGTGGTGGGGCGGCTGCTCCCGCCGGTGCCTCGCTCGAAGACGGCGCACGCGATGCGTTCAAGGCGATCCAAGGCAAGGTCGCAGAGCTCGACTTCGACTCCGCCAAGACCCTGTGCAAAGGCGCGATGAGCAAGTTCGGCCGTACCAAGGCCGCGCAACGTCAGGGCCGCATCTGCGACGAGGTCGCGGTGGTCGGCAAAGACGCCATGGATCTGGACGTCGACAAGTGGTTCCAAGGCGAGGCCAAGCTCGCGGACTCCGGCGCCACCTTGTTGGTCTTCTGGGAGCAATGGTGCCCTCACTGCAAGCGCGAAGTGCCCGAGATCGAAGCGACCTACAATAAGTACAAGGGTCGCATGAACGTCGTGGGCCTGACCAAGGTCAACCGGTCCGCCACCGATGAGAAGGTCGAAGCCTTCATCAAGGAAAAGGCGGTTACCTACCCGATGGGCAAAGAAAAAGACGGCAGCTTGTCCCAGTACTACAACGTCAGCGGCGTCCCCGCGGCGGCCCTGGTCAAAGACGGCAAGATCGTGTGGCGTGGCCACCCGGCCCGTCTCAAGGGCGATGCGCTCGACAAGCTCCTGTAGATCCGAGCGAGGGCCAACTGCGCTCGTGACCCTCCCGGATGCCCGCCTGCTATAGTGAGGCATCCTGGAGGTGCGCGTGCACCGAATCGCGTTGGCGTTGTTGTTGGCGGCGTGTGGGAAGGGTGGCGACGATGTGCTGGTGCCTTGCGAGGCATGCGACACCATCGGACCGTCGACTCGTTTCGCTCGTCTCACGCATACACAGTATGAAAACACGCTTCGAGACCTACTCGAAGCCGAAGAGCGTCCTGGCGTGGCCGGGTCGTTCATCGGCGACGTGCTGTCCGAAGGCGGCTTCGATAATGACGGGGATCAGCTGCAAGTGGGCGGCGACCTGTGGCTGGACTACCAGCGAGCGGCTGAGGTGCTGGCGGGTCGAGTCGTAGCGGAGCCATCGCTCTACGCCGCGGTGGTCCCCGAAGATCCTCGCGGCGGCGTCGCTGGCGTGGACTACGACGCCCAGTTTGAGGGGGAGGGCCCCGATGCTACCGGCTCGGTCGGTCGCGCGGTGAGCACGGCGTGGCTGCTGTGGAGCAATGGCGATCTCACCGTGGATGTCACGCTCGATGAGCCCGGAAATTATCGGCTGAGTACCAGGGTTTGGGCGGATCAGGCAGGCCCGGACCTAGCGCGAATGCGCCTCGCAGTCGATGGGGCGTCGGTGTTCGAGGGCGACGTCAGCGCCGCCAATGCGGCGAGCGCCGAGGTCGTGAGCGCGGACGTGCCGCTTTCCGCCGGTTCACATCGTTTGACGGTGTCTTTCCTCAATGACTACTACGATAGTGGCAATGGCGCGGACCGAAACCTCTACGTGGACTGGGTGGGTCTCGCAGGCGCCGCTCCCGCCTATGAGGGCCCGCTGCCCGGCGTCGACGAGGCCGAAGACTGGATCGCGCGCTTCGGCTCTCGGGTTCACCGCCGACCCCTGACCGAGGCCCAGGTGGCTCAATATGTGTCCCTGTATGAGGCCGGTGCGCAGCTGGAGTTCACCGAAGATCCGTTCCAGGATGGCGTGTACACCGTGCTTGGCGCCATGTTCCAGTCGCCAGGGCTGCTGTACCGAACCGAGCTGTCCCAAGACCAGGACGATGCGGGCCGCATCCCGCTCGATTCGTGGGACCTGGCCTCAAAACTATCTTTTTCGCTGACGCACTCCATGCCCGACCCCGAGCTGTGGGCCGCGGCTGAGGACGGGAGCTTGGTGGAGGACGCGGTCTACGACGCCCAGGTCGAACGCTTGCTGGGGTCGCCCGCGGCGGCCGAGGTGGTCGACCACTTCCACGCCCAGTTGCTCAACCTGGACGCCTACGACAACATCTACAAGGATCCGCGGGCCTACCCGCAGTGGAATCCGGCGATGAACGACGCCATGAAGGTCGAAGCGCTGCGGTTCACGGGTTCGGTGGTCTGGGACGAAGAGACGGTCTACGACTTCTTTACGGCACCGCGAACCTATGTAAACCGCGATTTGGCGCCGCTCTATGGCCTGACGGTCGACAGCGAGACCTTCGTCCAGGTGGACCTAGACGCGGCCCAGCGGGCCGGCGTCCTGACGCTTTCGGGATTCTTGGCGTCGCAGGCCCACGCGAGCGAGATCGACACCATCCACCGCGGCGCCTTTATGAACCTGCGTCTGCTCTGCTCACGACTCCCACCCCCGCCGAACGTGGTTCCGCCGCTGCCTGAGCCGGTGGCCGGTCAGAGCAATCGCGAGCGCGTGAATGCGCACACCGGGCCTGGAACGTGCGGTGCCAGCTGCCACGCCGAGACCATCAACCCTGTGGGCTTTGCCTTCGAGAACTATGACGCCTTAGGTCAGTGGCAGACCACCGACGCGGACAAACCCATCGATGCCAGCGGCACCTTCCGGTTTACCAACGAGGATCGGTCGTGGACCACCCCCGTCGAATTCGCCGAGCTGGTGGCCGGGTCTAGCAATGCCCATGAGTGCCTGACGCGCAACTGGATGCAGTATCTGCACGGTCGCAACACCTCCGACCAAGACCGCATCATTGTCGATGGCCTTGCCGAGTCCTCACGCACGCAAGATGTGGCGATTCGAAGCCTGATTCGCTCGATGGTTACGGCCGACGCCTTTCGATATCGCAACCCGGAGGTGGAGCCATGAAGCGCCGTACATCCCCATCTCGCCGTGCCTTCTTGTACGGCCTCGGTGGCGTGACCCTCGCCCTGCCCTTCCTGGAGAGCCTGTCGTCCAAGGCTCGCGCTGACAATGACGGCGGTCGGCCGCGTCACGCTTTCTTCCTTCGTTTTGGCAACGGAGTCCAGCAGGCCGACAATAGCGAACCCGAGCGCTTTTGGCCCCACGAGACCGGCGCACTCACCACGCCGCTCATGCGGGACCGAGACGCGGATCGCGCCACTGGCGAGCTTTCGGCCTACGCAGGCGCCCTGACCATGGTCAAAGGCACCCGCTTCGGCTTCCCAGGCAATGGGTGTGGCCACTCGGGCGGTGGAAATCAGGTGCTCACGGCGGCTCCAGTGTCGGATTCGCCGTCTGGGGCCAAGTCGTTGGCGATGGGGGAGTCCATCGACAACTACATCGCCCGCGCGTTTACCGTGAACGGTGGCGAGCCACTCACCCTGTATACGGGGCCTCGTCGCGGCTATATCGAAGAGGTGCTGTCCTACCGCGGGGCCAAGGATCTGCGGTCCGCCGAAGATGACCCGTGGAACGCCTACCAGCGGCTGGTCGGCGTGACGGATGGGCGCCTCGATCGCCTGTTGGAGGACCGGCGCAAGAGCGTCAACGACTTGGTTCGGGAACAAATGCAGGACCTGCTCCGCAAGGACCTGTCGACCAACGATCGCCGAAGGTTGGAACTGCATTTTGACTCGATTCGCGACTTTGAAGTCGGGGCCTGTGTGCTCTCTGAAGATGAAGAGCAAGCGATGGCGAGCCTTCGGGGGCAGGGAACTCTCAACGACAATCGGATCCCGGTCGCGCGGCTTCATATGGACTTGGTGGCCCTGGCCTTCTCCTGCGACATGGTGCGGGCGGCGACGTTGCAGGTCGGCGATGGAAATGACCAGACCGAGTACACGATCAACGGCACACGCCTGCCGAACCATCACTGGATTTCCCACCGCATCTTCTCCGACGGCAGCAGCGGGGACCCGATCCCAGACGCAGATCTGCTCCATCACCAGATCGATCGCCTACACGCGCAAACGTTCAAGCACCTGCTCGATCGCCTGAGCGAGGCCGGAATCTTAGACGATTGCGTCGCCGTGTGGACCAATGACCTGGGTGCGGGCGTCTCGCACACCTATCGCAACATCCCCTGGGTGATTGCGGGCTCCGGAGGCGGTTATTTGAAGACCGGGCAGCATGTGGACCTGGGCGGCAATGTGACCCACAACAAGCTTCTGTCCACTCTGGCATCGGCCGTCGGGGTTCGGAAGCCTGGGGGCGACCTCGTTGATGATTTCGGGCATAGCTCCCTAGAAAAGGGGCAGATTGACCAAATAATCGCGGGCTAGTGGCCTCGCCGGTGTCTAATCGGGCCCGTGTCGCCCAGGATGGCCCATGAGACTCTGTGCATCGCTTGTTTTCGTCCTCTCCGGTTGCGCGAGCCTCACGGGAGAGGCCTGCGAATGCGTGATCGAAGGCCACGGCGCTTTGGTGGACGGCACCTGTATGTGTCTGGCGTCGGGCCCGGTGGAGGCCGATCCGGTGTTCACGCATGAGTTCTTCTTGGACCCAGACCTCGGGGGTGGCGATGGCTCGGCGGCCTCGCCGTGGGCGGATTTGGATTGGCTGGCGCTCGATGCGGCCTTGGCCGATGGTCCCACAGTGGTCTGGGTCAGCTCGCAGATGGCCGACGGCTCCGGCGCGCAGCGTCTCGCCGAACCTCTCTTCATTTTGCGCTCCGACCCTGGCCCGCACCGGCTGGTCCTGGACGGTCGGTCTCGTCGCAACAGCTCGGACACCGCCCCTACCTGGGTGGATGCCGGCACTCAGCGTGCCATCGTACCGGGCATTCGCACGCCGTTTGACGGGGGCCCCTACAACCACGTCACCGTTCGGGGCTTCGAGGTCACCGGCAGCGAAAACAAGGGCGTCTTCTGGCGGTCTGGGGACGACATCATCCTCGAAGATCTGGTCGTACACGACAACCGCGGCACGCCCGCGGTGTACATGGACTATTCCAATCGCACGGGCCATGCGTCGACCCGGTTCGTGGTGCGCAACAGCCATGTCTACAACCAGCCAGGCGAGTGCATCTACGTCGGAGGAAGCGAGGGCGAAGACCAAGTCTCGCATCAGCGCGTCGAGATCCTCAACAATCTGGTGCACGATTGCCGCAATCCGTACGACACCAAGCACGATGGCATCAACGTCAAGGACAGGATTGTCGACGTGGTGGTGGAGCAGAACGTGGTGTTTCACACGGATTGGGGAATCGAGGTTGCGTCACCGGGAAGATATGCGCACAACCTGGTTTTTGAGACTGATCGCGAGGCGTTTCAGGTGAGCGACGCGTTCAGCCCCATCTCGAACATGATCTTCGAGGACAATGTGGCGGTGCGTCCGGGCCATGATGGCTTGCACATGCGGGTGGATCGTCGGCGTGCGGACGCGATGGTGATCCGTCGGATGACCGTCGTTGGCGCCTCGCAGGCGGGCCTGCTGGTGGCGGGCGATGCGGGGGCCGAGCTGCTCGTCGAGGACGTCGTGACCACCAATGGCGGCGTCGGCCTCGATGGGTGGGGCGAAGGTGGAGGCGAGGTGAACGGGTGTGCCGTTGCCAATAATGAGACCGATACCCGTCGGGCCTTTGAAGGCACCCGATGCGAGCCCATCGAGTCCATTCGGGTGACCAATATGGCCGGTGCGGACGGGCAGTTTTTGACGGCGGACGACCCGTATTATCTGCCGGATCGCGGGGCCCAGCCACCGCCGGCAGAGGTCGCCGACTAGTCGTGGGTCAGAAGCTGTCGAACGTCGGAAAGAGTGGTTCGAAACGCGGTTTTTGCGTCGATTCCTAGGTCCATTCGTCGGCGGATCCGCAAGGCCAAAGTGGCGTGAGAAAGGCGCTCTGCGTCGTCTGTGCCATCGACCTGGATCTTGGGGTGTTCGTCCTGTCCCAGAGCGTTGGTTGCCGCTTCTAGATCGGTCGCGGGGTGTGCGAGGGCGAGCTTTCGAATGATTGATGCGTTCATGCTGCCGCTCCGGCGCCGCCGCGGTGGACCCGCCATGTAGGCCCGGGGAAGCACCCCGCAACGGCTGCAATGGTACCGTTGCTCACGAGCGCGACAGACTGTACCCCCGGAGGACCCTCATGAGCGGCGTCGTCGATCTTTCCAGCGCCTTTGCGAGCTTCACCGAGACCTGGTCTCCTCGAATTGCCGGGCGGGTGAACGATGTGCACATCAAGCTCGCTCGGCTGGCAGGGGTCTTCGAGTGGCACCGCCACGCCGATGAAGATGAGCTCTTCTTTGTGGTGGAGGGCGTGCTGTTGATGCACTTTCGTGAGCGGACGGAGCGGGTGGAACCTGGGCAATTCTTGGTCGTGCCTCGCGGGGTCGAGCATCTGCCCGAGACCGAATCCGCAGAGGCCCTGGTGATGCTCATCGAGCCTGTTTCCACGGTCAATACTGGCGAGGGTCCAGACACCGATCGGACCGTTCGCGACCTGGCGAGCCTGTCGAGCTAGCGCAGCCGCACGATGGCGGAGCCGTGTGCCGCCAGCGTGATGCGGATGCCCTGGTCGGTCTGGCTGGCCTCGGGGCCCACCAGCGCTGTGACGGATGAAAATGGGGTATCGACAAGAATTTCGACGGTGTTCTCGTCGCCTTGTCTGTGGGTGATGAAGAGCACGACCCCGTCGTTGGTCTGGTGGGCGCGCACCCCGACTGGGGAGGGGCCGCTCACCGCCACCACGTCCCCGGTGATCGCGTCTCGAATGGCGGCCAGCTCTCCAGCGACGGTCTGGATGTCCTGCCATAGCTGGCGATCTTCGGCGTTGTTCAGTTCGAGGGAGCTGGCGCCGTACCACATGACCTGGTCCGCTCCAGACACCACGCTGTCGATGGCCATAAATCGCGTTTCATCCAGGGTTGGCGCTCGGCCCTGGTCTACGCCATCGGAAATCCGGCCGAAGCCCATGCCCTGGACCACCGACAAGATGACGGCGTCCGGGGCCACCTCTTTGGCGGTCGAGACGTATTGCCCGGGCAACTCCAGGGGGGAATCGGGAACGGGGTAGGCGTTGAACCCCATCACATCGGCGGTTGGGGCGATGGTGGCGACGTCTTGCTGGAACTGGTCGATCAGCGCCAGGGTGTCCTCTGCAGGCAGGCCGGCGGCTCGGAGCCCGACCTCGCCGGGTCCTTCGATGAGCACCACGTCTAGTTCGGAGTTGGCGCGCACGACCTCGGCGGCGGCTTGTAGGTTGTCGAGCCGCAACTG
>JBGCER010000390.1:0-7128 GCA_045106515.1 Myxococcota bacterium
TGCTGGCCGACAAGGAGGCGCGCCTGGACGCGGGGGACGAGGTGACAGCCATGCTCGATAGCAGCCCCCGCTACACCGCGATCCCCGGTCCCTCAGACCTGGACGAGACCTCGATCTGGGACAAGGGCCTGACCCGCCAGACCGTCGCCGAGCTCGCCGACCGGTACGATGTGGACGCCGTTCTGGCTCTGGAAGCCTTCGATAGCGATAGCGACGTCATCGATGTCGGCGCCCTGGCCCGCGCCGAGAGCTCGGAGGACGTCGCCGAGGAAGTCGCCTGGTACATCCTCGAACGTCGGACCGAAGTACTCACGAGTTTCCGGGTCTACGACGCCGACGGTGACGTCATCGACGGCCTGCGCGAGTACCGTGCAGGCAATGTGTTCGACGCCGAGGGCGAGACCCTCGAAGCCACCCTCGCCGGCCTGCCCGATGGCCGCTCCGTGGTGCGCGGCTTGGCCCTGGACGCCTCGCGGGACTACGCCGGACGGGTCGCCCCCCTCTGGGAGACGGTGGACCGCCCCCTGTACCGCGGACACCCCGCGTTAGAAGCCGGGAACGACGCTGCCATGAGCGGCAACGCGGCCCTGGCACGCGAGAGCTGGGAGTCCCTCGTGAGCGGCGTCGACCAAGAGGTGGCAGCCCAGGCCTGCTTCAACCTGGCGGTGCTCGCCGAGTCGGAAGGCGAGCTGGCCATGGCCCTCGACCTGGCGACCCTGTCCGTCGACAAGAGCTGGAGCGGACGGGCCGACACCTACGTCTCGGAGCTGCAGGCCCTCGTCGAAGCGAATGGCGAACGACTGCAGCGGTAGGCGCATGGGCAAGGCGATGCCATGCATCACAACGCAGGGGTAGGCGGGATGGGGCACCGCCAGAGTCAAGGATAGCCAGTGCCTTTGCAGTGGCAGCCAGCCGTCACCGAGCCCGAGGCGCCGGCGTGAGATAGGCAGCGCCCACCATGAAAGACCAACCCTCGATCGGCGCCGCGTCGCCGCGGCTGCCCGCGCACATCTCGGGGCTCGCCGAACCGGGGAAAACCAGACCCACCCCCATCCAGGCCCAATCGCTGGGGCCGCTGCTCCAGGGGCGTTCTCTGGTGGGCGTGGCCCAGACCGGTAGCGGCAAGACACTCGCCTATGCGCTGCCCATGTTGCATCAGCTAAAAACCGCCGAGAACGCCGGCTCCATGGTGTCCCAACCCGGTCGGCCTCGGGGCCTGGTGCTCACCCCTGGGCGAGAGCTCGGCGAGCAGGTGAGCAAGGTCTTCAAGAGCCTCACCCACGCGTGCCGCCTCCGCGTGCGCACCGTCATCGGCGGGTCCAAAAAGGCCGTGGCCCGGCAGAACGTCAAGGGCAACTTCGAGGTGCTGGTGGCCACACCGGGCCGCCTCGTGCAGCTGCTCAAAAGCGGTGAACTCAACCTCGACGACATCCGCACGGTGGTGTTCGACGAGGCGGATCAGGTCCTCGACCCCGGCTTCCTGCCGGTCATCAAGACCGTCATTCAGGCCTGTCCCCCGCAAGCCCAGCTCATGTTCTTCTCGGCCACCCTGCCCAAGAACGTCGAGAAGGTGGTGCGAGGCCTATTCACCAAGCCGCCCATGATGCTTCGCACCAAAGGCAGCCACCAGGTCGTGCGCACCCTCGCCACCGACAACCGCATCGTTCGCAATGGCGAGCGCTTCCCCATCCTTCGTTCAGTGCTGACCAGCGGCCCCAAAGTCGGCACGATTCTATTCGCCAATACCCGCGACCAATGCAATAAAGTCGCCGAGTGGCTAGCCCAAGAAGGCTTCGCCTGTGTCGACCTACGCGGAGAAATGGACCGATCAGAACGCAGGGCCAACCTTGCTAAGTTTCGGACCGGCGAAGTCGACCTGATGCTGGCTACAGACCTGGGTGGGCGCGGATTGGACATCGAACGCGTGCAGCGCGTGATCAACGTGCACCTCCCCACGGACGTGCACAACTACCTGCACCGGGTCGGACGCACCGCGCGAGCCGGACGCTCGGGCACGGTCGTCAACCTGGTGACCGAGCGCGATCAGGCCCTGATGGACCGGCTGAAGCAGGACTGAACCGGCAGACCGGGCCCCTCCCCCTTGCGGGTCCGGATGTGCGATGTGCGCGTGACCCACAGGGCGACTCCCCTGTCCGGCGGCGTGTACGACTGGGGGACTAAGCCACTCACCACGACCGACTACCGGCACTAGCGCCTGGCCTGGACCGGCCGTAAGGGTGGGGGCGGCCGCAGCCTGGGCACCCAAACCGAGGGAGCAACCCCAATGCATGACCACAACGAGGCCATCGAGGCCATCGCCAAGCGGGTGATGGCCTTCGCCGAGCAGCGCACCCGCCAGCACCCGATCCCCCTGGGCGCTCCGCGCACTGCCGAGGCCCTGCTCGCCGATTGCGGGCAGACGATCACCGAGGCGGGAATCGGTGGCGACGAGGCGATGCGCCTATTCGAAGACGTACTGCATCCGGCCTCGCTATCCGTCGATAACCCTCGATATTTGTCCTTTGTACCCGCAGCGCCGACCGAGGCCGCCGTGCTCTTCGATCTGGTTGTGGGCGCGAGCTCCATCTACGGCGGCTCGTGGTTGGAAGGGGCGGGGGCGGTCTTCGCCGAGAATCAAGCGCTCGCGTGGATCGTCGAGCTGGCCGGCATGCCCAAAACATCCGGTGGTGTGTTCGTTCCCGGCGGAACGATGGGAAACCTGGCGGCGATGGTGGCCGCCCGCGACGCCGCCGCGAGAAAACGGGGCTCAAGACCCGACCGCTGGGCCTTCATCACCTCGACCCAGACCCACTCCTCGGTGCAATCGACAGCGGCGATCATGGACGCCGACGTCATCGCCGTCGACGTGGACGGGGACTACCGGCTCAACCCCGCAGAGGTCGAGGCGGCCCTGGACCAGTACGGAGACCGAGTTGCCGCGGTCATCGCCACCGCCGGCACCACCAACCTGGGTGTGATCGACGACCTGCGTGGGGTCGGTGAGCTGTGCCGCTCCCGCGGGGTGTGGATGCACGTCGACGGCGCGTACGGGGGCGCCGCCCTCGCCTCGCCTCGCTACCGCCCCCTCTTCGATGGGATCGAGCTTGCGGACAGCTTTATCGTCGATCCACACAAA
This sequence comes from Myxococcota bacterium, assembly GCA_045106515.1. Taxonomy (GTDB): domain Bacteria; phylum Myxococcota_A; class UBA796; order UBA796; genus REDI01. The sequence continues at coordinate 3,137 of JBGCER010000390.1, forward strand.
TGGCTCTTCGCCCCGTTCGACTGCTGCGCGCTGCTCTATCGAGACCCTCAGGGCGCCCGCATCTCCCATGGACAACATGCCGGCTACCTGGACTTTCTAGACGCCTGGGGCGACTGGAACCCCAGCGACTTTGCCGTGCACCTCACCCGTCGCGCCCGCGGCCTGCCGTTCTGGTTCTCCGTGGCCGTACACGGCACCCAGGCCTACGCCAACGCCGTCGACATCACCATGGAGCTGGCCACCTACGCCGCAGAGCAAGTGCGACAAGCCCCTCACCTCGACCTGGTGATGGACCCTGAGCTGTCCATTGTGGTGTTCGAGCGAAAAGGCTGGAGTCACGAACAGTATCGAGACTGGAGCCTAGAGGTCATGCACGAGGGCAGCGCCTTCGTGGTGCCGTCCCGACACGCTGCCAAGCCCTGCTACCGGTTCTGCTTTGTGAACCCGAGAACGACGCATGGGGACATTGACGCGATCATCGACCGGTTGAGGACGCCTCCCGCATGAACCGCGAACGCCGATCCTTCAGCGCCCTCAGCGCCGGGGCCCTGTGCGGCGTCACGTACGCCGGGGTCATCGAGCGGCGGACAAGCAACACAGTTCTGGACGGCATCAACGGCTGCCGCTAACCTGTTCCACCTGGAGGAAAAGATGCGCTCTACCTTGCTGTTTACGATCTTGGCGGGCTTGTCGGCGGCGGGCTGCGGCACCAAGGGGAAATGGGTCTCGACCGACCTGTGCATCGACGTCGACCCAGAGGCCACCACCTGCCCGGCGACCGCAGACGTGGAACCGGAGTCCCTGTTCAGCCTGGAGTGGTGCGACATCGACATCAAGAGCGTCGACGGCAGCGGCTCGGTCCAAGAAGACCCGTTCAGCGGCAACCCTGAAAACCCAGAGCTCCTCTGCTGCTACCCGGCCACCGCCCGCGATGCCGATCAGGGCTGCATTGTCGGACGACCCTTCTTCGCGGACGGCGTGGCGCAGATGGCGGCCCCGCGGCCCGGATCAGGCTGGACACCACCGCGCGATCCGACAATCCCCCACAACTCGGCCATGGCCGAAGCCTGGCTCAACGCGGCCCTCGGTGAGCATGCGTCCATCGCCGCCTTCGCCCGCGTCACCCTAGAGATGATGGCGTTGGGGGCGCCCGCGGATCTCCTCACAGAGCTCCAGCAAGCCGCCGCCGACGAGGTCCAGCACGCTCAACTCTGCTTTGAGCGCGTGCAGCACTTTGGCGGCGGAGCCCTCGAACCCGGTCGCTTCCCCTTGTCCCCTGACCTGCGATTGAACACCGACCCAGTCTCGATCGCGGTGGCGGCAGTCCGCGAAGGCTGCATCGGCGAGACGGTGTCGGCCTGGCTCGCCGAGCGGGCCGCAGAGCGGGCGACCGACCTCACGAGCAAGCGCGTGCTCACCCAGATCGCCGCTGACGAGTCCCGCCACGCGGCCCTGTCCTGGCGCATGGTGGCCTGGCTGATGCAGGAGTATGGCGACGAGGTTCGCGACGCGGTCGTGTCCGCTCTCGCCGAGCCCGTTGCAGTGGCGCCGATGCTTCCAGGGGACGATGCCCTCGCCGCTTTTGGGGCCATCCCTATCGCGGAACACGCCGCACTCGTTCAGGCCGCACGCACCCAAGTCCTCGAACCCGCTGCCGCGGTCTTGTTGGCCGCGTAGGCTCGCTCTACGTCATTGGGACCGATCGAGCGACACCAGCTTCGAGCCGGCCTGGCTCACGGTCCAACGAGTCCGACAGGCAAGACAGCTCGGGCGGCACATCAGTGAGCGCAATCGGTTTGCCCTGCCGCTCAACGGGCAGGCCCGCGCACCCCTAAATGAGCATGAGGACAGTTGTGGAGGCGAGCAAGGGCGAGGCGCCGCCCATGAGACCTCCTTCGAATCGGTGACATCACCCTACACGGCGCGAGACCGCTACCGGCGCCGGCGACCTCCAGAGCGAGCTCCTGCATCCCCGCCTCGGAGCGCGTGACCAACCGCTTCGCCTGCGAGTGGCGCAGGTTGCGCTCATCGACCTCTGCCCGGAGCGTACCGGCCAGTTCTCAACCGCAACGCGGATAGGTACGCCTGTGTTGCAAACGTTGCATTATCCCAGGGACGAGCCACGGGAGTGACCGTCGGATAACGTACCTCTGAGAGGGGAGGACCATGGTTCGTTTGACAGTCATGGGGATCGCGACCGCGCTCGCCATCACGGCCTGCGCGCGCGAGAAGCCGTTCACCGCGCCTACGCCGTGGGAAAACGGACAGCTTCGCGAGGCGAACATTTCGGGCAGTTTCCGCACCAAAATCGGAGGTTCGCATCCCGGTGCGGGTCCGTTTGAGGTGCTCGGCGTCCCGTACGGAGACATGAGCCGCGCGCAGGTGCACGACGTCGGTGCCACGTGGCGTGTGGTGCAGATCCAACTCTTGGACCACAGCCCCGACGGCTGGCGGATCTTGGAGCTTGATATTGCAGAAAACCAGTGGATTGCGGGCGCCATCGCCGTCGATGGCACCCTGGCAGGAGGCACCCTGACCGAGCCCGATGGGACCGTATCTTACCTGCTCAATGGACGGCTCAACATCGACCGCGCCGGTCTAAGCGATGGCCAAGTCGTGAGTGGAACGTTCACCGACATCGACCTAGTCGACGTGCCGTGATGCGCTCAATTCTGTTCGCGATGATGGTGTTCTCCGCCCCAGCCAGCGCTTTCGATGACGACTACAGCCAATACTCGGGGTCCCCGCCGCCGCCCGACCAAGGCGACCAGATCGGACTTGTCGACCACATGGGCGTGATCATCGCCCGCCCGCGCCCAGAGGCCTTCCTAGATGGGCTGTCCAGGAACCTGCTCGACACCGTAGTGGCCGAAGCCATGGCCCACCGCGATGAGCGGTATGACTTCGCCGTTGTCGTGCACACCCCGTCCCTGCCGCACCCGTTTACCGCTGCCGCCTTCCACCGCGCCTACAACAACTCCGAGCTGGCGGGCATCGGCACGCGGGCCGTGACAACGCCCTACATTCGCACGCGCTCGGTGCTGTGGATGAACGACCTCAACTACTGGGACTCGTCCTTCGTCGACCACGTAGGCTGGATCTTCGCCCACGAGGTCTCCCACTATTGGCTGGCCAGACCTGTGCTTCCCGGCCAAGATCCCACGGCGCTGCTCGGTCGGCAGGCTGCGCACTGGTCGTACTACGTACACACCACCAACTCACCCATCGAAGGCAATGCCTGGATCGACAATGGCGACGGCACCTTCACCACCGATGATCACCTGGATTCGACGTTTTCGGAGCTAGATCTTTACCTAATGGGAATGGGAGAAGCAGAGGATGTACCTGACTTCTTCTACATCAAAGATCCGGTAGGATCCGACAAGGACAAAGAGTCCACACCGCAACACATCACGAGTCACTATGGCAGAGAGAGCGCCGTGACGGTCTCCGGAACGCGGGTCGACGTCAGCGTCGAGGACCTGATCGCCGCCAACGGGCCGAGACGGCCATCGGTAGCCGAGAGCCCGACCCGATTCCGGATGCTGCCCATCTTTATTGTTGGCCCTGACGAACACGTTGAGTCGGCGCATCTTGAGCGGATCGACGAGCTCACCCAAGTTTGGACCGAAGGGTGGAGTCACTACACCCGCGAGCGGTCGAGCTGCACCTTCGCCATCGAAGAAGAATGGGTGGCACCACCCATGAACGCCCCCTCCGTTACGCCAAAAGGAGCCTGGTAATGCGCACCCCGATCGCCATCGTCCTCGCCTTCAGTGCTTGCAGCGAGTCGGCACCCGAAATCACGACCACCGACCTGCCGGCCGGCATCACGAACGAAGTTTACAGCGAATTCCTGACCTCGACCGGCGGAGAGGCTCCCGTGCGCTGGGCCCTCGCCGAAGGATTTAGCCTGCCGGACGGCCTGACTCTCAACCCCGCGGGGGCGATCAGCGGAGTCCCCATTCGCGCCGGCAATGAACCTTTTGACG
>JBGCER010000391.1:0-13304 GCA_045106515.1 Myxococcota bacterium
TCCGCGCGCTCGGTGGTCTCGGCGCAGTTGCGCTCTGCGAGAGCCTTGACGCACTCCCGGGCCTTTCGCTTGTCATAGACCGCGCAGTCGACCGGGATCTGCGCCACGATCGGCCCCTGCACGAGCTCACAGGACTCTTGATCGTCGAAGCCAAACTGGGTCAGAACGTCGTCGTCCCAACACGCCAAGGCATAGGCGCAGTCGCCCGCCGTCAGCTCCGCCACAAAGCGTTCTTCGTCGACCGAGCAGCCCAAGGCTCCGGTCATGCACAACAGCCACAGTCCCATGTTCAACGTTCGGCGCATCGAGCCTCCTTGGACAGGGTAGCCGATGGTTTACGGGAGCGGCAGGTCGGCTTGCTCGGGGTCGAACTGCCCCGGCGTCCAACACCCGCGACAGCGGGCTTCGTAGACGCCCGTGGCACCAAGCACGACCTTCTCTTCGCGAGCATCGAGACGCTGGCTTCGGTCGGCGGGCGCGCCGCAGACCATGCACACCGCCAGGTTCTTGGTGATGTACTCAGCCACGGCCAAGAGCTGTGGGATGGGCTCGAAGGGTCGACCTTGGAAGTCTTGGTCCAGCCCAGCCACCAGCACGCGGCGCCCATCATCGGCCATGCGATTGCACACGTCGACCAGCTCATTGGAGAAAAACTGAGCTTCATCCACACCAACGACTTGAGCGTCGCCGACCAATTGCAGCATCTGGCTAGCCTTGGCGACGGGCTGACACGCCAAGCGCTGGCCCGTGTGCGTGACGATGTCTTTTCGCGCATAGCGGACATCGACGGCGGGCTTGAACACCAGCACGCGCTGTCGAGCGATCTGGGCCCGAATGAGCCTCCGGATCAGCTCTTCGGTCTTGCCGGAGAACATGCAGCCAGTCACCACTTCGATCCAGCCAGCGCCGTGCGGGACAGGGTGAACCGTCATTTGCGCACCGGCGAGCCAGGCAGCTCCGAGAGAGAAGCCGGGTGAGGCGAGTCCGGGCCGGTCGCCGTGACCGCAAGCCGGGGACCAGGAAAAACAGGGCCTTCTCCGGGGTGATTTCCCCAGGGATTTTCATCAGCCACGCCCCGGGGCATCAGCGGATCGGCCGGATCCGAGCCCAGCCACCACACCGAGCTCACGCCGCGGAACGGCGCTTGGGTGAAGAGGGCGCGCCCGGGCGCCGCGTGGTGGCGCTTTTGATGGAAGGTGATGGTGCGAGTGCCGGTGTTTCCGGCCACATACTCGTGGACCTTGCCGTAGAGCAGCTCCAGCCGGCGAGCCGTGTTCAAGCGCCAGCGGTCGCCTCGAATTAGCGCGAGTGTTTTAGGAATATCAGCGCTTAAAGCGCTACTATCCATTACCGCCGCCAACCGCTCGGCCACATCTTCGGTGGTCAAATCGCCGGCCACCGTCGGTACGCAGAGGACCAATCCGGGCTTGGCCCCAAGCTCTTCGTCGAGCACGCGCAGCTCCACCGAGAGCCCGCCGTCTTCGTAGATGGCGTAGTCCCCTTCCCAACGACCCCGATCCAGCGCCACCAACCACATGCGGACGGGTTCGAGGATCCGCTCTAGGTCTAGATCCCCAGGCAAGGGTCGACGAACGACCAGCGCCCAAGCACGACCCACAAAGAGCCCATTGAGCCGCTTCCGCAAGGCATCGAGCTGGCCTGCTGCAGGGCGAGGTGCGGGCACCGGCACGGGCAGGATCGCGGCGTAGCGGCCGGCTCGCTCGACGATGAGCGTGTCGCCCTGAGCCTCGACGAAGGACCACCCTTGGAAGGCGGCCAGGCCAAGGCACCAAAAGCGGCCCAAGCCGACCAGTCCCGCTGAGGCCGCACCTGCCCAGCCCCCTTCGATGGCCTGGCGCGCTTCCGGAGCCCACGAGACCGCGGCTTCGAGTCGCTCGCGCACCTCATCTTCACCGCCCGCCGCCAGAAGACCAGGCCACGGAGGCAAGGGTCCGCGGGCCGCGAGGGCGCGGGCACGATCAACGAGTTCGACGGGAATTAGGGACATTGGCCGGCGGCCGTAACCCGCTGGGTCCACAGCGCCGGTCACGTCCGATGTCGTTCACTGAGGGCCTCGTCGATCTGTGCGGCTACGCCGGGATCCTCTTCGCGATCAACCCACTCGGATGCCCGAGTGAGCCAGCGCAGCTGCGCCTCTGGATCGGACTGGGAGTGCGCCAGAATCCACGCCGCATGGGTGCGGGTTCGATCATTCGCGCCGTCCCGCCCAGCGGCGCGTTCGAGCAGGTCCGTGCCATCCTCGCCGCGACCGTGCCGGCGCATGCCCGTCAACAGCTCCACCTCGGCCTGCCGCTCCTCGGAGATGAAGGTGGCCGTCACGGCGCGCTCCAGCAGCTCATGCGCTCGACTCGACCACCGCACCTGCTCCGCCTCTTCGGCCAAGGCCCACAACACCTCCCCATCGCCGAAGTCACCCAAGTCCCCCACGACCTGAAATCCACGGGCGGCGAGCTGCAAGGCCCGATCGACGGGGTCTCCCTCCCAGTCCACCTGCTGGTCCGCCAGCTCTAGGGTGGCAAGGCCGATCCACGCCGGATGGCGCGCGAGCCGGTCCACCGGGTGCGGCGACGGCGGCACCATCAATGCGCTGCCCGCCTTGGACAGCCACGCGGCCCGCTCGGACGCCTCTGGAACCAGGTCCACGAGCAAGCGAAGCACTCCAGCCCGGATCTTCTCGACGCCGGGGGTGGCCACGAGCTCCTCCAACAGAGACTCGCGATGAACCGCCGCGAATCGGGTGGCGGAAGACGGGTCAGAGTCGTCTCCAAGTGCAGGGAGCAACGCCTGAAACTCCTGGCGCAAGTCGGGGCTAAGACTCATCGATACTCCCTGGGCCCATGCCCGCGAACGCCGCTAACGCATCGGGTGGCAGCGGGACGAACGCGGCTAGGGCAAGGTGATGGTTCCCAGATTTAATCTGCGTTCATCGCCGATCATGGGGCGTTCTCCGCCGAGTCGCACCTCTAGTGTCAGATCACCAGACCCGGGCTCGATCCCTTCTGGGGCCTGAAGCCTCACCCGGTCGCGAATCACATAGCCCGGCTCAAAGGCGTCAAACCCCCAGCTTCCTTCGCAGGGGATCGTGGTGGCTCGCCACGGGATGGACAGGCCGCCCACATACCAACGCACGGAGCCGGCCGGCAGCGGACGATCGGCCCTCCAGAGCACCTCAGCCTCGATCACAGGCCCCTCGGCGTCGATGAGCTTCGCCCTCAAGATGTGCAGATCATCGCCCACCGGCACGTCCACGCCAGCGAACACGCCCTCCGTGACGCGACACCGCGCTGGAACCATGGGGGGAGGCAATTCTGAGGGCTCGGGCTGCACAAAGCCCCGCACAACGGCGGGTTCGCGAGATCGATCCGGCCCGTGACCCAATACATCGACGGCCGCGACGTTCTGACCCACAGCCAGGTAGGTCGACGTGGCCTGCCCTAACGCGGCCGCATCCAAGAACGCCTGCCGGCCCGCGCCCTCTCGGTCCAGGTTCCACCGGCCTCCATTATTGACGACGCTCTGCAGGTCGACGCGCGTGACGCCAGTCTGAGCCAGGTACCATCGAGCCACGACACTCGCCGAATGTGCAGAGTCGAGCGGTGGAATACCCAGCAGAACCGGCACTCCCCCCTTCACCGACACCCGGCCGATGCTGTCGGACACAAACCAGGCGCCATCGACGCCCGCTTCGCGGACGGCTTTTTCGGCAGCAACGGGATCCTCGACCCCCGTCACCTCCACCAACAACAGCGCATCACCCACGGCAGAGCGCTCTGCCCGCACCAAGTCGTACAGAGAATCTCCGGCCTGAAAGTGGGACACCCGCACCGAGACCGCCGAGTCCCCCTCGCCCACGTCGAGGTCCACCGAGGTGCCCCCTGAGAGCAGCCCCAACATGCGGGCCGATGTGGCGCTATCCGTGACCCCGCGCAAGCCTACGTCAACGCCGTGCGACGACAGGTAGATTCCCTGAAAGTCCAGCTTCGACGCGTGCTTCATCATCTCGGGTGTGCTGCGCCGCGGCACCACACCCGCCGGGGCTTCACCGTGGCGAGTCGCCACCGCATCCCACGACAGCACCGCCGCGTCCGCCTCTTGCAGCAGGCCAGCCAGCGGGTCGAGGGGGCCTACCGTGCCGTCTGGCGCGGACCAGTCGCGAGGGTCCACAGGACCCACGACCAACAAGCCCCAGGCCTCACCGCGCAGCACCCGGGGCAGCGGCGGGGCGGGGCGAACCTCGACCGACCCGTCGGGCTTCCGGTGCAATGACTCTTTTCGACCCTTGATTTGTGCCCATTTGGCAGTCGGATCCGTCGTATAGGGTCGCTCCGTGAGCTGCCCCGCCGTGGGTCGGCCCGACGACGCCACCGTGAGCGGCACCGACGTGGGATCACCAAAGTCCAAGTCCGAACCGCACTCATGCAGGTGAACGCTCAGGGTCGTATCGCCGACCAGCCAGGCGGGCGGCACGGATGCGTAGACGCGATGGGCCACGATGGGTTGGGGACCAGCGCCGGGAATGAGGTCGGCCTGCCCGCCCAATAGCTCGCCCAAAGACAGTCGATCCCCATGGGCGGCCACCGACACACAGGGGCGCCGAGAGGAGCGGGCGGGGGGTTGGATGAAGAGCGTGGCCACAAGCTCGCCGCCCACAGCGGCCGGCCCGTGCTGAACGAAGCCCTTGAGCCATGTGGGCTCCGCCAAAGCCCCCAGGACCGCATCGGCGGCCACGGACACAGACGGCGCGTCTGCAGGCTCTCGGAGGCGCCAGAGCTTGCGTTCTCCCCCATCGAAGACCAGGGCATAGCCAGCGTCCGCGTTCGGCGGGCCCCCCTCTGCCCCCCCAACCCACCACTGGGGCAACGCGACGGCGTCCGGCGCCTTGTCCACGCCCGCGAGCACCACCGGTCCGCCTACGGTGTCCGATGCCGTCCGACCGTGCTGCAACGCGCGAGCCACGGGGTCGACCGGGCCGCCAACACACCCGGCCAGCACAGCCAATCCTAGGCCTGTTCGATGGATGAAACCGCCCACTCTTCCTCCTCTTCATCTTCGTCGAGCGACACCACAAGATTCAGGCTGCGCACCAGGCTCGCGACGGATCGACCGGTGTCACCCTGGGAGCGCTCACGGGTGCCTGCGGAGGCGCGGGCTTCGGACAGCTCCGTGATCAACGCAGCGCTGCGCTCGGCCAGCGACCCAGATGATGTGGCCTCGGTCAACGCCACCGAACCCCTCGCATCGACCCAGCTATCGTTCACCAGCGCCCCATCGAGGGCCTCAGCCACGGCGACCAGCGTGGCGTCGACAGCCCAACGGGTGTCGGCATCATGGCCGCCGAAGTGCTGATCGAGCAGGGCGTCCACCGATTGGCGCATCATCGCATCGTCTTGGAGTCGACTCTGGAGCTCGACCTTTTCAGGCAAGTTTGAGCGCTCCAAGATCTGTTCGAGGCGCTCAGTCTGCGCGGGGTCGTGGGCGTCGAGCTGCAACACCAGCATGGCTCGCTGCACCGAGGGGCGAGCCACATCGGCCACCAGACCCGCCTCCATGGTGGGAGTAACCGCGGACACCCCCGCCGACATGCGAGCTTGAACCGCCGCATTACCCAGGTGCCCTTGATCGTGAACAGCCGGGTCAACCTCGGCGCCCCGACCCACGTCGGCCGCCGTTTTGGCCGCTTCCGGGGTTTTGTCGGGTCCTTGTACCCCACGCTTCTTCGCCATCGCGTCCTCGCTCGCTCAAGCCTACGCCGTCCGAGCGCCGCGCGCCGCCAACGCTGCCGGTTCCTCCTCGCGCTCAGCCGATCGGCCCATTGTTCCGACCCCTGGATCACCACTGCCATCCGCAGCCCTTCCAGGAGGTCCCCGTGCCACCCAGACGCCGCTTTCAGGCTTTCGGCGCTACCGTACGCGCCGAATCCGCGCCCCAACTCGACCTCCAACCGCTGGTCATCCGGACGATCCAGTTCTTGAGTCACAGCCCGCGTGGCGCGAGTCGCCGCGACATCTTGGCCGCCATGAACTTGCAGCCATCCGCCTGGCCGAGCCTGCGCGCGGCGCTCGAGCGCTCGGGCGAGGTCTTGCCTCGTGGCCGCGGGCCGGGACTTCGCCACATCCACGTGCAGTTTCTGTCCGAGGACGAGATCCCCGATCCCGAGACCCTGCCGCGAGCTCAGGCCATTCGAGCCCTCTGCGCCAAGCTAGAAGAGGTGGGCGAGATCGACAGCGCCGTCGCTCAAGAAGCCACGGGGCTGGATGCCGAACACGTCCGACGTCTACTTCGCGGCCTGGTCGACGATGGGCGTGTGCAACGGACCGGCCACAAGCGCAGCACCCGCTACCGCTGGCTCGGCTAAGACTGCCGAACCCGGAGCATCCACGTCGCGCTATCGGCTCTTCGCCAGACGGAAACCTAGGGCCGGACTCCACGATGTCGGCGGCTCCAGCTCGCGGGCCTTGGCCCATGCCGACAGCGACGGCTGATCCCAAGCACCGGGATGCACCCAGCGCTCTTCAGGCGTGCCATCAGCGCACCACTCAGCGGCGTTACCCGCCAGGTCACAGACCCCTTCAGGCGTCCGATCGCGGCGAAACAGTCCCACAGGCACGGGCCGCTGAACGACCTCTTCTTGGGTGTTGGCATTGCCTTCACCGAAGGGCGAGCCCCAGGGATAGGGCCGCTTTTCCGTGCCACGAACCGCTTGAAGGCGCTCTTCGAATTCCGGCAAACGGGCGCCGGCCCAGGTGGCGTAGGCGCTGGCTTCGTACCAGGTCACACCCACCACAGGCTGATTGGGAACCACGAAGGGCGTGGCTTCGGGAGAGGCCGCCAGGGCGGGCCAGCTGCGCTCGGCGCCGTCTCTCCACGCGCGGCCATCTTCGGACCACAGCGCGTCATTGGTGTAGCCGCCGGCATCTACGAAAGCCTGAAACTCGGCATTCGTAACCAGGTTTCGGCCAATCATGACCTCGCCATCGCCGGCGGTGACGCGCGCCCAATAGGCGTCGTCCGCAGGGGCATTCAGGCGCGGATCCCCCAACAATCCCAGCGCCACACCAGCGGCCAATCGCTGCTCGGTTGTGCCGCTATCGCTGTCCACCACAGCCACCAGGCTGCGGACCAGATCGTGGCGCGCGTCGTCGGCCAAGCCCGCAAAGGCCCCGCCACACTGGGCATGTCCCAGGTTGGCCAGCTGGGCGACATCGGTCGCGCCGGTGAGGGATTGAAGCGTTTGAAGGGTAGTGTTCAGGTCTGTCGACACAGGCTGCTCCGTCAGACCGTGTGCATAACGCCCCGCGACCCAACGTCCGAGCCGTCTACAAGATCACACGCCAAGACGATGGCCACGCATGCAGGGTCCCGGAGCCGCGCACATCTGCGTAGTCCGACGCCTCCATGGTGCGCTTGAGCCAGCGCTCACCCACGCTCTGTTCCAGGTCGTACCACTCCACATAGCCCGCACCGCGCTCTTCGTAGGGGTGGTAGAGGAACCAGTGCAGGTGACCATCGGCGAGCACACGCTTCCGCTCGCCGGAGAACGGCGCCCCAGGCCGCGCGAAGTACATACGCCGGACGCTTCCTTCAGGGCGAAGCCCAATAAAGAAGCATCGGGTGTCACCGCAGAGGTCTCTTGACAGACCTTCAGCCCACTCGAAGAGCTGGAACTCAAATCGATACCGTGCAGTACTGGCCAGGGGGAGCCTCCGAACACGCCGCAGCGTATCAGAGAGCGATGGACCTCGGCTAGGACGTCACCGAACGCTCACGATTCGGACGGGCCCCGACACGATGATATCGATCTCGATGTCGCCCCGGCCCCGCAGGCCATTGACGAAGCCGTCACCCAGCACCAGGTCATCCCAGCCCAAATCTTCGATTTCCATGGTCGAACCAGCATCACCCCGAATGGTCAGGTCGTAGTCCAGCCCAAAGGGAAGGCCTAGGGTCACACCATCATCGGCTTGGATCCGAGCGTCGGTCTCGGCGTATGGGAAGAAGTTCAAGTCCACGGCTTGGCGGGCCACAATGTCCAGATCGCCCACCACATCACCGGTGATATTATCGGCGGTGAGCAAGTGGATGCCATCGATATTATTCAGGTCGATATCCCCGTTTTCGACAACCAAGTCCGTGTCCACCAGCTGGGGGCCGAACACCGTCAGGTCCACCCCGCTGCGATTGCGGCTGGAGCTGCCGTCCAACACCAGCGCCTCACCATCGCGGACCGCGGACCACCGGACGCCGTCTTGGCGCTCCGACGCCCGCTCCTCATTTCGCCCATTGCCCCACACCAAGGCTTCCACCTCGATCTGCGTCCCCGTGCCCGACGAGATGAGACGCACATCGCCTCGCTGAACACGGCCCGCCACCACCCGCACGCCTTCTCCGTCCACACTCACCGTCTCGGTGCCGCGCACCGAGGTGCACGCAGGAAGACAGAGCAAAACCAGACAAACGAGTGACCGAGACACGGGAACCTCCGAGGCATCATGGACGGATCAACACAGCGACTATTCGACACCGGTTCGCATTTTTAGCGACCTATCGAATTTCGAGAGGCTCCAAGGGCGGTGTCCACCCGTCCCCGCCGAGATCGACGTAGATCGGGTTGGCCATGGCCCACGGCGTGTCGCTTCCATAGGCTCCGCCGATGGGCGTGCTGCCCAATGCGAGGACCACATAGACCGCGTCCGCGTCGGGCCGCAGAGCAAAGGTGGCCTCGGTGCCCTCGACAGACTCCACTTCGACGCCGTCTTTGATGAGCGCCAGGCGATCCACCACCACGTACGAGGGTGACAGCGCCCGCACCGTCAGATCCGTGGGCTCGGTCAGCATGGAACCCGGGTCCACCGACATCTCCAAGAATACACCGCGACTCGCGATAATCTTCTTGGAACGCAGCGCTTGCACCAACTTCTCGTCGGTGTAGCTCGCCAGATCCGAGTCCATCTTGATGAAGGACACATTGAGTCCAACGCCGTCGCCTTGGGCATTGTGGGAGTCGCTCACCGACGTGGCACCCACAGGGTAGCCGCGGGTGACGAGGTCCATGAAGAAGGGGGTGACCGCTTCGCCCGAGCCGTCATTATTGACCTCGATATAGTCGATCTGGTTGGTCCATCGGTCCCCTTGGCCGATCAAGCCCGTCCGCCAGCCCGCCGACGAGGCCAGGCCCGATGAGAGCGGATGGTTGGCCTGCACAAAGACCTCATCCCCCATGCCCTTCATCTGGGTGACGAGCTCGTCGGTCGTCTCGACAGGGGTCTCCCACCAGCGAACCGCGCCACCATTACTGGCGCCGGGCACCTGCTTGACGGGGTAGACGTTCATATGGCCGCGAAGAGACGGGCTCACTTCATCGGCCACCACGCTGCGTAGGTGATTCTGCAGACCCATGGGCTCGATCAGGCCGCGGTAGTCTGCGATGTGGTCGTGATCCGTGCCAAAGTGCAGGTCCAAACCGGATGCTGCTGAAACAGCCAGCCGGGCTTCCATGGTGATGGTGCCGTCGGGGGATGGGCCTGCATGGGAGTGAGGATCGGCGATGAGCCACCCCGGAGTCTCGTAGGCGGCGTCGAGCGTCAGCTCCACCGTGAGCGCTTGGCCGGCCTCTAGCTGCACCGTCTGCTGCGCGCGCTCGAAGCGCAGGCCCCGATGCACCTCGATCCGCCGCTCTCCGGGAGACACGGGCACCGTGATCTCCCCGTCGTGAGCCCATGCCAGCGCCAACTTGTTGCCGCCCAGGTTCCCCACGAAGGCCGGGTTCTGATCGCCAGCTTCGCCAAAGATCGACACCTCGAAGGGTGCGCCGTCTGGCACCTTAATGGTCAACATCGCAGGTTCAACCAAGGTCAGCGGAGAGGCTTCGTCGGCCAGCCCATAGCCCTCAGCCGCTGGGATGGGTGGCGCGCCATTGGCCAGCGAAGACAGCGCCGCCGCTTGTGATGCGCTCGATGCATACGGGCCCATGGGCGACCAGCCCGCGGGCAGGTCCATCGTGACCCCAGATAGCGTGCCTGAAGCCCGCACGGTCACGTCGCCGGCGGACGGCACTGAGGCGCTGAACGCTCCCTGCTCATCGGTAAAGGCCACGGTGAAGGGCTCGCCATCGACCATCACATGCACCCGGGCTCCGGCCACAGGCTGGCCCCCGGCGGTCACCACACCCGACTCTTCGCGGGTCGCCACGCCGTCCAGCTTGAGGACCTCGTTGGTGATGGCCGCCATGTCTCGACCGACCGCGTAGTAGCGGGTGTAGGTGCGGCTGGTGTTCGCCGCCAGCGGCTCGCCATCCTGGAACGTGACCAGCATGTCCGCGACGGACGCCAGCAAGGACCCGGCACCCGATGGAGCCGTGCTGCCCGGTTCGGGGACGATGGCCATGGCCATCTCATTGTGGCGGCCGAGATATCCGGTAAATCGCCGACTATCCGCACCTGGCACATCGAGTCCCACCCCGTCGTCCCACGCCTGTAGGCCCTCGATCCCGCCCTGGAGCAAGTCTCCAGGCGCCACGTCCACCTCGGCGTCGCCCGCCGTGATGGTGGTGCGAACCTCCAACAAGGGCGTGTCGGGGCGCAAGATGTAGTCGGTGGTGAAGGTCAGGTTCTTATTGGGAACAAAGTCAGGATTTTCCAGGGTTCCCGTCAAGATCCCCAGGCTCGACTCCACGCCTGTCACCCGGATGATGGCCTCGCCGGTCTTCGTGCCATCATCGACGATCTCGACCGCCGTCGCCTTGGACAGCCGACCCAGTCCGTACATGCCCGCCCACTCGTCGACGCTATCGCGACCGGGCTGCCCTTCTGGTCGCACGATATCGGCGTCAATGATGTTGCCGCCGATGCTCTCGTAGTAGTGGCCATCGGTGCGTTCGGCCTGAATCACGAACCGAACCCGGTCGTTGACCAGCAAGAAGTCGCCCACCTGCCCATCTGCAGCGGTGCCGCCTCGCAAGGAAGCCTCGTCGATGATCTCGCCACCGCGGACCTCGCCACTGGCCACCGGGACCGTCAGGTCAGGCGGGGTCCGACCACACCCGACGATGCCACTCAGGGCCAACAACAAAGGGAGCGCGCGCATATCTCTCCTAGGTGCCTCAACCGAGGCAGCCGTCGATTCTCACCCGAATCGCGCGGCTTCGCCACCCCGGGGATCTAGAGCGTGAGCACCAGCGCTTCGAGCAAGGCGTCCATCGAGGCTGGACTTTGAGCTTCATTGTGGAAGCTCGTGAAGATGATGCGACCGGGCCCCACGTCTTGGCGCGCAGCGAGCACGCCCGTGTTCCAGTAGGTGGTTCCGCTGTCGCGATTGTAGTTGTTGAAACTACCGGTGATCAGCTCCGTGGCCGTGCCCACCGCCTGGCCCGCCGCGTACAGGCCATCGCTCTCGTAGTTCACGACTACCGTCTCGCTGCCCAGGGACCGCTCCAGCTCTTTGTCCACCACATTGCCCGTCACCACCGCCGCTCCCACGAGCTGGTTGGGGTGGAACAGGATGTCGTCGCGGCCGACAAAGTCCATCGCGTCGGGGTAGGCCGCCTCCATGACCGCGTAGGTCATGTCCGAGGTGTAGACCGAGCCGCCGCCTTCCAAGTACGAGCGAATATTCTGCCCGATGGGGTCTTTGAGGTCCCACCACACCTCGTCCATTCCGCAGTTGAGGAAGAGGATGTCGTACCGAGACATGGCTTCAAGGTCGAGGAGGAAGTCGACGTGATCGGTGCTTTCAAGACCTTTTACAAGGTCGTATTCCAAGTCCATGCGCCCCAAGATGTCTTGGATGCGATCGAACTCGCCGGTGACCACAGCCAACCGCAGGTCTCCCTGCTCCAAGCACTCATCGACGGGTAGCGCCGTGGTGATGTTCGCGAAGACTTCCACCTGAAAAACCCGATTGAAGCTGCCTTTCATGACGCGAACCGTGTGGATCCCAGGCGTCACACCCAGCAGGGCAAACTCCCCATCGACATTGGTGAAGGCGTTGACGATCTTGCCCGTGGGCTCTTCGATCCAGACCGTGGCTCCGCCGACCCAGCTCGACCCATTGGTGCCGCAGATCCGGCCCGTCACATGACCCATGTCTTTGAATGGATCGGTGGCGACGCCGCCGCCGGGCTCCTCGGGGTCGAGAGGGCTCTCGACCTCGGTGAGGTCGTTGAGACCGCCATCCATGATGCAGCTCGCCGGAGCCAGCAGGAGGGGGAGCAGAAATAAGCGCATGGGACGGACTCCACGTACAACCCGATTAGTGTAGCGGGCCCAGGAGCACCTCGCCCGGCGTTGGGCACACATGACGGGGTGTTGATACATCCTGGGCGCACTGACACTGGAGCGATCGTGATCCTCGTGACGGCTGCGGACGATCCATGCACCCGTTTTGGGCCCAGGCGAGTCCGCCCGTGGTTCGTACGTTGTGATAATCTACTCCCTCACTGGGGGACCCAATGCGAATCGCCTTCTCGCTTATTGTGCTCGTTTGCTCGGCATCGGCACACGCCGCGTGCGTCAACGGATAAGCTGAAACATCCTCCTGCTTCACGTCAGGCTCCGTGTGCCCGACGGAAAATCGATGCGTGGTCGACGATGCAGAGGCGGTCACCGTTGGGACGAACATTGAGATATTTGGGACAGACCCCTCCGGGACAAACTTCTGTTGCATCCGGCCAGTAGAGGTTCCGGGTGCCTTTTCCTCCAACAACCTCACGGTTCGATCAAGCAGCGGTGGAAACGTTTCGTTTACCTACGGCGGCTATCGCCTCGATGCCCTCTTCGGAGGAGCGTCCGTACGCGCCACTGGCGTTAGTACGACCGGCGGTGTGTACGGAAGCACGTCGACCTCGGCCAACTACACCGAAATACTGACTGGAAACCTCGTCTACGGCTATGCCGGCGACGACGTTCTCAGGGCGAGGGGAAGTTCCAGCGAGGCTTATGGCGGTCTCGGGGCCGATACGTTGGAATGCGGCCCTGGCGCTTCGTGCACCCTCTATGGCGGTGCAGGAAACGACCTATTGACCGGTCAGGTTGCAGGCGGGACCGCCAATCTCCACGGCGATGAAGGGAGCGACACGATTGATTGCTCCGGAGCCGGCACCTGTAGCGCGTACGGCGGCGTCGGTGGGGACACCATGCACTGCACTGCGGGCTCGCTATGTGGCGTGAGGGGCGAAGGCGACCGAGACTTTTGGTACGGAGGCATCGGGAGCGACACGCTGCGCGGGAGGCGACGGGGACGCCGAGATGTGGGCAGGGAGGGGGGCGAGCGTCATGTAGGGGGACCAA
>JBGCER010000392.1:0-3270 GCA_045106515.1 Myxococcota bacterium
GGCGCGGCTGCCGAGGACCCAGGCCTCTGCGTCGCCTTGCACGCCGAAGTGTCCGAAGGCGGCGCTGGTCGCAAAAGAGGCTTCAGGAGCGTATTCTCCAGAGATGTCCGCGTCCCCGACGGCGCGGGAGCGGTAGCTGAAAGGCCCGTTGACAAAGGCGCCGCGCAGGCGGACTTGCCGATAGGCGCCGCTGCCAGCCGATGAGGCTTTGGGCGCACGTGCCGGCTTTCCGCCCGGCGAGCCACCGATGCCAGCGCCGGGGGTGCCGACGGGAGCGGTTCCGGGGTTGGTCGCAACAACCGCAGGCGTGCCCGGCGTGCCCACCGAAGGCGATGTGCTGCCGGGTGAGGTGACCGGTGCGGCCACAACCACGGGGGCGGCTGCCTTGCTAATGAACAGGTGGGCGACCCGCGCCTTCCACCGGTCGACGGCTTCGAGGTCGGGCGTGGAGCCCACGGCCAGAAGTCCCGGGTAGGGCTGCTCTGCGCTGCTCTGCCACAGGCGGGTGGTGGTGGACAGGCCTGCGCCAGCGACGTTGATCTCTACAAGGCCGGCTTCGATGCCGACTTTGTAGGTGATGCGGGCGAGCCCATCTTTGTCGGTCTTGGCGCTGGGTGCGAGCGCGCCGTCGCCTTGGGGTACGGCGAGTTCGAGGCTGACGTCGGGAACCGGCATTCCAACTGCGTCTTCAGCTACGACGATGAGACTGATTTGGGTGGAGCCATCGGCGTTTACGGCGTCGACGACCGGCCAGGCCACCAGGCGCTGGGGGGCCAACCCGGTGGCGGTCAGCTTGGGCCACGCCACGGCCTCCAGCCATCCGGCGTCGCTGTTGAGGCGCCAGGTGGTGGTGTAGGTGCCATCCCGGTTGTCGGCGGTGCGCTTGATGAGGCGACCATTGCGGACGTCGAATCCGGGGATGCGTCCCGTCACACCCTTGCCGGCCGGATCTTTGGCGCGGGCGGTGATCTTGGCATCGGTCACGTCGCCCGTGAGGTTGGCGGGGTCCGATGAGAGCGTCAGGGTGTTGGGGCTGGGCACGATGCCCACGCCGGCTGTGGCGACCTTGTCGCCGATCTTGACGGTGAGGGAGGGGGAGCCGGTGTCGGGGAGGGTCCACGGCACCATCAGCAGCTCGCCGCGGGCCTGCACATCTCCGGTGGTGCCCTCGGTGACCGAGATGCTCACATCGCTCGGCACGCAGGGGCGACCCTTGGTTGTGCGGCATGCGATGGGCACGGGGAGTGTGGTTCCACCACCCGCTTTGGTGGGCAGGGGCGCGATGACGATCGACGGCGGGATGGTCATGGGCAGGGCCGGCGTGGTGACCGTGGGCGTGCCAGCGACCGACGACGTCAGGGTGCCTTGGGGGCGGTCTGGATGCAGGTCCACGTCGAAAGAGACGCTGCCGTCGGGGCTGGCCTTGGTGGGCCCATATTCCCGGTCGCCGACGCGCAGGATGTTTGTGGAGTCCGGAGCTGCGGTGAGGCTGATATTGCGCGTGACGGTGACGGGCAGGACCTCGGCGTCGACGAACGACACGGGGGCTGCGGTGTCTACGACCACAAAGACGGGTCGGACCGGGTGCTCCAAGCGGCTGGGCGCGGTGTACCGGGCGGCCCAAGTGCCATCGCCGGACGGCACCAGGCCGCTGATCTCGCCTTCGCTGACGGCGATCTTGAGGCGGCGTTCCCCTTCGAGAGGGCCTGGGGAGGAGGGACGGACCTTGATGGTCGCAGTCTTGCCCTTGGCGACGGTGCCGGGATCGGCGGTGATCGAGAAGGTGCCGGCCCACGATGGGACGAGCGGCAGCTCCACGCGCAGGTCTTCTTTGACCCCAGCGCCACGGATGCGGATGGTCATGGCGACGGTGGTGTGTTCGCCCACGACCGGCGGCACATAGGTGATCCGGTGACCGCCTTGGGTGGGCACGATGGTCTGAATGGTGCCGCGGTCGGGCAGGACCTTGATCTTGGTCCCCGCTGGGGCCAGCAGATGCAGCACAGCGGGGGTGGCGCCATCGCCCACGAGTGGGGGCGTGGGCACCATCTGATTGCCTGCGAGGGCAGTGGCGCTGAACGCGAGCATGGGGGCGAGGGCAAGGGCAGCAATAAGCGTGCGCACAGCGAACTCCGGTCGACGTCGCGGAGGGTACCTCACACCTGACGTCGCCCGCACGCGGTGACGATCACCTTGCATGTTCACGACGTGGGAAAGGCCCCAACGCCCGTGGATGCGGCGATCTCAGCCGCTTGTTGGCGCAGGCTGTACCGCGTACTTTCTTCGGAATCGCTAAGCCTATTGGCGAGCGATAAGCGCGCATCAATCCTCCACTCTGCGCCGATCTTGTCTGTGTCGGCCAGGTGGATCGCCTCTTGGAGAGCGGCGATCGCGTCGGCCGGATCGGTGCTGGGCAGGGAGCCGGTGGCGAGGGCCAGATGGAATGCGGCACGGGGGTGATCCAGGGCGCGGAGGGCGCGCAGCCAGTCGGCGCTGTAGCGTTCCAGAACATCCGCCCAGCCGAAGGCGATGGCGGCGCGGCAAGCGGGGTCGAGGAACCAGGGGTCGGAGGCCCGGTCGATCTCGGCGGCCTCCGCGGCGTCTTCGAGGCTGTCGAGCAGGTCGATGGCCCGGTCCGCCCGTTGGCTCCACGTGGCGTGCCATAGACCGATCCGCAGCAGCTCAAGCTGGGCCCACCACACCGACGACGGGGTGTCGGGGGCGCTGGGGTGGCGGTGTGGGCCTACGCCGAATCGCTTGGGGTCAAGGGTCAGGTAGTGCTCAATAATGGAGTCCAGCTCTTCATTATTCCCAGCGCACGCCACATGCCGCGCGCGCTGGGTCTCGCCGGACGCCTGCATCCAAGGATCGCTGTCATCGGCGTAGCTCTGGGCCCAGGCACCCCAGAGTTTGGCGACCCGATCATCGGCGTATCCCCTGGAGTCCCACCACCGCTTGGCGATGGTGGACAGGGCTCGGCGGGCCCCAGGATTTCCGTGAAAGGGCTGTCCGGCTTCGAGCAGGGGCGTCACGGCGTCGAGCATGCCCTCGGGCGTGCCAAAGTCGTAGTGCGCCTTGGACAGTCGCCAGCTCACCTGGCTCATCACATCCGGCAGGTCTGCCTCTGACAATGCCGCCTGGGCTTGGGTCAGGTGTTCGATGCACGCCGCGTGGCGACCTTGCGTGCGGGCATGGCCCGCTTGGTCGAGCAGGGTGTGAACGTGGTCGGCGGTGGCGCGTGGATCCATGGCCGGCCGCTACCGGATTTGA
>JBGCER010000393.1:0-11625 GCA_045106515.1 Myxococcota bacterium
GTCGAGATCGACGACGACGACCCCTTCGTGCGGCTCCACCCCACCTTGGTCATTCAGACGCCGTTCGACCGCACCGCCGTGCAGAGGCAGGGGGATCGGTGCGCCTGCTTGCGCGTCCAAGGCGGCCGATACACGTGCGCCGTCTACCAGGAACGCCCCAAGACCTGTCGGGACGTCGAGGTCGACGGATCCGCCTGCCGGTGGGCCCGGCAGCGCGTCGGACTCCCCGTTACGCCAGATTCTCAAGATGGATGAGTCGAATCGGCACCATGCCGGAGCACAGCTCATCGCCGGACCGACCGGTGAGCGCGTTGCGAAAGGCCAGCTCTAGATCGTCGACGGTGCGCCATCCGAGGGCTTCGAGACGTCGGGTAGACCACTCCGTGCGCGCCCGGCCTTGGGCGCCCGTCAAGTCCAAGATCACCGACGCCCCCGGCGCCGACACCCGGATCCGCTCCAGCATCTCCAGGACCTCACTGGCGGACAAGCGGTGAAGCGCCCCAGAGACGAGGGCCACCACGCGACTGCCGTCACGCCCTTCCGCCATCCACGCCGCCGGCACGAGAGGGACGGTCTCGACCCGATGCCAATGCTCCGCGAAGGGGGACCCCTCTAGGACCCGACGCTTGGCACCCACCACGCGCGGCTCCTCCACCTCGACCCACTGCACCACAGCAGGGCTCAGCGGCCCCGCCATCCGCGCCCAGCGCCCATCCATCCCGGCGCCAAGGTGCCACACCGCCAGGGACTCGCCGCGGCGGATGGCTTGGTCCCGGATCTGCAGCAGCAGGCCATCCACCAGGTCGATCCGCGCCCGAATCGCTGCGATGCGGTCCGGGTCTGGATCGTGGGGGAGCAGCGACGGCCGATGGGACACCAACCATCCGTTCACCGCGCACATCGAACGCGCAGTCCGCGCCCGCGTCACCGCTCCTTCAGCGACGACAGTCCAACGGACGTAGATGGGTAGGCGGCGCTCGGGCAATCAGACTCCGGCAGGGGATCAGGAGAATCCCTACTTTAGGATCGTGATCGGCAGCCGGTCGACCGCTAGACAGCCCCACGTCAGCATCCCGCAACGGGTCGACCGTGCGATAGTACGAACACTGGAGCGCGTATTGTACCGAGCGATGATCGCCATTGTGTTGATCCTAACCGGATGTTCTGCCGGAAAGGCGTCGTACGCCCTGCTACAAGCAGACCGAGCCATTCGCAACGCGCGAGAGGGCGGTGCGGATGAACAGGCCCAGTTCGAATACACCATGGCGCAAGCCTACTTGGTAAAAGCGCGCGAAGAAGCCCAATTCTCTAGCTATCGCGACAGCGTGATTCTGTCCCGAGGTGCTGCAGATTGGGCAGACAAGGCGCTAATCGCCATGGAGCAAGAGGGCCGGGAAGGCTCGGCCTCGGCCGCCGAGCAACGCGACCCCACCGAAGCCGCCCCGGCGTCCCCCGCGCCACCCGCCGATCCCAAACCGGAGCCGGGCCCACCGACCGCCGCACCGGAGCCCGCGGTCCCCGAACCCGAGCCCTCGGTCCCTGCGCCGGAGCCAGCGGACCCGCAGCCAGCGGACCCGGAGCCCGAGCCCACCGAGGCCAAGCCCAAGCTGATCATCGTGCCCGTGCCTGCGCCGACCGATGAGGGCAACACCCCCGAGCCCCAGCCATGAGTCGTCTCTGGCTCACCCTCGCCGTGGTCGGAATCGGCTGCACCAATCCTCGGATTGTCGCCGCGTCTTTGGCCAAGGCCGAGCAGCAACTCAAGGCCGCCAATGACATGCACGCCCGGCAGTGCGCGCCCGTGGAACTTGCAGAAGCCACGTCAAACTATGATTTTGCCAAGCTTGAGTTCATGCAGGGCGACGTCCGCCGCGCCAGCGAACACCTCAAAGACGCCACCCGCGCCGGCGCCGAGGCCCTGACTGTCGCCACGCCATGCGGCAGCAAAGACGCGGACGAAGACGGCATTGCCGACGTGATCGACCGATGCCCAAACGAAAAGGAAGACTTGGACGGCGACGCCGATGAAGACGGCTGCCGCGACATTCGACCCGATGGAGACGAGGACCTAGACAACATCAAGAACATCGACGATGCCTGCATCGACGACGCAGAAGACATGGACGGCGACGCCGATGAAGACGGCTGCCCCGAGACCAGCCGCGATGGCGACGGCGACCAGATCATCGACGCCGTCGACAAATGTCCCGACGACCCCGAAGACATCGACGGCTGGGAAGACGAAGACGGCTGCCCCGACTACGACAATGATGGCGACGCCATCACCGACCTGCTCGACGGCTGCCCAACCCTGCGCGAAGACATCGACGGCTGGGACGACACCGACGGCTGTCCCGACCTCGACAACGACGGTGACGGCGTGCCCGACACCACCGACGCCTGCCCCGACGAAACCGGCGACCGATTCCGCTCCGGTTGTCCCCTCGATGATGCAGACCAAGACGGGATCTCCGACGCCAACGACCTGTGCGCCGACAGCCCTGAGACCGTCAACGACTACCTCGACACCGATGGCTGCCCCGACACCCCGCCCACCTTGGTCCGGGTGACGCGCCAGGCCATCGAGCCCCTGGAGCCCATCACCTTCGTCTCTGGCAAGGCCACCATCGCATCGGGCTCCGGGGTCGTGGACGAGGTGGCCCGGGTGCTCAAAGACGCTCCCAGCCTGTCCGTCCGCATCGAAGGGCACACCGACTCCGAAGGGGAGGACGCCGCCAACCTGGGCCTGTCCGAACGTCGTGCGAACACCGTGCGCATCGCTCTGATCCGGCTGGGTATCGACGGGAATCGCCTGACGGCTGAGGGCTTCGGAGAGCAGCGCCCCGTCGACACCAATCGCACCGCAGCGGGCCGAGCGCGCAACCGCCGGGTGAGCTTCGTGATTATCGACAACTAGCTCACGAGAACGAGCGGCGATCCCCCACCGTCTGCCTGTACAATGGAGCCTCGTTCGGAGGCACCCATGACTCGCATCCTTTCCTTGGCTCTCTTTTTGACCCCTGCCTGCAAGGGAGCCATCGACCTCGATGTCGATACGCCGGAAGAGATCGCCGACCTGTGCGCCAGGTTCGAGCCCACCGTACAGACCGTCCGGGTCGAGATCCCCGCCAATACCGAGTCCTGCCCCTGGGGCGAGGGCGACAACCTAGAGGCGGCACAGGGCCAAGCCACAGCCCGCGACGAGGTCTATGTCAGCGTAGAGCTGCCCGAAGATGTGGTTGTTTGTAACCTGGATTTCCAGTTCCGAGTAGACCCGAACCTCGAGCCCGAGATGGTGTACGACGACCATATGTTCTTCCTCTTCAACGATGTGGTGCTGGCCAGCAGCGCCGGGGACCTGATCTCCAGCCTGCCCAAGGAGCGCGATCTGCCGCTGTGGGACTGGCTCTCGGTGGCGGGCTCGGGCTTCAACTTCGACGGCGTGCCCTGGTGCCTGGGCCAAGAAGACGGTCGCTCCGACTGCACAATCCCCAGCCCCGATACGCGCGAACCGCTGCTGCTCAAGTACGACGACGATCTCGTAAACGAGCTGTCGCTGCGAGCCGTCGAGCTCGACAAATACGAGTTCGGCTTTGTCGTCTTCGGCGACAACGATCCCCAGTCCCAAGGCCAGGCCGGTGGCGACTGCACCCACGACGCCTTCGCCTTCGATGTCGATGTGCCATTCATCTCGAACTAGACGAGGATCTGCATGCGCCTCGTCCCCATACTCTTGCTGGCCACAGTGGCCTGCGCCAAGCAACCGAACGCCGTGGCCATCAAAGGCGCCTGGCACCTTCAGTCGCAGGCTCCGGCCCAAGGCGAACCGGTGCCCTTCGACAAGGACGCCGAGATCAACGTGATCAACTGGAACCTGTCCGGATTCGCATTCAAACGCCATGGCACCGTGTTCGGTCTGAGCACGCGGGACGGCTATGATTTCGCCATCAATGAAGGGCAAAAAGCCAGATACAAAGTTGGCAATTCCGGCAAGACCCTCTTCCTGAAAGACGACATCTTCAGCCAGACATTCGGCAACATCCGCCAAGAGCTCGCAATCGTCGACCTGACCCCCGACACTCTTGCGCTCAAGGACGAGTCCGGCGCGATGTATCGCTTCGTTCGTCCATAGATGTATCGCGCCTAACGCCTGCGCTTTCGGCTGCCGTGCCGGCGCTGAATCCGCTGTGACTCAGCGCGGGCCTCATCGGTTCGCCGCAGGGACTCCAGCGTCGTGCGAGCCCGCCGGTTCGCGTGCACCACGTCCACGATGGGCGCTGGATACCCAGCGATACCGCCAGGTTTGGTGTGGGGCTCGAAGATCCAAGCATCCGACACGTCGGCCAGCTCCGGCACCCAACGCCGCACGAACGCGCCGGTGGGGTCGTGATCCCGCGCCTGCTTGAACGGGTCGTAGATGCGGACGCTGTTGATGCCGGTGGTGCCCGACTGCATCTGCACCTGAGGGAAGTGAATCCCCGGCTCAAAATCCAGGAAATACCTCGCCAAGTGCAAGGCCGGCTCCCGCCAGTGATTCCATAGGGTGTAGCTGGACACGCTCATCAGCATGGCCCGCATCCGAAAGTTGAGCCACCGCTCCGCCCGAAGGCTTCGCATGCACGCATCCACCAGGGGCAGACCCGTGCGCCCCTCGCACCACGCCTCAAAGTGGCCCTGATGGAAGCGTCCTTCTCGCAGCCCATCCACCGTCGAAGCCTGGTTCACCACCGCTAGGCCGGGCTGATCTTCGAGCTTCTGCATGAAGTGGCCCCGCCACCGGAGCCGCGACTCGAACGCGTCGAGGTCGTCAAACCAGTCCTTGCCATCCCGTCGACCGCGTAGCGCCCGCTGCTTCAAGCGCGTCCGCATCCACACATCACGGGTCGAGACGCAGCCCCACGCCAAGTAGGGAGACAGCCGACTACACCCGTCCCAAGCCGACAGTGGGCTACTCATCGCCGAGCGATATCCCTGGGATCGCCGCCGGTAGAAGGAGAGCAGCACCGCCTCCGCCTCATCGAGACCCCCGCGCTGCACCGTCGTGGCCGTGCTCGGCGCCATGTGCAGGTCCGCTGGCGTTCGAACCCGCTGGTGATCCCAGCCCGGTACGACCGTGTCGACACCCCCCACGCGCTTGGGCACCGGATAGAGCGGGGCCGCCATCTCCGAAGTCCACCGCGAGGCCCACCCATCCCGGCTGGGGTGGGGGCGGCTGACCCCGTCCTGTCCATACTCGTGCCACACAACGCCCTGGGCCTTAGCCCAACGATGCACGGCTCGGTCCCGTCCGTAGGTCCACGCCGACCCCACCTCTACGTGGGACCGCAAGGCCGAAATGCCCCCGTGGGCCGCCAACGCCTGGGACAGGTCTCGCAACACCGACAGGATCGGCCCACACCGGTACGTGACCCGCGCCCCCAGCGGGCCCAAGGCCGCATCCAGCGCCGCCAGCGACTCATTGACAAAGTTCAGGTGGCAGGCATCATATTCGGGCTCTTTCCACAGGCGCGGCTCGTAGACATACAGCACGACGACCGGGCCCCGACGGGCGGCCTCGACCAGCGGGGCATGGTCTCGAACTCGTAGGTCCCGCTTGAGCCACACCACCTGCACGAGCCCCCCTGTTGTTGCAGTCACCTAGGGGCAACGTGGCGGACCAGCGATGCGGGGTCCACCTGGGGTGGAGGATTTGGTAGTGGCGGCAACGGCTCTGCCCCAGCCGCCGATCCCTACTTCTTGTTCTGGGTGTACATCCCGTCGATCAGCTCCGCGTAGCGCTCTTCAACAACGCGTCGCTTCACCTTCAAAACACCCCCGCCAAACATAAGCCTTGCGAGCCCTGAGTACAGCCGGTATCGTCGGACTCCCCAGAAAGGAGTACTGATATGTTCCATCCCCCCCCAGAGCTATCGCTGCCATGATCCTGTGCGGAATCTCTGGTTGCGGCGACGTGTTCACCCCGAGCGTGGAATCCCCAACCGCGTTCTCTTCCACATGCCACCAGGTCGAAGACTCCTCTGCGGTATTGCCTCAGGCCGATGCCCGCTTAGGCGCTGCAGTCGACATCGTTCGATTCGGCGCCGGGCTGTTTACAGGCCCAAAACCCTTCGAAGACCAGCAAGCGCTCGTCGGTGGAGCCCCCCTTCCTTCGGGTCCCGGCGCTGTGACCCTCACCCGCGTGTCGATGAGCAGCGGCTCCCTCACGGGCCTCCCAGACGTCTTGACCGACGCGGGCATCACCGTCGGAACGACCGGTGATATGATAGGGGCTACCGTGGTCGGGGTCGACATTCTCGATGCACACGACGACAGCGCCGTTCGGACGTCTCACGGGCTGCTCGCCGCCGGCGAGGAAGTCCTGGTCGGGGCCCCAGCTGGCTCACCCAGCATCGGCCCGGGCGGCGATGGACCCGGCGCCATCCACCTATTCTACAACGCATTCGACGGGGTCGTGGGCGACGACGTCCTCGTCGCGGACCGATATCGGTGGGAGTATCTCGGCTCCTTTACACCGGCAGGGGCCCCCGGAAACGCGGAGTTCGGGGCCAGCTTCGCAGTCGGCGAAGGTGGGCTATATGGCTCGACCGCCGACTATGTGGTTGTTGGTGCTCCAGGCGAAAATGCCGTCTACATCTTGCAACCAGACCCCGCGTGGTCCAGCGGCTTTGGACCGTCCACCGCAAGCCCGTTCTCAGGTCCTGGGTTTAGCATCACGCGTATCAACGGCGCGGCATTTGGTGGGTTTGTGGGTCGCTTTGGCGCATCTTTGGTCATCGATGACTTCGACGAGGACGGCAAACCCGACCTGGCGATCGGCGCCCCGCGAACCAGCAGCGTTCTCGGCTCGACGCCGCTGACGAACAACGGAGCGGTGTTCATCATCCCAGGAACGGGAACCTCTACAGGCGCCACTCCCTTCTTCGACCTCACCGCGGCCTTTCGGGTAGATCCCGTCCGAGGCGGCGGCGGGTCCGACAACGACATTCTCGACGGCGGCCTCGCAGGGTTCAGCCTCGCTTCGGGTCGGCTCCGCGGAACGGCCAGCCCCCCCGTGCTGGTGACCGGCTTACCCCGCATGGAGAACACCGCTGGGGGCGTGTGCGAGATCCACTGGCCCGCCGGCTTCGGCACCCCTCCCGCCGTCGACTGCGAACGCAGCCCCTTTTGGGATGTTTCCTTTGGCCCCTTCCCCAACGTGTTCGGGTTTGGGGTCTCCCTGGGAGTCGGCAACCTGATTCGGCACGACACGTTCGGGGACACCAACACCCCAGAAGCGACCGTCGAGGAGCTCGCGGTGGCACACTTCGGCGTACCAGCAACCGTGGTCGAGACGACCTTTCCCCTCGCCGATGGCACCTCGATCGATGACTTTGGCTACGTCGCCACCACGGGCGCAGTGCGACAGGGTGTTGTGACCGTATTCCGCTCCGAGGTCGGAGAGGGCTCTCGCATTCACCTCTACACGTTGGGGAGTGATCAGGACCTGTTCGTGCAGCAGGTCACCTCCGCGAGCCCACAACTCGGGGCCGGCTTTGGTTCTGCCCTTATCGTCGATGATCTCGGTCCCCCAGACGCCTATCCAGAGCTCATCCTCGGCACCCCTGGGTTCGACGGCGCAGCCGGTGCCGACACCGGGCGTGTCTCGGTCACCGCTGCCGAGGCCGTGGCCGGGTTTGATGATCCGCTGTCGGGGACGTACGCCACGACGGACTCTCAGGGGACGGCGCGGACCGCACGCCTGATTGGAACTGTGGATGGATACGAGCTGATCATTCCGGGGTTTTATATTCAGATCAGAGAGAACGGGGGGACCAGCACCCCATTGTGCTCAAAATCTGGCTTCGACGGCGACGAGACTGTCGATGTCGTATCCGACCCGTTCTCGCTCACGTCCGGCGGATCGATCACCACCGATGTCGAGCTGAAGGACGCTGACGGCAACGAAGTCGTGACCTTGCCCGCCACCATCACCCACAATGCGACGGCCATGGAGCTCACCATCGTCTTCACCGAACCCCGCGTCGGCGGTCTTGATCCTTGGCCCTCCAAGAACTGCCTGCCGGTGTCCACCGGCACGACGGCCACATTCACCCTGGACTCATTCGTGGGGGCCGCATGCAACTGATTCGCCTCTCCGTCTGCCTCTGTCTCTTGGCGTGCAACCCCGACTACGGCATCCCGGACGACTGGCTGCTGCAGCCGCTCCCGCAGAACGACCTCACCATCACGTCCAACACATGCGGCCAAGAGATCCCTGTTGAGTTCAACACCGGCTTCTTGCACATCCTGACCCACGACAGCAACCCTCGGGACCCACTCGAGCTAAAAGTCGACTTCGGCGACGACTCCCCACAGTTCTCGTGCTTCGTAGACCGCGACCAAGACACCGCCCCCTTCACCGCTGAGTGCAGGACCAACGACCGCTGGTGGGTCAACCAGGAGCAGATCGGCTTCTGTGAAGGCAAGGCGCGCATCACCCCGTTTATCACCGCCGATTCCGCCACCCGAGCCCACACCGACTTCACCTTCGAGGTCTACCAATGCCCTTGTGATGAGTCGTGTGACCCGTATCCGCCTGACTGCAAGATCGCGTTCACTGTCGAGTACGGCGAGTAGACCGCTCTCTGCCCGCCTGACCCGGCCCAGCCCTTCACACCCCTACTTCTTATTGTTGGTGTACATCCCGTCGATCAGGTCTGCGTAGCGCTCTTCGACAACGTTTCGCTTCACCTTCAAAGAGGCGGTCAATGCGCCATTTTCCACTGTCAGCGGCTCTGGCGTGAACGCGGTGTACTTGATGCTCTCGAAGCGGGCCAGGTCTTGGTTGACCTTGGCGACGTGGGAGTCCACAACGGCCTTGACGGCGTCGCTGTCTTGGTCGGCGGCCACGCCCTGCTGCTTGGCCCACTCTTCGAGCTCTTCAGCGTCGATGGAGAGCAAGGCCACACAGAAGTTGCGCCGGTCTCCGATGACAATGGCCTCGTTGATGATGGGCAGACTCTTGAGCTTGCCCTCAATCTTGGCCGGAGCGACGTACTTGCCGCCCGAGGTCTTGATCAGCTCCTTCTTACGGCCGGTGATCTTGACGAAACCTTCGTCGGTCACAGCGCCCAAGTCACCGGTGCAGAACCAGCCCTCGGCGTCGAAGGCAGGGCCGGTCGCGTCGGGGCGGTTCAAGTAGCCCTGGGTAATGTTCGGGCCCTTGGCCAAGATCTCGCCATCATCGGCGATCTTGATCTCGACGCCCGGCAAGGGGAGCCCGACGGTACCGATGCGAATCTGACCCGGACGGTTGGACGTCAAGCCAGGACACGTCTCGGTCAACCCGTAGGCTTCGAGCAGGTTCATGCCACAGGCCAAGAAGAACTCTTGGACTTCGGAGTCCAGGGGTGCGGAACCCGAGAGCAAAACGCTGGCGCGATCCAGGCCCAGGCGGGCGCGAAGCTTGGACAGTACCAGCTTGTCAGCCAGGTTGTACCGCATGGCCAAGAAGCCAGGGATCGGCTTTCCATGGGTCTTATAGGGGATGGTCGCCTTTCCCGTATTGATGGCCCAGGTGGCCAGGGCCTTACGAATGGGCGGAGCCCCTGCGAGGGCGCCGTCGATCTTGGACTTCATCTTCTCGTAAACCCGAGGCGCCGACGGGAAGAAGCCCGGCCGTGACGAACAGGCGTCGTCGACGAGGGTGGGCACGCCGCTGATGACGAGCGGGAGGTCGAAGAAGGGGGAGGTGAACTGGATCAGCCGACCGAAGGAGTGGGCCAGCGGCAAGAAGAGGAACAAACCACCCTGGCGCATATTATCGTCGATGATCCCCGCTTTTTCGGCAGAGCGCACCATCGAGATGTGGTTGTTGTGGGTCTGGATGACGGCCTTGGGCGGACCGGTGGTGCCCGAGGTGTAGGTGTAGGTGGCCGTCTGGTCCTTGGTGGCCGCTTCACGGCGGCGCTTGAGCTCGTCTTTGAGGGTGACCACCTCTTGGGCGCCGCGGGCTTCCAGCTCCGCGAGGCTCTCCCAGTCGTCGGCCGGCTCAATGCCCGTCGGGTCCATCACCACGATGTGCTGCAGCACGACCTGCTCTGCCGTGTAGGCGGTGTCGAAGAACGTGAAGCCCTTCCTCATGGACCGGACCTTTTCCAGCTGGTCCTTGTCATCGAGAATGATCAGCTTCACACCGGTGTCGACGTGGGCATAGCCCACCTCTTCGGGCAACAATGAGGCGTAGATGGGCACGGTCTGTAGGCCGATGGACAGACCCGCGAAGTCGCAGGTCAGCCAATTTTCACTGGTCTGGCCGAGCAAGCCGATCACATCGTTATCTTCGAGTTCGATCGCACTTAGTAAGCCGGCGGCAATGCGGTCTGCTCGGTCGCGCACATAGGACCAAGACCGGTCGGTCCAGCCCTCTCCTTCTTTGACGCGAAACGCAGCCCCATCAGGGGAGGCCTCGGCGCGGGCATGCAGCAGATCGGCAAGGGTATCGATGGACAGCACAGGACCTCCGTCGGATGGGTCACAACAAGCGTGGGGGCCGAGAGTGTGGCACAGGACAGCCGCACGCGCGCATCGCACTCACACAACGCGCTCCAGCACCGCCCCGAAGAACCCATCCGTTCCGTGGGTGTGGGGCGATAGGCGCATCACATCGCCAACGCCGATGGCCTCGGCCCGCTCCGGACCGAACACCTCGGCGGCACTCACTTGACGAAAGTCCGGGTGCATCGCCAAGAACTGCTCCACAACGCCCTCGTTCTCGGATCCCAGTACCGAACAGGTGCCATAGACCAAGCGGCCGCCCACGCGGACCAAGGTCGCCGAGCGCGCCAAAATCTGACGTTGCAGCTGACTTAACTCATCCAACGCGGACTCGGTGAGCCGCAGGCGCTGCTCTGGATGACGGCGGAGCGTGCCCAGTCCGCTGCACGGCGAGTCGACCAAAACCCGATCGGCGCTCCACCCTCGGACCTGCGCCGGAAAATTGCCGGTCGGTGGCAGCTTCACGGCCTTGACCCGAAGCGCACCCGCCCGGTTCGCGCGGATCTGAAGCTCGGACAGAGCGCGCGCCCGAACGTCCATCGCCAAGATCTTGGCTTGGGGAGCCGCCGAAGCCAGCGCCAGGGTCTTGCCGCCCGCCCCAGCGCACACGTCGACGATCCGCTCGGCCCCCGAAGCGTCGACGAGCTCGGCCAGGAGTTGACTGCCTTCATCCTGCACTTCAATCTGGCCGCCCTTGAACGCCCGCGTGGCGTGCAGGTTGGCGCGGCCCTCGATTTGCAGCCCGTGGGACGCAAAGCGCAAGGCCGACACGGTCACCCCATCCGCCGCCAAGCTGGTCACAACAGCCGCGAGGCTCACATCGCCACGCACCCTCAGCTGTACGGCCGCACGGGAGGCGCTCGCCCGGACAAAGTCCAAGCTCTGCGCTCCGAGACTCGCTACGATCCGGCCCGCGATCGGGACAGAGAAGGAGCCCAGCACCTGCACCGCTTCGCGCCGTTCAAGCCCGTCGATCGCCCCCGCGCGCCAGTCGCCGACGATCCGCTCCCATGGCACACCCTCGACCTGCTCCAGCGCCGCTTGCTCTGCGGCTACCGCCGGTTCTAGGCCCCGCTCAACGAGCTCGCC
>JBGCER010000394.1:0-20526 GCA_045106515.1 Myxococcota bacterium
GCGTAAAACTCACCTTCGTTGGAAAGATATCCGTGCTTGATCAGGAATCGTTCCTTGCGCAGGAACTCTCCCCAGCATCGACTGCCGGCGCTCGCGGCGCGCTTGTGCAGCTTCTTGGCCTGTTTGAAGCTTCGCCGCGCCTTGTGGTGGTCCGACTGGGCCTCGGCCTGAGCTTCGAGCTTTTGGGCATCTCGCGTGTGCTTGTCTGCCTCCTGGTCCATGTGCCAGGATAGAAATGACTTTTCGACGATCTCGCGCACTTGGTCGCGCTCGTTTCGAGAGAGCAGGCTGACGATGGAGTTCCAGCTCAGGCTGAAGCTGGAGCGCACGGGCTCGGGTCGGCCCTCGAAGTACCCGTCCAGGAGTGGGCGTACTTCCTCGTATTCTTCGAAGTCGATTCGGAGAACCACGTGGCCAACCTCGTCGAGTCCTCGCCGGCCAGCCCGTCCCGCCTTTTGCATGAAGCCGCGGATCGACAGGGGATTGACGCCCTTGCCATCGTATTTTCGCAGGCCGTCAAAGGCGACGCCGCGGGCGGGCATGTTGAGACCCAAGGCGAACGTGCTGGTGCAGTACAAGATCTTGATGAGCTTCTGCTCGTACAGCTCCTCGACCAGCGCCTTGAGGGACACGTGCAGCCCCGCGTGATGGAAGGCGATCCCGCGCCCGTACATATCGAGCAGATCGCGGTTCAAGACCTTTGGCATCTGCTCCCGCGCACGAGCCAGGTAGGTGTCTAGCGCCTGGGCTTCCTGATGATTGAGCACGTCGACCGGCATGTTGCGTGCGAGCCACCGCGCCTGAGCCTCGATGTCGCGTCGGCTGAAGCAGAAGTACAAGCAGGGCAGGTACTCGGCTTCCACCATCATTCGGATGATGTTGCTATGGCGAGTCTTTCGGACAAACCTGCGCTTTCGTGTGTCTCGTTTGCGTCCGGGAGGGCCGCCACGATCACGGCCACGACCCCGGCCGCGCCGCCCACCGCGGTCGATCGACGCCTGGCTGTCCGACCGGTGTCGCTTCCATCGCTTCTCGAATCGCGGCCGATCGACGAGCCCCACGTCGATGTTCGCCAGGTGGAACTCCAACGGCACGCTGCGGCGGGTCTCGGTGATGACCTCAATCGGGGCGCCCCGAACGCTGCCCAGCCACTCGGCGAACTGTTGCTGATTGGAGAGTGTCGCGCTTAGGCCCACGATGAGGACGTGGGGAGGCAGGTAGATCAGGATCTCTTCCCAGACCGTGCCGCGCTCGGGATCGTCGAGGAAGTGGATCTCGTCGATGATGACCGCGAAGAGCTGAGAGAGGTCTTCGCTGCCCAGCAGCATGTTTCGCAGAATTTCGGTGGTCATGACCCGGCAGGGCGCGTC
The DNA here is from genome assembly GCA_045106515.1 of Myxococcota bacterium. Lineage (GTDB taxonomy): Bacteria > Myxococcota_A > UBA796 > UBA796 > REDI01. The sequence goes on from JBGCER010000394.1 coordinate 1,371, forward strand.
CCGCCGAATCACCAGGTCACCCGTCACCAGGCCGACGTCCTCTTCATTGTGAAGCCGGGTATAGTCCCTGAACTTCTGGTTGGAGAGGGCCTTGATCGGCGCCGTGTACACCACCTGTCGGCCTGTGGAGAGGGCTTGGTCCACCACCCAGTCGGCGATGATCGTCTTTCCAGTGCCGGTTGGCGCACAAACCAGCACGCTCCGACCTTCTCCCAGGTGGGTGATGGCGTCGGACTGGAACGGATCGAGGGTAAATCCGCGATACTCCATGGGGGCTCTCCGCTTCGAAACCGGGGTGTATGCCGTGCGGGCCATCGCGGGGAGGGGCGCATGACCGAGAGCATCGGCTGGATCTGTGCCATCGCCGGTTTGGGCCTGGGTGGGTTCGCGGTGCTGATCCCAGGTTTTCCAGGTTGTGCGGTGGCTCTGCTGGGGCTGGTGGCCTTTGCCGCGATCACTGATTTTGCGATTGTGACCTCGGATGCGCTGTTGCTAGCCGCTCTTTTGGTCGCCGTTGGCTCGGCATCTCAGATTTTGGGGCCGGCGCTGGGGAGTCGAGCGCTGGCCGGGTCCGCGGGCGCGGCCACGGGTGCGGCCATCGGCGCCGTGCTGGGTACGCTCGTGCCCGTGCCCGGGTTCGCGCTGGGCTGCGGTGTGCTTGGAGCGATTTTGTTGGGGTGGACCTTGTCGACTCGCGGGGTCCTGGCGTGGATTCGCGGCATCGTCGGGGCGGCCGGCGGGTGCTTGGTGTCCGCGGCCATTGATGGTGCGACGGTACTCAGCATGGGCGCTATTTTAGCCATTGCTGACTTTCTTCGCACCGTTTAGCTGGGGCGATGCTCTGATCACCGACCCGATCGCGTCGGTGCTCAGGTGATCCAACGAGAAGACGCCACTCGCAGAGGCGGGTGGCGTCCTTCATAACGATCGAACCGTAGCCCATGTTGGGCTCGGGGATCAAGCTCGTGTCACCACCTGAAACCGAAGAGTCAGAATGGATGCGAGCGCGACGAAAATACTCCCAAGGGGACTCGAACCCCTGCCTTCGCCGTGAGAGGGCGATGTCCTAACCGCTAGACGATGGGAGCGTATTCGTGCTTAAAAGTGGTACTCCCAAGGGGACTCGAACCCCTGCCTTCGCCGTGAGAGGGCGATGTCCTAACCGCTAGACGATGGGAGCAAAATGGTTGGCCCGCCAGGGCTCGAACCTGGAACCTTCGGAGCCAGAACCCGATGTCTTGCCAATTCGACCACGGGCCAACGCCCCCGCCTTTTAACGGTTGGGTCAATATCGTCAAGGAACAGGGTCGTGTTGCTGAAACACGGCGCAGAACGCGGGCTCTGGAGGGGCACTTTTCTGGGCCACCCAATTTGAGGCTCCACCCAGACCGCTCTATGGGTACTGATCGAGTGAGATCTCATGGGGCATGAGTCGCTTTTGGGCTTCCGTGAACCACGCCTCTTCATCGAGCTTGGCTTGGTCGGCCAGGGCCCGTCCTCGCTGCCATGCGCCCCGCTCACCCTCTCGAATGCCCTGAGCGATCTCGGCGTAGCCATCGGCGCGAGCGCCCCAGATCTGGCCCAGTCGGTCGTGATCAGCCGCCCACGAACCGGGGGCATCGACCCGCAGGGCTTGGTCGTGCAGGTGGCGGGCGATGGGAACGATCTCGCGCTCCCAGGTCATGCCCGCTGCAGACGGGCTTGAACGACCATTGTGCACCTGGGCCGCGGCCTCCAGCATGCGTTCGGCAAGCAGGCCATTCTCTTGGAGTAAGGGCTGGAGTTGGCCCAGATAGACCGCGGTCTCTGCAGGGGCGGTGGGGGCCCCGCAGGCGATGGCGATGAGGGCTAGGGGCAGGGCAGTGCGCATGGCCTCACCCTAATGCATATGCTGGATGGCGGCAGGGGCCGTCTCCTTGCCCAGGCCTCTGTTGCCGGCTATGGGCCGCCGGCTCGTCCTTAGGACGGCGGAGGCCTTGTGCGCATCGCCATCGACACCATTCCAGACGACGGCGTTCACGTCGACCTCACGGCTGAATTGCCGTGGGCGGTCGACGCGGCCACTTCGGTGATCGAGTCTGCTGTGTCCGTGCTCCACGGCCATCTCCATGTGGAGCGGCGCGGAACATCCGCCCGCGTTCGCGGTTCGGTTTCCGCGGCGGGTCAACGGATCTGCGAGCGTTGCGGCGAGTCCACAGCGCTCACGCTGTCGAGCGAGCCTGACCTGGACTATGTGCCCGCTGAAGATGTTCCTCCGGGTCATACCGAGGTTCGTCTCGCTGCGGGCGATTTAGATATCGGCTGGTTCCAGGCTGGAATCCTCGATCTTTCCGACGTGTTGTCCGAGGCTTTGGCGCTTGCCTTGCCCCCTCGCATCGCGTGTTCGGATACACCGCCTTGCGACGCTCGGGTCGCCGCGATGTTGGAGGCCCAATCCGGTCCCTCTGACGACCATCCTTTCGCGGCACTCCGCGGCTCTTTTAACGACGCTTAAACAGCGTTTTCGACTTAACGGCGCCCCCGCGGCGCACCTGGCGCGCCCATTGCGCCGACCCCTCGGAGGTTTCTCATGGCAGTACCCAAGAAGCGCACGTCGAGCCGACGTCGTGGCATGCGCCGCGCCCACGACGGCCTGTCCTTCACTGCTGCTGTCGAGCTGTGCGACAGCTGTGGCGAGCTCAAGCTCCGTCATCGTATGTGCGAGGCCTGCGGCATGTACCGCGGTCGCCAGATCGCACAGGTGGCGAGTGAGTTCGAGTAGGCTTGACAGCCTCTAACCTCCACAATCTCCCGATCGCCGTTGACGCGATGGGGGGCGATCGGGCTCCAGAGTCCGTCGTTGCGGGGGCTTGCGCTGCGGTGCGCCAAGGCGCTCACGTGGTGTTGATGGGCGATGAAGCCCTCCTCTCACCCTTGATCTCCCAGGAATCCCTCGGAGACCTAGGTTCGCTGCGCGTGCAGCACACCGACCAAGCGGTTGGCATGGATGAGGCGCCGCTCGCGAGCTTGCGCGACAAACCAAGGGCCTCCATTACCCGGGCGCTCGAGAGCGTGGAGCAGGGCCTCACGAGTGGCGCTGTGTCCTTCGGCAATTCCGGCGCGGTTCTGTTGGAAGCCGTACGCACCCTGCGTTTGCTGCCCGGTGTGGACCGCCCAGCCCTTGCGGTCCAGTTGCCGACCCGCACCGGCTCGTCTGTCGTGCTTTTAGACGTGGGCGCAAACGTCGACGCCAAAGCGGACCAACTCGTCGGCTTCGCCCAGTTGGGTGTCGCGTGGGCTCGGTGCGGCGGCATCAGTCACCCAACGGTGGGCGTGCTGTCCAACGGCGAGGAGCGGCGCAAGGGCAATCAGCTTGTGCGGGATGCGCTCGACTTGCTGGAAAAAGACGGGTTTCCGGCGAGTCCTGTCGAGCCAGGGCCGATGATGGATGGGCAGTGTGATGTGGTCGTTTGCGACGGGTTCGTCGGCAATGTCCTCATCAAGGGAATGGAGGCGGCTGCGGACCTGCTCCGCCCTGGCGTGACTGCTCCCTCCGCGGTGCCGGGTCGCCCGGACGCAGCCCTGCTTTTGGGCGTGCGCGGTCTAGTGCTCGCTGGCCACGGCGCGTCTGATCCCGCGATCATCGCTCGCACCGTGCTCTATGCCTCCAAGGTGGCGTCCGATCAGGTCCTCGCGCGGTTTGCGTCAGAGCTTACGCGGGCCTCTGGTTGACCCTGACCATTGCCACAACCGCGACCCGCGTTATCATCCCGGCCGCTTCGAACTGAATTCCGTGAGGTCCCCCAATGTCGCCTGACAAGATCGCCCAAAAGGTCCAGGACATCATCGCTCAAAATCTGGACGTGAACCGCGACGAAGTCGTTTCATCGGCCTCTTTCGTCGACGATCTGAACGCGGATAGCCTCGACATCGTCGAGCTGGTCATGGCCATCGAGAAAGAGTTCGACCTGGAGATCCCGGACGACGAGGCTGAGAAGATCCGCACGGTTCAAGATGCAACCGACTACATCGCCGCTCACGTTCAGTAGACTAGTCGGCGTCGACTCCTGTTTTTTTGGCGGAAGGCTCCCTTGAACCGGCGCGTGGTCATCACTGGACTTGGAACCGTGAACCCGTGTGGGCTCGACGTTCCAACAACATGGGACGCGGTCGTGCACGGCCGCTCCGGAACGGGCCCGCTGACCCGGTTCGACGCCTCGGAACTGCCAAGCCGAATCGCTGGACAGGTCGAGGGCTTCGATGGCGAGGCCTTGTTCGGCCGCCGTGCGTGCAAGCGACTGGGCTTGTTCATGCAGTACGCCCTGGCCGCGGGCGATGAAGCCATGCGCGACGCGGGCTTTGACCGCGACGCAGGTGCATGGCCCGATGGCGATGAGTTTGGCGTGTACGTGGGCTCTGGCATCGGCGGCTTCCCCGAGATCGTGGACGCGGCACACGGGCTGCTCGAAGAAGGCCCCAAGCGCATCAGCGCCTACTTCATCCCAAAAAGCCTGATCAATCTTGCCACGGGCCAGCTCGCCATTCGGCTGGGCGCACGGGGCCCAAGCTTGTGTATTGCGACCGCCTGCGCCGTCGGCAACCACTCTATCGCCGAGGCCTATCGAGCGATCCGAATGGGGGACGCCGACGTGGTCCTGTCCGGGGGCACCGAAGCCGCGCTCACGCCGCTGGGCTTTGGCGGGTTCATGGTCATGAAGGCTCTCTCGAAGCGAAACGATGAGCCGTCGGCGGCGAGCCGTCCATTCGATGCCGGGCGCGATGGATTTGTGATGGGCGAGGGCGCCGGATTGGTCGTTCTCGAAGACCTCGAGCACGCTCAGCGGCGCGGTGCTCGGATCTACGCCGAAATCATCGGGTCCGGGGCGACGACCGACGCGCACCACATCACTGCGCCCTCTCCCGGCGGTTCGGGGGCTGCGCGCTGCATGGCGAGGGCGCTCAAAAGCGCTGGCATTGCGGCTACCGACGTAGATTACGTCAACGCCCACGGCACCTCCACGCCCGCCAATGACGCAGCCGAGACGGCGGCCATTCGCTCGGTGTTCGGTCGCCACGCAGACCGGCTGGCGGTGAGCTCCACCAAGGGGTGTACCGGCCACTTGCTGGGCGCAGCTGGCGGTTTGGAAGCCGTGTTTTGTGCGATGGCTCTCCACACGGGCCAGATCCCGCCGACGGCCAACTACAGCACGCCCGACCCGGCGTGCGACCTAGATGTGGTGCCCGAGGGACCCCGTCTTTCGAACCCACGAATCGTCCTGTCGAACGCCTTTGGCTTCGGTGGGACCAACTCCACGCTGGTCTTTCAGCGTTGGGAGGGCTGATGCGTCTGGCTCTGGGCTGTGATCACGGGGGCTTGCGCCTTAAACAGCACCTCAAGGCCGTGCTTATCGAGCTTGGCCACACCGTCGACGACGTGGGCACCCACGACTCGAAGTCGACGGACTATCCGGACTATGCTGAAAAGGTAGCCCGAGCGGTTTCCGCCGGTGAGGCGGACCGTGGGGTGCTGGTCTGCGGCACTGGAATTGGAATGAGCATCGCGGCCAATAAGGTGAGCGGTGTGCGCGCTGCGGTGGTGAGCGACGCCTTCAGCGCGCGAATGGCCTGCGAACACAACGACGCCCGAGTGCTGTGTCTGGGCGAGCGCGTCGTGGGCACATCGCTCGCTGAGCTTTGCCTTAAGGCATGGTTGAATGCTGAATTTGAAGGCGGCCGCCACTCGCGCAGAGTGAACAAGATCGACGCGTTGCAGCCGTAGACGGCAACCGACCGCTCCGGTCGGGCACTGCGGCACAAGAGCGGATAGTCGCCCCCCTCGTCAGGAGTGCCCCCGATGCAGCCGCTTGCCCAACAAGACCCAGAGATCTTCGCCGCCACGCAGGCGGAGTTCGCGCGCCAACAAGATGAACTCGAGCTCATCGCGTCCGAAAACTACGCATCCATCGCGGTCATGCAAGCGATGGGCACCATCCTGACCAACAAGTATGCCGAGGGGCTCCCAGGCCGCCGCTACTACGGCGGGTGTGAGCACGTGGACACGGTCGAGAGGCTAGCTCGCGGTCGTGCCAAAGAGCTGTTCGGCGCATTTGGTGCCAATGTTCAGCCGCACTCAGGCGCGCAGGCCAACGCGGCCATGTATCTGGCGCTGATCAAGCCCGGTGACACCATCCTGGGCCTGGACTTGACCCACGGGGGGCACCTCACGCACGGCTCCCCCGTGAACAGCTCCGGCCTCATCTACAATGCAGTGCATTACGGGCTCAACGTAGAGACCGGCCGCATCGATTTCGATCAAGTTCGGGAGCTGGCCTTGGCTCACCGCCCGGCGATCATCGTGTCGGGGTTCTCGGCGTATCCCCGGACGATCGATTTCGAAGCCTTCGGTCAGATCGCCGAAGAAGTCGGTGCGCACCACGTCGCAGACATCTCTCACATCGCGGGTCTCGTCGCGGCCGGGCTGCACCCCAACCCCTTGCCGCATTGCACCTTGGTCACCACCACCACGCACAAGACGCTCCGAGGCCCCCGAGGCGGGCTGATTCTCGCTCGTGAGAAGCAGTGGGCCCAAGCCATGAATAAGGCTGTGTTTCCGGGTACCCAGGGCGGGCCCCTCATGCACGTCATCGCCGCCAAGGCCATTGCGTTCAAAGAGGCGTTGGACCCATCCTTTAAGACCTATGCGGCACAGGTCATGGCCAACGCCAAGGCCATGGGTGAGCGCCTAATGGAGCGAGGCATCACCCTCGTCAGTGGGGGAACAGACAACCATCTGCTCTTGATCGACCTCGGCGAAACCTGCTCCGGCAAAGACGGGGAGGAGGCGCTAGGACGTGCGCGGATCACGGTCAACAAGAACACCGTGCCTGGCGAAAAGCGCAGCCCATTCGTCACCTCTGGGGTTCGCATCGGAACCCCCGCCATGACCACACGGGGCATGATGACCGAACATGCTGTGCAGGTCGCAGACTGGATCGCCGATGCGATCGAAGCGCGGAACGACCACGACCGGTTGGCCGCGATCGGCGACAACGTTCGTGATCTCTGTAGAAGCCTCCCCATGTACCCTCAGGACCTTCTCGACTGATGCGTTGCCCCGAGTGCCAGCACCTGGACTCCAGAGTCATCGACAGCCGAACTGCGGGCGATAACGTACGTCGGCGGCGCGAATGCCAGGAGTGTACCCATCGGTTCACCACCTATGAACGGTGGGAGCGCCCGCGGCTGTGGGTGATGAAAAAGACAGGCCTAAAAGAGCCTTATGCGCATGAGAAGGTCCTGCATGGCATCGCGCTGGCCTGCCGGAAGCGCCCCGTCACGGCCCAGCAGATGGATGACGCGGCGGCGGAAGTGCGGGCGCAGCTCGAGTCTCAAAAAGAGACCGAGATCGACAGCGCCGCGGTCGGCGAAGCGGTGATGGACGTGCTCCGGACGGTCGATGATGTTGCGTATGTACGCTTTGCGAGCGTCTATCGGGCGTTCGAAAGCGTAGAGGAATTCGTGGACGTGATCCGGCCGCTCACCGAGCGGAGCTAGCGTGTCTCACGACCCCACCGATGCCCAATGGATGGACGAGGCGCTCGCTCAGGCGACCCAGTCTTTGGGGCAGACGGCTCCCAACCCCGCTGTCGGAGCGGTGATCGTTCGAGAAGGCGTCGTCTTGGGGCGGGGTCGCACCCAGCCCATCGGCGGTCCGCACGCCGAGGTTCGAGCGCTGCAGGATGCGCGGGATCAGGGGCATCATGACTTGGCGGGCACGACCCTCTACGTGACGCTTGAGCCGTGTTGCCATGTGGGTCGAACCGGGCCGTGCACCGATGCGATCATCAAGGCGGGAATCGACAGGGTGGTCGTCGGCATCGTCGACCCCTACCCAGCGGTGATGGGCAAAGGAATCGCGCGCTTGAAACAGGCTGGACTCCAGGTTGAACTTGGGGTTTGTGCCGAGCAGGCCGCCATGGTCGTGCGTGGGTTTACCCGTTCCGTGTCCCACGGGCTGCCAGAGGTGACCTGCAAGGTGGCGTGCAGTTTAGATGGTCACCTGGCGACGCATACCGGTGAATCTAAGTGGATTACCGGCGGGGAGGCTCGTGCGGATGGCCATCAGCTCCGCGCCGAGCACGACGCCATCGTCGTGGGGATCGGCACGGTCCTCGCCGATGACCCCCGTCTCAACTGCCGAGACGCGGATGGCAGCGATCCCGTGCCCATCATTCTGGACAGCCAGCTGCGCACCCCGTCGAACGCCGCTGTCTTGCGCGGGGACGTTCGGCCCTTGATCATCTGTGCCGACGACGCCCCAAAGCGTGCGATCGCCGCCGATGTTCTTCGCGTACCTCGAACTGCCGCCGGGGTGGACGTCGAAGCGGCCCTAAGAGCTCTCGCCAAGCGCGGCCTGCATCGGGTCCTGGTGGAGGGCGGCGGCTCCGTGCTGCGCTCTTTTATCGATCAGCAGCTCGTAGACACCCTGCATGTGTACATGGCGCCCGTGCTCATCCCGGGGGGCCGAGGTTGGTTGGGTGGAGCGGCGTTGAACTCTCTGGCTTCCGCCGCACGCCTCGGACCGCCGCTTCAAATTCTGCAACTCGGGGATGACGTTCGGTTGACGTACCGAACTCCGCATCGGTTGGGAGATCCGTGACCGTACCCCCGCCTTGGGCTTGCGACTACGGCCCCAACGTCGTACCCCGCCCGCTCAGCTACCGATGGTGACCTCATGAGTTCGACTTCATCCAATTCTCCGTTCGTGCCTATGGTGTCCGACCCGATCCGCCGGGTCGAGCTGGCCATGGACTATCTTCGTCACGGCCGCATGGTCATCTTGGTCGACGACGAAGACCGAGAGAACGTAGGCGACCTTATCTGTGCGGCGGAGTTGTGTACTCCGGAGCTGATTAATTTCATGGCCACTCATGGGCGCGGGCTCATCTGCCTCCCCATGCTCGGTGAGCAGATCGAGCGCCTGGGGCTGTCGATGATGGCTCAGCAGAACCAGACCCCGTACAACACGGCCTTCACGGTCTCTATCGAAGCTCGCGAGGGCGTCACGACGGGCATCAGCGCTGCGGATCGGTCCACTACGGTCCTCGCCGCGATCCAGCCTGACGCAACACCGCGCGACATCGTCACCCCCGGCCACATGTTCCCGCTGCGCGCTCGCCAGGGCGGTGTTCTTGAGCGCGTGGGCCAGACCGAGGGCTCCGTCGACTTGGCACGACTGGCTGGGCTGAAGCCGGCTGCGGTCATCTGCGAGATCATGAAAGATGACGGCTCCATGGCCCGGCTCCCCGACCTGGAAGAGTTCGGCATTGAGCACAAGATCCGCATCTGCGCAGTCGCTGACATCATCAAGTACCGCATGCGCACCGAACGCCTCGTGCGCCGCGAGGCCGAAGGGCAGGTCGACGTTCCGGGCTTGGGCACTTGGCACACTCGCTTGTATCGCGAGGTCACGAATGGAGGCCTTCATATGGCCATGTGGCACGGGGCCCCGAGCGCGGATGGCGCCCTGGCCCGGGTGCAAGCCGCCCCCCCAGCTTGGACCTTCGTCGATCCGACTGAAAGCACCCATGCCACGGCGCCGAAGGCTGCCATGCAAGCCATCCACGACGCTGGATCCGGCGTTGTGGTCTTCATGCACTTGAACGGCGGCGGCCCGGCTGGCATCCACCGAGCCTTTGTGCGTGAGTTCGGAGGGGAGGCCCCCGCATCGCCGCAACCCCACGCCGATGCCTTGCGCGATCTAGGCACTGGGTGTCAGATTCTATTGGACCTGGGCCTGCGGAAGCTGCGCCTGCTGACCAACTCCACCCGGCCGATTTTGGGAGTCGAGGCCTATGGCCTCGAGATCTCGGAGAAGATTCGAGTCGCAACACAGGATCGCTCATGACCCGCGTCATTGAAGGCAACCTCGTCGACCCAGGCGGTCGCTTCGCAATCGTCGCGGCTCGATTCAATGAGTTCATCGTCGATAAGCTTGTGCAAGGCGCTGTCGATGCCCTTCGTCGCCACGGGATCGACCCGGCGGACCGCGTCGACGTGATCTGGGTGCCTGGCGCATTCGAGATCCCACTTGCCTGCGACCGAGCTGCAAAGTCGGGTCGCTATGCGGCGGTGATCGCCTGTGGCTGCGTGATTCGTGGCGCGACCACGCACTACGACTTTGTGGCCGGTGAAGTGGCGAGCGGAATTGGCGCAGTGGCTCGAAACACTGGTGTGCCGGTCATCTTCGGCGTCCTCACCACAGAGACGATCGAGCAAGCGATCGAGCGGGCCGGAACGAAGGCTGGAAACAAGGGCTTTGAGTCCGGCTTGACCGCTATCGAGATGGTCGGGCTTCTCGGTCAGTTGGACGCCTGATGGCCTCACGTCGCCGAGCTCGCACCTTCGCGCTTCAAGCGCTCTACCACGCCGACATCACGGGCGTCTCTGTCACCCAGGCTCTGCAAGACCTGTGGTCTGGCCTGCTCGACGGCGAGGGCTTTGGAGAGGAGCGTCCCCACGAGTCCGAAGAGGTCGAGTTTGCACAGCGTTTGGCGACCGGAACCGAGTCGGAGCGCGAAGCGGTCGATGCACTCATCGAACAGTGCAGCACGAATTGGCGCATCATCCGCATGCCGGTGGTCGATCGAAACATCTTGCGAATGGCGGGCTTTGAGCTCATGAACTTCAAGGACGTTCCCGCCAACGTCACCATGAACGAGGCCGTTGAACTCGCGAAACGGTTTGGCTCCAAAGAGAGCCGTGCCTTCGTCAACGGCATCGTCGACCGCATGGCGCGGCAGCTCGACCGCGTCTCCACGGATCGAAAAGGGGGGCGTCGAAGGTGACGTCGACGCCGCTGTGGCGAAGGTGGTGGGTCAGCGAGCTGATCATCCTCGTCGTTTGCGTGCTGGCCATCACTGCGGCCTTCATCCTCACGCCGGGAGGGGAGCGGGTGGCGCTCGCCGGATTCGAGATCCCAGAGGCGTGCTCCATCAAGTTGTGGCTCGGAGTGCCGTGCCCCGGATGCGGGTTGACCCGGTCTTGGGTCTACTTTGCCCATGGTGAATGGTGGACCTCCGTGTCGATGAACTGGATGGGTCCCGTCCTCTTTCTGACGGCGGCGTTCCAGATTCCGCTACGAACCTTTCGATTGGTGCGGCAGTGGTGGCATCGACGGTCGACCGAGGAGCCTGCATGCCAACCTTGACGATCGAGCCACACCCACCGTTCGAGGTGGAGGCGGGCACGACGCTTCTCGATGCGAGTGAAGACGCTGGCCTGCCATTGGACAGCGACTGCGGCGGTGTCGCTGCCTGCAACGCCTGTCGAGTCACTGTCGTTGTCGGATCGGACGGCTTGTCGCCCCTCGACCCCGAAGAACAGCACTTTCTTGATGAAGAGGATCAACGCCTCGGATGCCAGGCCCGTGTGCTTGGAAATGTGACGGTCCGACCGGCTCCGGGGCTGTGATGGGGCCACACGCTCCATCTCGGTCCTTGCGCCCTCAGAGACCGGTGTTAGAGGTCGGGGGCTGTGAGTCAAAGGTCGCTAAGGCCAGTGCTCGCGGGATTCTTGGCCAGATAGCTCAGTTGGTAGAGCAGGGGATTGAAAATCCCCGTGTCGGGGGTTCGATTCCCTCTCTGGCCACCACATTCTTGTTCGTTTTGGCAGTAGGCCTCGCAGGGTGTTCAGACACCTGCGGGGCCTTCTCCACATTGGACTCTCGGTGCGAGAAGTTGTGTTGCGACGTGGCAGACGCGTTGGAGACCTGCATCGCTCGGGATCCGACGCTGCTCACTTGGGATGACCTAGGTGCGTTGGACCGACGTGACTTCGCGCGCACGTGCAGCAATGACTGGGACCGCACCAGCGGTGAGCTGACCGCCTATGAGCAACAAGAGGCGACGGCCGTCTGCCGCGACAGTCGGGATCGTCTGGCCGAAATTGACGTTCGAAGCGAAGAAGGTTGCGAGACCGTTCGCGCGTTGTACCGACCCGAGTGACCGCTACCCGTACTCGATATTCTTGACCTGAATGCCCAGTCTATGAATTCGGTAGTTGAGGTTGGAGCGAGATAGACCCAGGCGACGTGCGGCCTCCGCTTGGACCCCGGCACCGGCGCGGAGCGCGGCGATGATCACTTCGCGCTCGTACTCGGCCAGCGCATCTTGGAGCGTCACGCCCGGGGGGGGAAGCAAGGGGCGCTCGTCGCTCGCCTTTGGTTTGGACCGGAGCTCTTCATCGGGCAGCGGGATGGTGAGGGTCGCTTCCCGGTTCAAAATGACCGCACGCTCGACGGCATGTTCGAGCTGACGCACATTCCCAGGCCAGGTGTACGCCATCAAATCTTCGACGTTGCTCCTGGATAGTGCAGGGGCCGGCCGATCGTTTCTCTCGGCGTATTTACGAACGAAGTGCTGTAGGAGCAGCGGGATGTCCGCTTGGCGCTCGGCCAAGGATGGCACCTTGAGGCGCACGACGTTTAGGCGGTAGTACAGGTCCTCGCGGAACCGGCCGGCTCGAACTTCGGCCAATAGGTCTTTGTTGGTCGCCGCCACGACGCGCACATCGACGGTCAGGGCTTCGGACCCACCCACCCGAGAGAACTCTCCGTTCTCCAGCACCCGCAGCAGCTTGACCTGCATAGAAAGTTCGATCTCACCGATCTCGTCCAGCAAGAGAGTGCCGCCGTCCGACTGTTCGAACTTGCCCTGATGCTGCCGGACGGCGCCCGAGAAGGCGCCGCGCTCGTGCCCGAACAGCTCGGACTCCAGCAGGGTGGCTGGAATGGCTGCGCAGTTCACGCGTACAAAGGGGCCCGCGGCGCGCCGGCTCCGATAGTGAATCGCGTGGGCTAGCAGCTCCTTGCCCGTGCCGGTCGGTCCTTGCAGCAGAACATTGGCTGAGGTATCTGCGACGGCGGCTACGTCTTGGTAGAGCGATACCATTACGGGCGTAGCACCGATGAGACGGTCGAAACCGTACCGCTCCTGCACCTCGGAGCGAAGCTGTTCGACTTCCGCGCGAAGAGCACGTTGTTCCAGCGCTTTGTCGACGACCACCAGCAGCTCATCGCGCTCGATGGGCTTGATCAGGTATTCCGAAGCACCGCCCTTCAGGGCTGCTACGGCGTCGTCGACGGAGCCGTAGCCGGTCATCACCACCACCTGGACCTGAGGCCAGCGGCTTCGGATCTGGTTCAACAGCTCAAGTCCGGTGCCTCCGGGCATCCGCATGTCGGTGAGCACCAGGTCGTGCGGCTCAGCGCGCAGGATCTTCAGCGCCTCTGCCGGACTCGCCGCCAGTTTCACCTCATGTCCGGCTTTGCTCAGGTTGACGCGCAGAGCCGCCCGTACAGCTTTGTCATCGTCGACGACGAGGATTCTAGAAGTGGTTGTCATTGGGGCGAAGGTACCGCATTCGCCACGACAAGGTGTCTGTACGGGGGTGGCGATTGCGCGGAGGGCGGGCTTGCTTGTATCGGACCAGCCAGGTGGGAACATGGGAACGCGGCATATGGACGCGACGGCCTGTGCTGGCGCAAGCCTTGTGCGCAGTGTGGTGCTGACTTACGATCCAGGCCCCCTGACCTGCCTTCCTGCACCTCCCGCCCCTGGCTGCCACCCATGATTCCCTCCCTCCGTCCGCAACGGTACACGCTCGCGCGCCTGCGGAACGCCGCGTTGACGCTCCCGTTGGCACTCGGTGTCCTGGCCCTGAACGCACCTTCAACCGCGGCATGGGCCCAAGACGCGCCGCTCGCTGAATCCGACGCGCAACCTGGGGCGTCGGTGGTGGCCGATGCCGAGCTGACCGCTGAAACAGTTGATACTAAGCCGGAAATTCTTCCCATCGATTTTGAGGCTGAACTCTCGCCTCTCACGCGAGACCGGCTGTTCCGGGACTCTCGGGTCGGCGTGCAGGTCGTGCGCGTAGCCGATGGGGAGTCCGTATTTTCCCGCGAGTCCGCCAAGCCCTTGGTGCCTGCCTCCACTGTGAAGGTGCTCACCGCCGCCACCGCCCTAAAGGTGCTCGGGCCCGCCTACCGGTACACGACCGACTTGTACTCCGATGGTGAAGTCGATCAGGCGGGTGTGCTTCGGGGCAATCTGTACATCAAGGGCCACGGAGACCCGACCCTCGTGGTGGAGAAGCTGTGGAAGCTGGTCTATGACCTCAAGCTGGAAGGTATCGACCGCATCTCCGGAAACGTGGTGTTTGATGAGGGGTATTTTGACAGCGCGTATCGCATGCCCGGATGGGGCAAGCAGCGCGACATCGTGATGGGCCCCTCGTACTTCGCCACCAGCTCGGCGCTGTCGCTCAACTTCAACACGGTCACCTTGGTCGTGGGACCCGGAACCGAGGTCGGCAAGGCGGCTCGGGTGCGCCTAGAGACTGCGGCTGGGGGGTACGTCACCGTAGAAAATGAGGTTTCGACCGGTGCGATTGGTTCGCGTCGTCAGTTGGAGATCAAGCGTGAAGTGACCGCCGAGGGCATGACCTTCACGCTCACCGGTAGCATCCCTTCGGACGATGATGCCCGTCGTTACTACAGAACGGTGGAAGACCCTACTGAGCATTTCATCGCCGCGTGGACCGAGATGGAGAAGGTCCACGGCATCACGGTGTCTGGCAAGCACATCCGGGGTGAGACTCCGGTTTCCGCTTCGCTAATTTCCCAGCATCGTTCTGTGCCGCTGACCGCTGTGCTGATGGACATGAACAAGTACAGCAACAACTTCATGGCGGAGCAGGTGCTGAAGACCCTCGGCGCAGAAGCGGGCGGCGCACCGGGCACCGTCGACAAGGGCCTGGCGGCGGTGGGCGACTACCTGACTGAAATCGGTGTCCCCAAAGAGTCGTTCACCCTGCACAATGGTTCGGGTCTCTCCCGAGAAGCTCGTCTCACGCCCGGGGCGCTCACGTCCGTGATGGTCGACATGGCCAACGACGACAAGGTCGGCAATGAGTTCAAGAGCAGCCTATCGATCGCTGGAGGGGATGGGACGCTGTGGCGTCGAATGGCCGAAGAGCCCGGCCGCGTAAGAGGGAAGACGGGGACCATCGACGGGGTCCATTGTTTGACTGGCTACGTCACGGCTCGCGATGGTGAGCTGTACGCCTTTAGCTTCCTGGTCAACGATCTACGCGGTGGATCCTCGCCTGCGAAGCGACTGCACGATCGGTTCCTACGAAGGATGTTCAATGCTGCGGATCTCTGACCGATATGTGCTCAAGAGGGAGGATGCCGTGTTCCGTCGCGTGAAGTTGCGCCAGGCCGCGACGGCGTTGACACCTCGGAAGAGGCAGCGCTATACCCGGTACAGCGCTGTCAGACGGGGAACCTTGGGCAATAGCCTGGCGTCCCCTTGGAGTCGCAGATGATGGGTCGAATCAGAACCGCTTTCGTACTTGCCGCCCTATGGGCCGGCTCCTCACCGGCGTTTGCCCAGGACGATGGCGGTTCTCCTTGGGGGGGCGCCGACGCTCCACCCGCTGAAGATGCTGGAGACGCAACGGCCAAGGACGGCACCGAAGCCCCCGCGCCCGCTCCCGAACCTACGGGGGTCAGCGTCGGAACGAGTGCGAGCGAGGGAGACACAACCGTCCTCACCGAGGATCAGCTGGCCGAACGCCGAAAACAAGGCGACCGGACGAAAGAGCTGCTCACGGTCGAGCAAGACGTGTCCAATCTGAAGGAACGCGTTTTCCGCTCCAAAGCTACACTTCAGCTACTTCGCGAGCTGGTCATCGAAGGGGCAACGCTCGGCTCCCGTGTGAGCATTTGGCACGTCAACAAGATGTCCAACGCGTACACTGTTGAGTCAGTCCAATATTTTCTCGATGGAAAGGCGATTTTTAGCCGAACCGATACGACTGGTGGTCTGGACAGCTTGGACGCCGTCGAGATTCATGCGCAGACCCTGCCTCCTGGAAGCCACACCTTGCAGGTGAATATGGTGCTTCGTGGCAATGGAATGGGCGTATTTAGCTACTTGCGTGCCTACTCGTTCAAGCTTCAGTCTAGCTACGCCTTCACGGTGGAAGATGGCCAGCTCACAACCGTGCAGGTGATGATCAACGAAAAGGGTGGTCCATTCACGAACTTCGTTGATCGTCCCGACGTTCGCTACGAAGAGAACATGGAAAGCCTTCGCAGTGAGTGATTCGCGCCACCCCGGAGGCTCTGGCCCCATGTCTTTGTTGAACACAGCTTCTTCAGGCTCTTGCATCCGCGGCGTTTCGGCGTCGCGGCGCGCTGGTTTTGCAGGTTTGGGGCGAACGGTCTGCTCGGGCCTCGCTCTAGTCCTGATGGGGGCGCTGACTCCGTCATCCGCGCTCGCCGGTCGAACGGCCGAGGATCTCACTCGCCGCTTCGAAAGCTTGGAAGTAGAGATTGAAGAGCTCGGTGTAGATGCGGAACGTTTGTCGGGCAATGTGGCCCCCGGTCGCGGCTTCATCACCAGCGACCAAGCGGTACGTCGGTACCAAGACTACGTCTTCCTGCATCTCGTTGGCGAGTATGAAGCGGCCGCTGAAGGGTTCTACAGCCTAGTGACTACCGTTGCTTTGGACGATGCCGGACTCCACTGGGACGCAGAGTGGTACCTGGCCGAGTCCCTGTACAAGATGGGCAACCTGCGGACGGCCGAGGCAAACTATCGGATCATCGTCGACGATGCCGATCATCCCTTTCACGACGATGCCGTCCGGCGTCTGCTCGAGCTCTTCGTGCAGCTCGAAGATGATGATGCGTTCGAGGCCCTGTACCAGGCCGAGATCGTCAGTGGTCGTGTCGAGCCTAGCGACCTCATCACCTATGCCATCGGCAAAGCCTTCTACCACAAGGGCGACTATGGACCAGCCAAGTCGAACCTGGGTGATGTGCCCCCTGATAGCCCCTATTTCCGCAAGGCTCGCTACATTCTAGGCACGATCATGGTTCTCCAAGGCAACTTGGAGACGTCCGCCCAGGTGTTTCGCAGCATTGTGGAGTTGTCGGTCGAGACCATCGATGATCGCCGGGTCCTCGACCTGTCGCTGTTGGCGCTTGGCCGGATCTACATGGACCTGGGCCTGTACGAAGAGGCCTCGAGCTTCTACGGACGCATCAGCTCGGACTCGGACTACTTGGCGGACAAGCTCTACGAAGAGGTCTGGACCTTCATCAAGCAGAAGGAAGAGCTGCGAGAGATTCGGGCCGCCAAGGGCGATGAGGCCACCAAAGACGAGCTCGCGACCTTCAAGTCCCGCGAGAAAGACCTGGTTCAGCGCAGTCTTCGCGGGATCGACATCTTCCTCCTGGCCTTTCCGGAGCACGAATACTCCGCCAAGCTGAAGTTGCTGCAGGGCCACCTCCACATCCAAGCCGTCCAGTACGATTCGGCCATGCGTTCGTATGAGAACGTGGTGACGGAGTACGCGCCGGTCCGAGAGCGCTTTGGCGAGCTGTCTCGTTCCGACGAAAAGCCCAAGGAGTATCTGCAAGAGTTCATCGACGGCGGCGGTCAGGTCAAGGCGTCTGGCGATCAGCTTCCCCCGTACGCTCTGTCCATGGTCATGGCCGACCGGGACCTGTCCAGGGCCATCACGGTCTACCAAGACATCGAGCAGCAGCGAAAGAACATCGCGTCCTCCGAAGCCATCATCGAAGAGCTCAAGCAAGCGCTCTCGAACGCCAATGGCATCGGTGGGTTCGACCAGCTGCGCTACGACTTGCAGCTCGATCGAAGCCTGCGAGTGCAACGCCACTTCGACCTGCTCGCGCTTGAAGAGGACGTGCTGCAGCAAGCGCTGTCCGGCGATGGAAAGCGGCGGGTCAATGTTGCTCGCTCCGAACGCGAAGCCAAGCAGAACACCGCGCTCCAGGCCATCGCCGAGGGCGACGCTGCCCGGATCCGCACCGATGTGGATGGGGTTCGGAATCAGCTGAAGGCGCTTCGCGGCGGGGTCACCGACGCCGGGTTGGCCGACCAGCTGCGAAAGATGGACCAGCTTCACGCCTCGCTTTTCACTACGGAAGGCCGGTTGGCCGATGCGGTGAATCGCCTCGGCCCGCTTGAGTCCGACGAGCTGGGACGCATCCGCTCTCGGTTCGAGTTGGAGGTCGGTGAGGTCGCCAGACAGAGGGCCGCGCTGGACGTGACGTTGGCCGAAGCTCAACAGGTGTCCGAGAGCCTGACCCGGTCTGGCTTTGGCAGATTGGAAGACTTTTTTGCCGCGGCGGTCCTGCGAGCAGATGTCGGGATTGTCGACGTCTATTGGGCCCAGAAGGTCGAGGTCTCCGATGAGAAGACCCGAGTCATTGAAGAGCGGAACGACCTCCGCGACCAGATCTCCAACCGTTTCGAGCTGATCGAACAGAAGCTCCGGCTCTAGGGGACCTATGCGCAACATGCGAACCCTCCTGATCACCCTCGCTCTCACGCTACCGGTCTCGGTGGCCGCACAAGACGACGGTGATGCCGCCGCCAACGTCGAGGCCCCGACGCCAACGGCCGTGGAGCAGAACAACCGGCGTGATCCGGGTGAGATCGAGGCCTACAAGGCGATTCAGCAGCGCTTTTCGGAGCGGGCGCTGGAGTTTGAGTCCGATGTGAAGCGGTATCTGCAGGAGCGCAAAGCCGAAGAGCTCGGTCGCGTGTCCGATGGCTACGACGCCCTGGTTCAAAGCCTCGAAGAGAAGGAACGCGCCCAGCGAGACCTTGCGATCGACCGCTTGCGCGAGTTCTTGGTGCGCTACCCTGGTGTACCCGACTCTGACAATGTTCGATTCCGTCTCGCCGAACTCTACTATGAGAAGTCGGTTGAGCAGTGGTTGGACGCCCAAGCCACGTTCTCGGACCGCGAAGAGGAATACGATCGCAAAGCCGCAGAAGCGGAAGCGGCGTTGGAAGCCGGAGATCCGTCTCTATGGGAAGAGCTGGAGCCGCTGAACTTCCCGAAGAAAAACTTGGAGCGGTCTATCGGTCTTTACCAGGCGATCATCGCCCGGAATGAGCCGCTGGCCGCCGAAGACCGGTGGGTGCATCTCGATCGCGCCTACTACTCGCTTGGCTTCTCGTTCATGGACACCGCGGCGGCACAGCCCGACTTTCTCAAAGCGCGCATGGCCTTCCAAGAGCTGCTGCGCGAGGCCGGCGAGGATAGCAATCTAGCACATGCCGCCCCC
>JBGCER010000395.1:0-9946 GCA_045106515.1 Myxococcota bacterium
CTCGACGCGCTGCATGGCTACGCAGACCTGACCCGCCGTCATTTCAAGTTCGAATACATCGACGATGTTGGGGTGGCTCAAGAGTGCGCCGACCCGGGCTTCCTCGGCCAAGTCCACAGAGGCTGCCACGGACCGGGCCGACACCTCGGTGCGCAAGACCTTGAGGGCGACCGCCTTCTGGAACCCAGAGGGGCCGAGCAGTCGAGCATCGAACACTCGGCCGACGCCGCCGCTACCCAGGATCCCAACCAGTTCGTAGCGTCCGAAACGAACGGGCAGCTCTGCAGACGTCAGCGTCGTGCTGTCGAACCGCTCGTTCATTGAGGTTCTCCGTGGGCCAGATACCGTGGGCATTCGCGTGCGGGTGGGCCCAAACCTGTCGTAGCCCTTTCCAGGCCTATTGGGTACATGGATGACTACGCGGTGCACAGGGTTTGTGCCTGTCCAGAACGGGCAAACTAATGAGGCTACCGCGCCCGCCCTACACCACCAATGAACACAGCCAAGCGGCCAAGAACGCCGCATAGTTACCCACAGCGTACCCGACCATAGCCATGAGCACGGCGACCGGCACCAGCGCTGGGTTGTGGTGCGCCGCGACGATGGGCGCGCTGGCCGCCCCCCCGATATTCGCGGCGCTGGCGATGGCGGCGGTGTGGATGTCGACCCGCAAAAGCCAAGCACCAAACAACACAAAGGCTCCGTGCACAAAAATCCACAGGTACGCGCCTAGCACGAAAGGAATCGCTTGAAGCCCGATCCCTTCGAGTGAGGTCTTAGCCCCCATATTGGCCACGAAGATGTAGAGCAGCGCCATGGCCAAAGACTGGCTGCCTGCGATGTTTCGGGCCGGCGTGAACGACAGCGCGATGCCGAAGGTCGACAGCATCAGGATCTTCCACGTGCCCGCCGACAGGATGGGCTTGACCACCGGCAAGATCTGCGAGACCTCGCCTGCGATGAACGTGGCCAGCAATGCGAGGGCTAGCAGCATCAACAAGCCGGGCATGGTGGAGGGTTGCGGGTCGCGCCGCGCTGCAGTCGCGGCGGCCTCAAGAGCGGCGGCTCGATCGTCAGGCACGCGGTTGAAGGTGCCAAACCATGCGGACAGGGCCCGACTGGACAACAGGATCGGCAGCCAGATGATGTAGACCAAGTTGTCCGACACCACAGCCAAGCCGAATTCGGCGCCTGGCGTGCCAAGGCCGTCTGCCACTGCGGCCATATTGCCGGTGCCTCCCGTCCAACTGCCGGCAAGGGCTCCGTATCCCTTCCACGCCTCAGGCCCGAGCCACGGGCCGACGATCATCATGGCGAGCGGGGCTCCGATCACAACTCCTGCGGTACCCAAGAGCATGACGCCGAGGCCGCGACCCATGATCCGAACGGCCTGCAAGACGTCGACACCGACCAAGAGGAGCACCAGCAGTACGGGCAGCGCCACGTCCGACATCACCGAATAGGCGGCGGACTCCGTGGGGATCAGGCCGGTGTTGGAGTACGCCACGGGTAAGGTGTAGATCGGCAGAAGGGGAGGGAAGACCTTCCAAATTCGCCAGCCTGTCGCCTTCTCTAACCAGAAAAAGAAGGCTGCGGTGGCCGCGAGCAGCGCCAGGATGCCAACGGGATTTTCGATGAGCGGCAAGACGCACCTCCGCAACGAGCCTACGCGACGTCGGGGGGCGGCCTCGCTGGTGAGCAGGCCCGCACCGGATGTAGGCCATGCCAAGTTTTTGGCGAAATCGAGCGCGTCCAGCGTGAATGGAGCGTAGTCCACCCCGCATCCATGGCGTCTGCTGGCTAGACCCTGCCGCCACACGGCCACGGGTCGGATAACCGTCGCTGCGAGGAACTATGTCTGACTCACAGAAATCTGCAGTGATTATCGGCGCCGGGATCGGGGGCATCAGCCTTGCCATCCGGCTTCAAGCCGCCGGCTATGACACCACCATCGTCGAGGCGCTAGACAAGCCGGGCGGGCGGGCGTACGTCCTTGAGATGGACGGCTATACCTTTGATATGGGACCAACGGTCTTGACCGTGCCTCACTTTATCGAAGAGCTGTTCGCCTTAGAGCGCGGCGGTCCGCAGCTCGACGAGCCGGACTTCCCGCCCGAGATTCTGCCCAAAACGAGCCACGCCACCGAGCTGCGCATTCGCGATGGCATCTCGGGGGGACCCCACACGAGCCGCTACGTCGAGATTCGGCCGATCCTGCCGTTCTACCGAATCTACTTCGATGATCACACCTACTTCGACTACGACGGTGACCCCGAGAGCACCCGCCGCCAGATCGAAGCCATCGAACCCGCGGACCTCGAAGGCTATGAGCGCTTTCACAAGGATGCTCGCGCCATCTTCGAGCGTGGCTTCTTGGAGCTGGGCTACACGTACTTCAACGACGCCTGGACCATGATCAAGGTCATTCCCGACCTGATGAAGCTCGATGCTGTACGCTCGCTATTTGGCTTTACGAGCCGCTATTTCAAGAGTGACAAGCTGCGTCAGGTCTTTAGTTTCGAGACCTTGCTCGTGGGGGGCAACCCGCTTCGGGTCCCGGCCATCTACGCCATGATCCACTTCGTCGAAAAGACCTGGGGCATCCACTTCGCGATGGGTGGGACCGGCGCCTTGGTGGCGGCGATGATCACCAAATTCGAAGAGCTAGGCGGCACGCTACGGTGCGACGCCAACGTCACCCAGATCGTGGTCGATGAGACTCGCACGGCCAAGGGTGTTCAGGTCGGTGACGAGGTCTTGCACGCCGATGTGGTCGTCAGCAATGCCGACTATGGCCACACCTATATGAAGCTCATCGATCCCAAGTACCGGCGCTGGAATCCGGACTGGAAGGTCAAGATGATGCAGTACTCCATGAGCTTGGTCGTCATCTATTTCGGCTTCAAGAAGGTCGAGGGTGAAGTCCTCGATCTTCAGCACCACAACATCATCCTTGGGCCGCGCTACGAAGAGCTGCTGAAAGACATCTTCGAACGTAAGATATTGGCCGATGACTTCAGTCAATACCTGCACATCCCCACGCTCACCGACCCCAGCCTGGCTCCCGAGGGTCACCACGCCGCCTATACCCTCATCCCGGTTCCCCACTTAGGCGGCACCACGGACTGGGAAGAGATGGGCCCGATCTTCGTCGACAAGATCCTCACCATGCTCGACGAAGAGAACTACATTCCAAATCTTCGCGAGCGGCTCACCGTTCAGTCCTCCATCACGCCCAACCATTTCGTCGGACGGATGCAGAGCTGGCTCGGCAACGCTTTTGGTGTGGAGCCCCGGCTGGAGCACTCCGCCTTCTTCCGTCCTCACAACCGCTCGGAAGACATCAAGAACCTGTACATGGTGGGCGCTTCAGCCCAGCCTGGTGCGGGCACGCCCAGCGTGATGATGTCGGCCAAGATGACCGCCAGGGCCATCGTTGAAGACCATGGATTACCACTTTAGAGCTTCGTTTTAGCTATTGGCCGGGGGGTGGTTCTTGGGCGCATGCGAGGCCGCCCGCCGCCAGCGCTTCGGCGAGCGTTCCCTCGGCGGGGGCGTCGTCGGCTGCCGTCAGCAGGTCACCGGTCGAGGTTCCGGCGTCCATGCAGCGCTGCACGGTTTTTGCGGCGTCTAGGCCAGGAGCGCCGGCGCCTCGGTTGTCTTGGAGCATCCTCGCCAGGTTCCACATGGCGGCGTCGGGACCGCCGGCCGCCTCGGCCTCGGCCATGAGCTTTTCTTGGGCTGCGAGTTCTTCGGCTTCGGCGGCATGTAATTGAGGCGCCATGTTGAAGGCGCAGATGGCGCGGGCGATGTGTCGAGGTTCGCCTGCTTCGAACGCCTCTGCGGTGGCCAGCTGGCTTTTGTAGCGGGTGTGTTCGGCTCGATACTTGCGACGGGTGATGATGCCGTGCTTGGCGGACACGCCGCCGCCTAGCCCCTGATGGATCGCGGCGGCGTGCACCTCTGCCATGCGAAACGAGGCCGAGGATTCGCCTTCCCGAGCCACGGAACCCTCACTACGCATGGCTTCGAGGTGGGCTGCCGAGTACGGCTCATGATCGAAGAGGGTTTTGACCTGTGCCCACGACCATCGGCCGCCGGCCTCGTCTTTCCAGGGGCCCTTGTACCGGTCCACACCTTGGTCCTCGAACTTGAGGGGCACGAGCATGCCGGGGCGCTTTTGGAGCGCGATCATGGCCCGGACTTCATCGGGGGTGCGGCGCTCGGCCTTGCTGGGCTCTGCCGGCAAGGCGTCAACACACGCGAGCTCCGCGGTGCCCGGGATGGCCAGCGCCAGGTAGGACAGAAGCAGTAGCATTGGGCCCTCTCGCTTGCGGCCATGGGCATACGCGGATCGGGTTCGAGGCGCTACGCTGGTTTTGCTCGCATCCGGTAGCGCGATCAGCGCGGGCCTGCCCGCACACGTGGTCGGGCAGAACACCCTTGAACCATGGCGACTACTGGCCCATCGGTGTGGCCGGTGGCCTGAGGTACGGTAGGCCAGCCGCGTGTCCGATTCGTCTGCGTGCCGTCGGGCATGAATTCCCCATCGCCGCGGTTCTGTGTTCTCTCGACTCCTGGTGCTCGTCGTCGTGCTGCTGACCGCCTGTGCCGAGCTGGGCGGCGCGGTGGAACTGGCCGATCGAGGGGTTCTCGATCTTCAGGAGCTCGCCGCCAAGTCGCCTCCAACCGCTGTGAGCGGGGCGTGGAGGTTTCAAGAAGGCTTGCATGCGCCTGGGGTCCCTCTAACGGGCCCACGGAGCCTCTATGTGCCTGGACCCTGGACCGATTCGGAGCCTGCGGTCATGGACTCGCCGTTCGGCGATGGCACCTATGAGCTGGCTGTGGTCGGTCGGCGAGGGCGCGGATTTGTTCTGGAGGTGGAGTCGGCCGGCGCCGCGGATGCCTATGTGAATGGCCGGCTGGTGGACCAGTTGGGCCGACTCGCTGGGCCTGATGGTGAGGCGTCCGTCGATGGTTGGGGGCCCCTGGCCATTCCACTGCCCGAAGGCGATGATGCGCTCGTCGTGAGGGTGCTGGTTTCCAATCGTGCCGTTCGGGTGGGGGGGCTGACCCAAGCGGTCGTCGGCCATTCTCCGTTGATGGAGCGACGGGCAGGCCGTCGGATGCTGTTCGACGTGGTGAATGTGGCGGTGCTCGGAACGTTTGGCATGGTCTTCTTAATCATCGCGTTCCGAAAGCGAGATGATCTGTCGTACCTGTTTTTCGCGCTGCTATGCCTGGATCTGGGCCTACGAGATCTGGTGGGTGGAAGTGGAGATATCACCGATTTGCTGGTGCCTGAGCTAACCTGGGCGTCCCGCATCCGGATTGAGTACCTGACGCTGCCGCTCGGCGTGATCTTTGGTCTGGGCACGGTCACCCAGCTCACGGGAATATTGCGAAAACATTGGGTCACGCTCGGCTTTTATGCAACTGCGGGCATGTTGGCGCTCGCCCACATGTTCGTGCCGGTGAGCGGGCTAGGGTACCTGCTGTCTGTATCGCAGATTGTTATGTTGATATCTGGGCTATTCGTTGGTGGTCTGCTGGTGTATGCCGCGACCAAAGGGGATCGGCGCTCTCTGCAGTTCTTGGGCGCGTTCATGCTATTCGTGGCGGCCATGGTTCACGATGTTCTACTTTCGCTCGGTGTTATCAATACCGGTATTCGCGTAGGGACCATCGGCTTCATTACGGTGATGGCGGCATTCGGTTTGCTATTGATTGGCGACTTTGTAACCTCTTTCTTGCTGAATAGGCAGCTCGCAGTCGACCTCCAGCAGACCAACGACGATCTGGAGCGCACCCACGAGTCCGTCCTGCGCTTTGTACCCGACGCCTTCTTGCGGCTGCTCGGAAAGACCTCCGTTGTCGAGGTCGAGCGCGGAGACCACACCGAAGAAGAGCTCGAAATCCTGTTCTGCGACCTACGCGGGTTCACCACACTGATCGAGGGGCTGGGCCCAGAGCGTGCCTTTCCCTTCATCAATCGCTATTTGCAGCATATGGAGCCGCCGATCACTCAAAATGGTGGGTTTATCAGCCAATACCTGGGTGACTGTATTATGGCGCTGTTCACCAATGGCCCGGATCTGGCGGTCGAAGCGGCGGTGGAGATGTCGCGGGCGCTCGACCGCTTCAATGCGACGGAGCCCGAGGGGCCCGTGTCGTTTGGCATCGGTATGGCTTCGGGGGCGCTGATGCTCGGAACCATCGGAGGGGACAAGCGACTCGATGGCGGCGTTATCGGCGATTCGGTCAACCATGCATCGCGACTCGAAGGCATGACCAAGATGTACGGCACTGTGCTGCTTATCGACGAGTCCACGCGAGGTCGGCTCACCGCCGATGCGCGGTTCATCTTGCGCGAGGTCGACCGGGTCATCGCCAAAGGACGAACCCAGGCCAGCTCCATCTTCGAGGTCCTCGACGCGCTTCCAGGCCCGATTCGCCAGCGCAGGATCGAAGGTCTCGCCGTATGGAACGCGGCATTGGTAGCGTATAAGTCAGGCAAATTCGAAGAGGCGGGTGCCGGCTTTTCAGTGTGTGCAGACCAAGATCCCGACGACAAGGCCGCCAGGGTCATGGTGGAGCGTTGCCAGCATCTTCGTGTGCAGGGGGCACCGGCCGGTTGGGACGGCACAACTCGGCTGGCCACCAAGTAGGGGGGGCCGCTGATCTACGCGACCGGCCGGGCGGGCGCCTTCGCTACAGCCCAGGGATGGAAGGTCGATGAAACGGCTCTGGGGGCTGGATTGGTCTAGAGTTTGCCCAGAGGAGCTGCCGGTGCTGGATCCACGAACCGCCCTGATTGAGACTGGCCTCTTCGCCGTGCTGGATGATGACGCGATCTCTCGGCTGGCCCACCAGGCTCTCGTCGAGAATCACCTGTCCGGAACCCGTATCTTGACGGAAGGGGAGCGCGGTGACTCCGTTCTCATCGTGCTCGATGGCTCGGTGGAGGTCTATCATGAACACGAAGGACAGCAGCTGGTGGTGGCGACCCTCGGCCCGGGTGCTCACTTGGGTGAGCTCGCTCTTCTACTGGGTGGGGGGCGCCGAACGGCGAGCGTACGAGCCTATGTCGACGTGACCTTGCTGCGGGTCCCGCCCGAGATTCTGGCAGCTGTCGTGGCCGAGGACTCTGCGACCCGCGCCCGGCTCAAGGCAGCCGGCGAGGTGCAGCTGGCTCGCTCTCTCGCCCAGCGATCGCTGTTGGTTCGGGTCGCTATCGACAGCGGCCTACCCATCGAAGTGCACTCTATCCAAGCGGGAGCGGTGCTCTTTCAAGAAGGCGATCAGGCGTTCAACGCCTACTTGGTGCTCGATGGCACGGCCGCGGTCTACGTGCGGTCCGATGACGGGCCCGTCCTGGTGAGGCGCCTGGTGGAAGGCCAGCTCGTCGGTGAGCGTGGTGTGCGCAGCAAGAGCTATCGCAGCGCTACAGTCGTCGCGGAAACAGACCTTAAATTGCTGATTATTTCTCGGAAGGAGCTCAAGCGTCTGGCCACGGAATCCGACTTGTGGAAGCACTTCCTCGAGGCGTTGGAGCGGGTCTACAGCTCACCCAAGCGCGGCTTTATGACCCAACACAGTGGCCGGGTGAAGGGCGTACCTAGCATCGTCACCACCTACTCGTTGGACGGAGGACGGCTGCTGGTCGCGACTCGCCTGCTCGGCAAGCAACGCATCTTGCTGGAGAGTCCGGGTATGCCCATCGAACGCCGTATTGAGTGGGGTCCGACCCTGCTCGAACTCGACGCGCATAGCGTGCTGCGGGGGGCGGACGCCCGAGGCATGCGCTCCACCTTGTCGAGGCTGGTGGGTCTCATCCTCGATGAGGTCGTGCTGACCGACACGGACTGTCGGCGGTTCGAGCGAGATGGGGTGCTGCCTGCCATCGGCAGAGAGCTGCCGCCGGTAGACTAGGGGCGTACAGGCGAGCGTTGCTAGTCCGAGTCGGCGTCCGATTCGCGCAGCGCGCCTCGGGCTTCGGCTTCGGCGAATCGGTCGACCAGCGTGCGCACGAAAGCGCCTGACCACGACGCCAGTCGCAGCTGGGCCTCCAGGTCGGCGCGGGTCACCACGTGGACCTGAGTGGGGGTTCGAGCCACCACGTCCATGCTGCGGGGTCTGGATGACAACACCGCCAGCTCGCCGAAGACGTCGCCTGAACCCAAGACGCGGACGAGCTCGCCGGCTTCGTTCCTGACCTCGGCTTCGCCGCTGACAATGACGTAGGCCTCGTGTCCTTCGTCTCCGCGCCGGATCAAGACAGCACCGGCGTCGAACTCGAGCGTTGGCAAGCGCCAGGCGCCGCGGCGCAGGCTGCGTAGCCGGTGTTGAAAGTGGCTCGCCGACGGGGGCCTGTGCGACGGGTCGACGGATAGGGACTCCTCGATGAGTGTGATCAGTCCTGGATGCACGACGTCGATCACCGACGGGTCGATGGGGTCAACGTGGCCGCGGGCCGCCAAGCGGATGGACTCGGTGGCGGAGGCGCCTTGTCGCAGGGCCTTTCCGGTCAGGATGAACCGAAGTAGGCCGCCCAGCGCGTAGACGTCGGTTCGTGCATCGAGGGGGTCGCGGTGAATGACTTGCTCTGGAGCGACGAAGGCGGGCGTACCGAAGAACTTGCCGTCCTTACGCTTGGGGTCGAGCTGGTTGAGCAGCTGCGAAATGCCCCAATCCATGAGCAATACGCGACCAAAATCGCTGACCATGACGTTGGCAGGCTTGATGTCGAGGTGAAGCACGCCGGTGCTGTGGGCGTAGGCGACGGCGTCACAGACTTTGTCCAGGATGTCCAGACCGTCCACAATATTCTGTGCTTCAAGGCGGCTTTCTTCTAGGTCGGCAACCCAGGTAGACAAGGTGCGGCCATTGACCAGGGCCATGTTGATCCAGGCGGAGCCCTCCTCATTGACGCCGTAGCCGTGCACGGGGACGATGTGCGGGTGCTCAAGCTGCGCCATGACCCGAGCTTCGCGAAGGAAGCGGTCGGGTGATAGATCTCTGGGAAGCACCTTTAGCGCGGTGTGACGGCGCAGGACAGTGTCGAACACCCGGTAGACCATGGCGGTGCCGCCGCGTCCCAGCAATTGCCGATCGACGAAGGTCGGCGAGATGGGCTGGAGATCAGCGGCTGTGGAAGCGTAGGGCTCCCCGCTCTCCAAGTCGATTGTCGGTTTGACCAGCGGCGCCGGATCTTGATTGAAGCTCATGGCCACTCTCCATCTACGCACCCTCCGTGTACGGCGAGGCTGGGTCTCGTGCCATGACGCGCGTCGTGCATGGCGAGCAGGAACCCATAATTGAGGAATAAGGACACTAGCTATGGGCGGGGGCGTGTTCGAGGTCGCCTCGCCACATCCAGCCCGCCTCGCCACATCCAGCCGGCGCGTCTTACGATGACGCCCCACCCTCGACCCGATGTCCGATGCGCCGATGGCTTCCTCTTTTCGTCTTGTGTGCGATGGCTGGCTGTAGTCGGAAGCCGGCCCAAGTCGCAGTGCCGTCGGCGCCGCTGGGGATCACCCACCCCACGGTCTCCGTATTGGACGCGCGATCCGAGGCGCCGCGGCCCGAGGCGGTGGATGAGTCCTGGCTGGCTGTCCACGACAATGGTCTCAAGACCTACGACATTGTTGTGGGCGCGGGCGCCCAAGTTGTTCCGGGTCAGACGGTGCACATCGCCTACACCGGCTGGCTGAAGGACGGCACGATGTTCGACAGCTCCGTGCATTCGGGTCGGGCGCCTCTCGAGGTTCGGCTCGGCCAGGGGGGCCTGCTCGAAGGGTTGAACATCGGTCTGGCTGCAATGACGGTGGGCGGCTTGCGACAGCTGGAAATGCCTAATGCGCTCGCCTACGGCCCGATGGGTCCGCCTCCGACCATCCCCCCCCACGCGACGGTCGTCTTCGATCTAGAAATGGTCGCCGCC
>JBGCER010000396.1:0-8764 GCA_045106515.1 Myxococcota bacterium
GTGTGCGAGACCGTGTTCACGTCCTGTGAAGGGGACGACACATCGCAATGAGTCGGTGTAGAACCGTGCCGCACACCCAGCCTAGCCCTCACGGGAACGGACGGTCGAGGTCAACTCGCGTGTCCGTACAGCGCGCTCGTCACACCGGGCGCACGTGACTCGTATTCGGAGAGCGACATGATGCGCCCCTCAACTCTCGCTGCCTTGTTCATCGCCACCTCTGCGGTTTTGGCGTCTTCTCCTGCCTTGGCGGCCACGCCGAAGGCCTCGACGGAGCTGCGCCAAGACGATGGCACGCGCTTCCCAGCGTCCC
The DNA here is from genome assembly GCA_045106515.1 of Myxococcota bacterium. Classification (GTDB taxonomy): domain Bacteria; phylum Myxococcota_A; class UBA796; order UBA796; genus REDI01. The sequence goes on from JBGCER010000396.1 coordinate 314, forward strand.
AGGCCTTCGACGGCATGCTCACCACCGGCTGGGCGGAAGGCGAAGCCGGCATGGGAGATGGGTCGTGGATCGAGCTGCCCTTCGACCGGCCTGTGGACGTGAAGACCATCAGCCTCTGGCCGGGAAACTTGGCGAAAGGTCGGCGTTCATTGCGGGAAAACAGCCGGCCGCGCACGGTGACGATCACCCTGTTCACCACGGACAAGAAAGAGGTGACCAAAGAGGTTCGCCTTCAAGATGGCGGCCAGGAAAAGGTGGGTCCGCAGCGGGTCGACATCGAGATCGAGGGCAAGGCGCGCAAGTTGCGCATCACGCTCAATGATAGCTACGAAGGCGGCGTATTCACGGACGTATATCTGGCCGAAGTCGCGGTGAACTTCAGCAGCGGCGCCGAGCCGCGCATTGTCGAGCGCCTCAAGGCCTACCAAGACAGCACCGCGGGACAGAAGGCCCAAGCCAAGAACCGCAAAGAGGTTGTGGAGCTGTTCACCAAGATCAAGGCGGAGCAGTTTGGCGACCGCGAGAGCTTGCAGCAGATCATGGACCGTGCCGGCGATGGCGCCCCGCACCTTCGTCGTCAGCTGACCCGCGTGCCCTATGGGTTCCGGATCCAGGCGCTGCCGCCCGATGCCGACGCTATCGAGGCCCTGCAGAAGCTCGAAGATTCCAATGCGATTCCGGCCTTCGAGATGGCGGCCCTGCGCAGCTTCGGTCGGACCCAGCGCAAGTACGAGCTTCAGACCGAGTACTTCTACGCCCTACAAGAGCTGATCGGCGGCGGCGATCGCAACATCCCATTCTGGGGCAAAGAAGGCTGGGAAGACGGAGCCCTGCGCAGCTTCGGCGAGCCCATCGCCCTGGAAGCCGACCAGTTCGGAGACCTCTACTTGTCAGACACGGGCAACCACCGCATCCAGCGGTTCGCCAGCACGGGCCGGCACGATCGGATCTGGGGCAGCGCCGAGCCCGGAATTGCCAATGTGTGGTTCACCGGCAAGCGCCGCTTCCACGTGGCGGGTCGGGCTCCGGGCGAGAAGCCAGGCGAGTTTAGCAATCCCGTGTCCATCGACATGCTGCCCGGCAAAGACGCCAATGGATTTGTGGTGCTCGATGCCAAGGGCCGGGTGCAGATCTTCAATGAAGAGGGCCAGCCCACCATCGGTTGGACCGTTCGGAGCCGCGACAAGCTCAAGTCTAATGTGGGCGGCGAAGGCTACATTCGCTACGCCAAGGGCAAGATCGTTGTGGCGTGGGGCAATGAGATTTTCGTGTACAACCAGGAGAGCGAAGAGCTCAAGACCTGGAAGACCGACGACGGCGCCCCCAATGGCATGGAAGTGCTCAAAAACGGCAAGCTGCTCTTCGTCTTTGGCTCCGAAGCCATCCAATACAGCGTCGATGGCTTCCGCCATGGCAGCGTCATCGACGTCGATGATCTGGGGCCGGGCATCGAGTCTTGGGACATCACCCTGGACAATAAGAAGAAGCTGTGGGCCGTCACCGACACGGGCGTCGTGGCCAAGTTCAAGAAGCCCGGCAAGGTCGATAGCAAGATCTCCGTGTCCGACGTGGACCTGATCTTGCCTCGTATGGCCGTGGTGGATGGGCTCGCCTACATCGTGGAACGCGACCGGATCCTCAAGGTCGACATCCTAGAGCTACTGCGCAAGCGTGACCTCGCCGAAGAGGACGCCGCCGAGGCGGCAGAAGGAGCGGAATGAAGCCAGCGGTCCTGTGGTTATCGGTGCTCGTTGCCGGGTGCACTGGCACCTCCACAACCTCAACAGGACCGGGGCCTGACGCCACGCCCAAGGTGGAAGAAGCCTGCGTGGCGGTGAGCGCCTTCGCCATGCCCATCCGCGAGGGCAAGACGCCGCTGCCCATCCCGCCCGATGAGACCGCGGTCAACGCCGCGATGACGCTCAAGACCGTGGTTCGGGATCACGCCCGCGATCCGAAGAACCCATGGGCGGTCAGCCATGCGCTGCTCGCCATCGGCCCGGAGCTGCGCCTGTCCAATGGCGAAGTCGCCATCGACTACCTGTTCTCCGAGTACGCCGAGACCTTCGAGGCCTGTGGCGAGACGCTCGTGCGTTTTCCTCGGGTTCGAGGCGACATTCGCATTGAGCCCCACACGGATCTGATCCTGAAAGCCCTGACCGAAATCGGCGTTCCACCAGAGCGTGAAGTGACGGTTAAAGGCAAGAAATTCACGGTCGGCCACCTGTACCGCGGCAGCATGTATCGGGCTTGGGTGCAGAAGGACGGCACCGTGCCCTTCGGCCCATTCGAGGCCAAGGCCAGCAATGACCTCGACGCGTGGAATGACACGCCTTGGGCGCTCCAGGGCCTCGCGGCGTGGGCGGCCGATGACCTGAGTTGGACGGCGCGCGGCGACCACAAGATGGACATGGACGTGTTCACCTCGGCCGCGGTCAGCCGCATCGACGCCGAGACCCAAGCGCTGCAGATCCAGCAGAAGGGCGGCCAGTCCTTCGACAAGATCGCGGCTGCCAAAGCCGGCGGCTTGGTGACCATGACCTGCGGCGGCGCGCATATGCTGCAAGGTACCGGCTATGCGCTGGCGCGCGGCTTTGGCAACGACGCCGACAAGACGGTCTACAGCAACCAGATGGACCTGCTGTTCTGGCGCTACCAAGACGAGCTCGACGTCTACACCAAGATGTTGGAGACCCAGCCCACCTATCGAACGCTGATCATGATGCAGCGGCTGAAGTTCCTGGGCCACTTTGTGGAGACCACCCACAAGTGGGTCATCTTGGGCTTGCTTCAGCCCACGCCCGAGCAAGAGCTGATCATGAAAGACGCCACGGTACAGCTGGTGGCGACGGTGGCGGTGCTGGCGCAGACGGGGATCTTGGCCAACCTAGGCAAGCTCACCGATCCCAAGATTCCCCAGGTTTATCCTGGGGTGATCACCAATGAGCAGCTCTACCTCGACTATGTGGGCGACTCGGCCCATGGGTATCGCGGGTTGGATCTTGCGCTGGGGCATGGGGTTCTGAGGTACTGAGGCTGGGGTCGAGGCTGAAAATCTTGGCGGAAGCTAAGTTAACCACAGAGCCTGCGGAGGCAGTGAGGATGCACAAAGAGGGTGTCGCTCCGCGCTCGCGGCTGCGCAGCGTCTCTGTGCGGGCTCTGTGACTCGGTGTCTCAGTGGTGAATGGGCGTTTGGGGTTGGTTTTTCGGGATCGGGCAGGACGCGGAGATCGCAGAGATCCGCGGAGGTTCCGGAGGGACCCGGGTGGGGGTGCGCGTCGGTGGGGAGAGGTGAGGTGGTGGTGGTTTTGGGCGTGGAAGGCCGGTTAACCACAGAGTCACCGAGGCAGGGAGGGTGCACGGAGGGGGGGGGAGTTGGGGCCGGGATAGGCGTGCGGGCGGGTGGGGGTTTTGGGGTCTTGGGCGTCGGCGTGCCGGGTGGGGGATGGCGGCTGCGCAGCGTCTCTGTGCGGGCTCTGTGACTCGGTGTCTCAGTGGTGAATGGGCGTTTGGGGTTGGTTTTTCGGGATCGGGCGGGACGCGGAGATCCCCGGAAGGCCCGCGGCCCTGTTGAGAAGATCTACGACAGTACAGGTTGAAGTACGTATAAATGGGAACTCAAGCCGCGACGATGCTGCTCTTCATCACCGGAGGGCCACCCGCCTTGGGTCCTCCGGAAGCTCCGCGGAACTCAGCGAACTCTGCGTCCCGTGTTCGAATTCTGTCGGCGTCGTGTCGCGACCAAGGCCCACAACAGCAGCCCCATGGCGGGCACGCCTCCCTGAACGGGTGTTGTGGCGCAGCGCTTTTCGGGAGTGGCGGGCGCTAGGCTGAGGGCGGTGGGGCCCTGGTTTAGGGTCCAGCCTTCGGGAACGCCGGTGACCTGCAGGGTGTCGCCATAGGTGAGGGCGGTGCCGGTGAGTAGAACGATGGCGTCTTCCGAGGCCTCTACGGTGATGGCGAGGGTGCCGTTGAGGGTGGCGGTACCGACGTCGGGGGCGGTTGGGTCGCCGGTGGGGGCCAGCGCCAGAGTTCCGCCGGAGCCCAAGGTGAGGCCTGAGAGCGAAGGCCGGGTGCCGCTGAACTGCACCGTGCCGGCGTCGACCATGGGGCTCACCTGGACCGCGCCGCTCGCCTCGAAGGTTCCGCCGGTCACGTAGAGTTCTATCGGCCCTGAGTTCTGCAAAGAACCGATGCTTAAAGCACCATTCTCTGGAATGTAGATCCGGCCGCCCAAGGGGCCGTGCACGGTGAGGGCGTCGGCCGTGAGGGGGCTGGTGATCCGCACGGCGGGGCGGTGCTCGAAGGGTCCGAGCACGAGCTCCGGGCCGTCACCTAGCGCGCTCTGCTCATAGGCCCACGGCCACGACAGATCGCCGAACGGCACGTCGAGGGTCACCGCTGCGGCGGCTTGGGTGAGGGCGCGCTTCTCTTCATCGGTGGCGGGCAGGGGCCACGATGCGGCGGGGTCGCACGGCACGCCGGAGACGGTGCCGATCTCCACACAAGCGGTCAGGAGCGTGCCCAGGGGGGCCGGATGGCTGCCGTCGATGTCGTAGAGCCGGTAGAACAGGCTGTCTTCTGCGTCCGGGTCTAGCCCTTGGGCCTGCACATCTGCGCGAACGGCGGCAAAGGCTCGGCCGGCCGGGGCGATCCAAGTCCGGTCTAGGCCGTCGGCGAGGGCGAGCGTGCCGGTGAACAGCAGGTCGTTCATGGTCTCAAAGTCGGGGAATCGACTGGGGTTTTGGCGGTCGCCATCCCGTCGGCCCCACGTGGCGAGCACCACCACGTCGGACTCGGGCACCGCGTTCCGCAGCAGAGCCATGGCGGCCTTGCTGTTGGTCCACTCCGGCTGGGTTTGAGGGAAGGCCGGGAGCTGGCTTTGCTCCTGAAGAAAGACCCGGTCGAATCCGGGACCGTCCCTGAGTAGGTCAGCCAGCTCGCCTCGGTCATCTTCGATCTCGATGGCGAAGTTCGCCAGCCGTGCCCCACCGCGCGCAATGAGCCTGACCTCTAGGGCGTTGTCGGGCAGCACGGCTTCGTGCAGGGCCTCTCGAACCTCCGGCAGGTTGTTGTAGAAGGTGTAGCTATTGCCGATGTGCAGCTCGGACTCGGGGGCAGCCATGGCCAAGGCGGACAGGAGCAGCAGCATGGGGAGCCTCAGGTCAGAGAAGGGGGCAGTGTACCGCTAGGGCGGGGCCTTTGGGGGGCGAACGTAGGGGTCATGGTTCGGGGGCGGTTTTTGCCGTGGAAGCCCGGTTAACCACAGAGCCACTGCGGCAGTGAAGATGCACGGAGAGGGTGTCGGTCCGCGCTCGCGACAGCACGGCCTCTCGGTGCTGCCTCCAGGACTGCGCATCTCAGTGGCTCATGGGCGTTCACCCTGACGTAAGCACGCCCGATGAGCCCCGAACTCCCCGACCCCAGACCCCCCTGCCGGCCGCCCCCCCGCGCGCTAAAGCCCTCCCTCGCGGAACCACCTCCCAACCTGGCGGGTCTCATGGGTATGCTTCTCCTGCTCGCCGGTTTCGCCCTCGCAGCCCCGCTCCGCGGACCGGACGCTGCTCCGCTTGATCGCCAGGTCGATCCGGGCGCGTTGTTTCAAAACGCCGACCCAGACTGGGCGGACTCTCGCTTTCGCAGCGATCCGCAGGCCCTGGGTCGGGTGGCGAAGAACGCGGTCTGCTACCTCAAACATCAGCGCTCTGACCCGGCCGCCGGACCCGGCCTGGTGCCTGGAACCCAGGCCCAGCTGGAGCGCACGTTGAGGCACCTGGTCCATACCGCCCGCAACTCGCCAGCCTCGCTCTCGGATGCGGCCTGGCTGGCGTCGAACTTCGATGTGGTGCGGTGGTCCGCGGATGTGAAGGGGGCACGCGCCCGCGACCTGAATCCCACCCAGGGCCAGATCCGATTGACGCGGTATCTGGTGTACCAAGTCCCAGGAAGTGACGTTCAAACATCGACTTTCGACGCAGCGCTCTATGCGGTGCCGAACCAAGAACGGGCGCTCACCGAAGCCCAGGCCGCGGAGCGTTTCCCTGGCGACTTGGTACGGGCCAAGCTCACCCGGAAACAGGTGCTGGACGGCGCCTTCGCCAAGGGAGGCCCCTTTGCCGGTCAGGCCGAGCCCTTGATCTGGGTCCGCCGGGCGGACGTTCACCGGGCCCTCATGCAGGGCACCATCGAGGTCCAGGTCGACGGCAAGGCCCGGTTGTTCAACGTGCACCGTCACAATGGCATCACGTACCAGACGGGCATCGAGGACTCGGAAGACCAAGATCGGTTCTGGTACTTCCGCGAGGTCGCCGGCCTCAATGGCTGGTCCACCCCAGAGGGCGGCATCCAGGTCGAGCCCCAGGTGACCGTGGCGGGCGATGTGTACAACCTGGGCCTAGGCCGGGTGGTGGCGCTATCCTATCGACCCGCCGGCGCACGACCCTCCGAGCTGCGCTTGGTCGTGCTCGCGGACACCGGCGGGGCCTTCCAGCCGAACCTGTTCCAGCTGGACTGGCTCGCGGGCAGCTTCCCATCACATTCGGCGTTTAAAGAAGCGGTTCGGCATGTGCCATCGTATGTGAGCGCCAGCTTCTTGGTGGTGAAGGACGGGGTTGAGGTCGGGGATGTGGAGTGCGGGGACTAGCGCTTGGTTCGGCGGCGAAGGCTCGGCGAACCACAGAGACGCCGAGGCACGAAGGCAGCACAGAGCCATCGTCCAACCCGGCAAACCCGACGACCCCGCAACCACCGAAAACCCCAAGCGGGCCGGCCGCCACGCCACGCCCTCCGTGCCGTCTCGGTGTCTCGGTGTCTCGGTGGTTAATGGACGTTTGGAGCACATTCTACGGCGTGCTACCGAACGAAAACCCTCACACGCCCATGCACGCCGCTAGTCGTCCCGAATCTCGCTCACATCCACCAGCCCATACTGCATGACGTCAGTCGGTTTTCCCTGATATCGATGCCCGTTCCGAATCCGCCCTTCGAGCTGAAATCCCACCTTCTCGGCCACGCGACCCGAGGCGGCATTCTCGACCATGTGCTCCAGATAGATGCGTTGCAAGCCCAGCTCTTCGAAGCCAGCTCGCACGAGTCTGCGAGCAGCGACGGTGCAGTAGCCTCGGCCTGCATGGGGAGTGCTGATCCAAAAGCCAAGGTTGGCCTTGTGGCCGGAGATTCGATTGAGGCCCGCGCATCCCAAGAAGGTCGTGCTGGCGTCGTCGTAGATCACGAACTCGTGGGCCGTGCCGGCGTTCCACCCATTCCAGGACAGGGCGAACCAGTCGGTGGCGTGGGGGAGGGCGTAGTCGTCGGTGGCCCACTCCATCCACGGCTGGATCTGGGGGACCGATGCGCGGACGCCGACCACGACAGAGTCGAGGTCGGCGGGGCTGATGCGGGACAGGCGCAGGGGGCCTGCGGACAGGGTGTGGGGCATGGCCATCTGAAGTCGATATCACGCCTTGCAGGCACGAGGCGAGCGACCCGCGCTCGGGCATCCCTAAAGACCGACGCACGCGATGCTGTCACACGTGACGGAGACGCCGTCGCCCAAGCCATCGTAGGTGGTGGTGTCCCAGCGAAGCACCAGGTCGGTGTCGGTGTTGGCGTAGAAGTCTACGTTGCTCAAGGTGATGTCGTAGTTGCGCAGGGTCAGCGCTCCGCGGTCGGAGTCCAGGCCAGTGTTGTAGGTGACCGCGGTGTCTTCGATGAGCACGGTGCCGCGGGAGTAGACCGCAGCGGCCAGGTCGGAGTGGTTGTCGGTGAGGGTGCTGTCGCTGATGGTCAGGTCGCCGTACGCGGCGACCGCGCCGCCGATGACGTCGGATGCGTTTCCGCGGATGAGGGCGTCGCGGATGACCACTGGGCCTGCACTGCTGGAGCTGTACACCGCACCGCCGGAGTAGGTGGTTTCATTGTCGATGAAGTCCACGCCGTCGAACACGATGTTTGTGCCGCCCGTGATCTCGGCAGCTCCGCCGCGGTACCCGGCGCCCGCGGTGAGGGTCATGTCGTAGAAGCAGGGGCTGCCGCCATCGATGAGCAGAATCTGGTCTGTAGCGAGTCCGTCCAGAATCGTGCGGTCTTTGCCATAGCCCTTGACGATGAGCGTGCTGTCGATCTCGGTGCTGCCCGTATAGGTGCCTGCAAACATCCGAATCGTGATGCTGCCGGCAGTCGCGTCCACGGCGTCTTGCAGCGTGGTGTAGATCTCGCCGTCGCGGATGACCGCGCCTTCATCATCGAGCATGCCCTCGTCGTCGGCGAAGTCGAGCAGCTTGCCAAAGGCGCGAGCGCCGACGTAGCCCGCATCATCGAGGTCTTCGAGACTGCCGAATCCCGCAAAGCCGCGGTCGCCGGCGATATTGGTGGCAGCGCGGCTGTCCAAGGACACCGCCACGTCCAAGTTGTCTTGGCTCAGGCGGTTGGCCAGGAAGAGGATGGCGTCGG
>JBGCER010000397.1:0-8780 GCA_045106515.1 Myxococcota bacterium
GTCTTGTCCTTGTCCGGCTTGTCGGTCTTGTCCTTGTCCGGCTTGTCGGCCTTGTCTTTGTCGGCCTTGTCCTTGTCGCCAGCGTCGGCCTGGCCATCCTTGCCGCCGTCATCCTTGCCGCCAGTCGCGACGACCGGATCGCCTACTGGATCGATGATGTCGATGGGGTCGTCGGTGCCGTCCCCGCCCATTCCGGTCACAATGGCGTGGGCCTTAACCATGTTTGGAGCAGAGCTATGGCTTTGGCCGGTCCACCATGAAGGGGGGGAGTAGGGCTTGGCATCGGCGGAGACGAACGCGGAGCGTACGTCGCCGCGCCACTCGGAGCCGGTGACCCAGAACCCCTCGACATACGCGCCCTTCTTGTCGAAGACCTGGACGAGCCCTTGAACGCCCGACCAGGCTGTGGCGTCTTGCACGGCCCGGCCATTGTATAGAACAACGCCTTTTTTGGGCGGAACGGCTTGGCCTGCCGAGACCGGCTCGTGGTCTTCGAGCATGACGTTTCGGAGCACGAGTCGCAGCGGATGTTCTTCGCCGATGTCATCGGGCAATGACGGGCCGTCAGCTGCGAGCTTGACCAGCATCCACTCGGCGGCGTTGTCGGTCTGGCTGTCCAAATAGTACATTTGTGCGCGCAGGCGGGCGAATCGCCCCATGTCCGCTGGGGTGACCGGCTCGCTGATGCAACGCGCGTCTTTTTCGGCTTTTTCGGCTTGGTATCGAGCTTCGTTGAGGTCGAACTCCTCGAAAGAAGCCTCCATTGCGGACATTCCGTCACGGAAGTCTTGCAGGGTGTACGGATTGCACACCTCGTAGACTGCGTGCGCCTGGATCGGCATGGCCATGACAACGGCTCCCGCGAGGGTCGCTCGAATCAGTGGGGCCAAATCGCGCCGCATCAGTCCTCCATGAAGTCGCCGGGTACCGTACCATCGGCTGTGTCGACTGGACATGACGATCCTCTGGCGGTTCCGGGTCACGTATGCACCCTGGCGCTAGACCAGTGCGGTAACTTCGACATAGTCGACGTTCTCGGCGGTGACCACCGCTTGGGCACACTCGGATCCATCGAGGGTCAACACAAGCGCGGCCTGCAGATGATCCACGCTCACGTCGGGCACGCGCAGAAGCCGAGCCATTTCAGGGGTGCGAGGCAGGCGCACCATGCGCACATTGGCTGGACCGTCGGTGACGGTGGCGCCCGGCAAGGCGACGAAGCGGCCTCGGATCCAGGCTTCGACAGGAATGGGGGAGCTCATCGAGTCCTCGACTGAGACAGGGTGGTAGGTTCGCATAGCGAGGCGGAGGACCTATGTCAGCGACCATCGACACCGTGCGAGCCTTCCTGAATGAACAGGAGTGGGTCCACGAGCTCACCGACACCCAAAGCGCCGTGCGAATGCGGTTTCGGGGGGCCAACGAGGGTTGGACGGTGTTGGTTCAGGAGGTCGGCGAAGAGGGCGGCAAATTGGTCTGCTACAGCCTGCCGAGCGATCGGGTTCCGGAGGGTCGTCGATTGGCGGCAGCGGAGACAATCACCCGATTGAATAGCGGTCTGATCCTCGGTAATTTCGAAATGGAGTACGAGACCGGCATCGTCCGGTACAAGACCAGTGCCGACTTCCGGGGCCACGAGGTCACGACCGGACTGGTCGGTCACCTGGTGTTCACCAATGTGATCATGGTGGACCGGTACCTGAGCGCGCTGTGGGCCGTGGTGTTCAAGGGCCGAGACCCAGCCGATGCGGTGGCGGAGGTCTCGGAGTAGCGGTCGTGCGTGAGGCGTGTGTCGGCGGAGCCTCAGTCGTCCGCAGGAAACAGGCCCGAACCGCTCAAGAACCAAAAGTGGTGCGTGGGCCCGTGTCCGCGGCCCAGGTCCAAGCCGGCCGAGATGGCGCCGTGAACATAGCGCTTGGTTCGCCGGACGGACTCGACCAGCGAGTGGCCTTTGGCCAGGTTCGCCGCCAAACTTGCGGCGGTGGTGCAGCCGGTGCCATGGGTGTTTTGGGTGGCGATTCGCGGCGCTGAAAAGGCGTGGACGCGCTCGCCGTCCCACAGCAGGTCCACGCTGTCGTCCCCATCTTCGAGGTGGCCACCCTTGAGCAGCACGGCGCAAGCTCCCAGGCGACCGAGCGCGACGACGGCGGCTCGGGCCTCGTCGAGGGTGCGCACGGGGGTACCGAGCAGACGCTCGGCCTCTCTCGTGTTCGGCGTGATGACGGTCGCTCGCGGGAAGAGTCCCGTCACCAGCGCTCGCTCGGCTTCGGAATCGATGAGGTCGAAGCCGGTCGAGCTCACCATGACCGGGTCGATGACCAAAAACGGCACCTCTCGGTCCGCCAAGGCCTCGACAACACAGTCCACCACGGCGCGGGTGGGCAACATGCCTGTCTTGACGGCGTGCACGGGTAGGTCGTCGAACACGGCGTCGATCTGGGCGCGGATCAGGGGCAGAGCCACCCCTTCGGCGGCGGTCACCGCCACAGTGTTCTGGGCGGTGATCGCGGTGATGGCGCTCATCCCGAACACACCATTGGCCTGAAAGGCTTTCAGGTCAGCTTGGATGCCTGCGCCGCCTCCGCTGTCGGAGCCGGCGATGGTGAGCGCGGTCTTCATCACGCCAGTCTACTCGGCTGCGGGAGCCGCGGCGGCATCAGCGGGCGCTTCGGCGTCCGCCTCTTCGGTGGCTTCGGGGATCAGCGGCTCCGAAGGGGCGGGGTCGCCGATCAGTCCGCCGGTCAGGTCATGGATAATGCCGGTCCAGTTGACCAAGCTGTAGAAGAACATGATGACGACGACGACGAGCAAGAGGCGGGGCCACGGGCTCTTCGGATCTGCATACTTGTCCTTATTGTCGATCTTGGCACCCTTGGGCACCTTGGCCACGTGGGTCATGGTCCGGCCGAAGCGAACAGACACCTTGGCGCGGCCGTTCACCGCCCAGCCGTTGCTGTCCAAGATGGGTCCGAGGCTGCGCTTTCGCAGTTTCAGGTAGGCCATCAGGACCGACGGCAGCGAGATGGCGATGAAGATGCCCAGGAACACGAGGCAGATCATCCAGAAGTACAGCGAGAATAGGCCGGTGATGTAGCCGATCATGGCCACAGACATGGTGCCCAGAGCGCCGAGGCCGACGGCGATGGCTGCCACCATTCCAACGTCGATGCCCGGGGCCTTGGGCGTCTCTCCGGGCTTACCGGCTGCCGCATTGGCGGCTTCCATCTGCTGCTTCTTGGCCGCGGCTTCTTTGGCGGCTGCGCGGCTCGCTGCCAGGTCCTCGAAGAACTTGACCAGGGCCTTGTACGGAGCCCAGAACGCCTGGCGCAGGCTGATGGGGTTGTCGATGATCTTGGTGATCGTCGCGTCCCAGTCCTTGCCGTCACGGTCGTAGAACACGCCGTTTCGGCCCACCATCAGGTAGTCGGAGTCGCCGTCAGTAAAGGCCGCTGCAATCTGCATTTTCTCGCCTGAAGGGCGCGTGCAGTTGCAGTAGGCCAGGAAGAGCTTGGACCCTGCGGCCAGCTTTCCGTGCTTGCCGGGGTCGTCTACGCGAACGACCAATTCGCAGGCTCGTCCGTCTAGGTAGAGCGTTCCCGCTTCGAAGGTGGCGCGCTCGACATCGGAGTAGAAGTGCTTGAAGTTCACGAAGTTGTGAGCGAGCTCGAACATGTCGCGGTGGTAGCGAGTCAAGCGCTCCACTTGGCCGACGGAGTCGTACTGTGCGCCAACGGCGGCGTCTTTGGCGATGAGGTCCGTCAGCGCCTCTTTACCGTTTGAAGCCAAGATTTCGGCGATGCGCTCATCGCCAAGGCCGGCGAGCTGGGTGGCGGGCTTACTGCCTCGCCACGCCTCGAACGGGGTGAGCTTGGCTTGGATGGTGTTCCAGTCCGCCTCGGTGATGGAGTCGGTTCCTTCGCCGATGATGGGTACGGCAGCCGCGGCCTTCAAGGTGGACAGCGCTGCGGCCCAGGCGGGGTTGACCGAATCGGTGAGCGGCAGTGCCCGGCCAGCCTCGACGCGGGCCAGCGGGAACCCGACGACCTCATCGGCGGTCACGGAGAGATCTTCGGCCGCGATGGTGAGGTATTCCTCTTCCTTGCGGTTCAGGGCTGCGATGGCGCGCTCGTCGAACGCGGCCAGGCGGCACCGGGCGAAGAAGTCGTCGATCTTGGTCTTGACGGCGGCCACGGCGTCGGCGGCAGCGGCGGTCCCATCTCCGAGGGGGCGCGTGTCGTCGGTGGCCGTGGCGGTCCACTCCGACAAGCCTTGTGCATCGGCGAAGAAGGCGTCGACCTTGTCTTGGTTGACGCCCGGCTCGCCGCTTCGATCTTCGATCGCTTGGAAGCCTGCGATGATCTCGCCGATGAGGGCCTTGAGCGCTTCATCTTCGGTCGAGGCCGCGGGGATGACGCCGTCGCCATTGAAGGCCGCCTTGTTGAGTGCCGCGATGGCCGCGCTCGCCTGAGCGACGTCGAGGACAGACGCATCCTCGGCGCCGGAGTCCGCCAGGATTTGCTGGGCGGAGGCCAATAGTGCAGCGCCTTCGTCGGTGCTGGTGTCGATGTTGGCCAGGGTGAGCGGCTGACCGCGCTGAGCCAAGGCATCGAGGCTCGTGAGCATCTTGGCGCACCACTCAGCCGCGGCGACGACTTGAGGGGCCCGGATCCGGCCATCCTTGTCCCCGTCGAGTAGCGCCAGGGTGGCATCGTCGAAAGCCAGCCCTTTCACTGGGCTTGCTAGAGCGGCCCATAATTTTTGATCCAACTGCCGTAAGTTAGCGAAATCTCCGGCAGTCTCCATGCGCGCCTGGGTGAATCCCCCAAGGCTTGTGAACCGCCAGGAATGGCTAGAAGTTTAGGTAGTAGGCGTGTTTTGTCCTCCCAGATCGAATCGTGGGACCGGGGTTATTACATCTTTTTGATGATCGTGGAACAGGCCCGCGGTCAGTTATTGATGACCACGGGCCATGACCGATGCCTCGGGCCGGGATACGGAAGGAGTCTGGAGGAAGTATGGTTGTGCCTTCCCGCGTTTTGGCGTCGCTTCTTATCGTACTGAGCGCGTGCGCCGGCCCTGAGTTGCTGGCGCCTACGGTGGACCTGGGGCCAGACCCCGCCGTCACGACGGCCGACCTTGTAGCGGTGGTTACCGATGCCGATCCCGCCCCAGAAGCGGAGCTATCGATCGTGTGGCGCGTCGACGGCCAAGAGATGGGTGACCTATCGGGGCAATCGACCGTGCCATCCGGCCGAACCTCCAAGAACTCGGAGTGGTCCGTCACGGCGTTTTACGTCGATAGCCGCGGCAACGAAGGCCCATCGGCTTCGGCGTCGGTGCGCGTCGTGAACTCCGCTCCTGTCGTGACCGGTTCGGTCGAGCCCGCCGAGCCACTGACCGATGAGGATCTGACGGCCATCGCATCGGTGACCGATGTGGATGCCGACCCAACGACCTTCACGGTGGAGTGGTTGCGCGATGGGGGGGCGACGGGCCTTGGCGGGGTCACTCTGCCCGCCGCTGAGACGGGCCGCGGACAAGTGTGGACCGCCGTGATCACGCCGAATGATGGCGAGGTTGACGGTGAGCCGGTGTCGATCGACGTCAACATCGCCAACAAGCCCCCTGTGGCGACCTTGGCGCGCATCACCCCAGGCGAAGCCACCGAGACCACGGTGCTGACCGGCACTGCGGAAGGCTCGGATCCCGACGGCGACCCGGTGGGGTGGTCCTATCAGTGGACCATCAACGGCGAGGCCGTGCCTGGCGCCACCACCAACGAGCTGACCGGCGCCACCTTCGACAAGGGCGACCAAGTGCGGCTCGTCGCCACGCCGAATGATGGATTCATCGACGGCGCGCCCGTCACCAGCGATTTTGTGCTCGTGCAAAACACACCCCCCACCGTTGCGACCGCCTCCTTCTCCCCATCTGAGGTCTTTGCCACGACCACGCTTACGTGCGTGGGCGCCGGGTTCCAAGACATAGACGGGGACAGCGAAGCGCTCTTCTACGCATGGCAGGTCAACGGCTCGATCGTCGCCACCTCCGCCCAGCTCAGCGCAGGCTCGGTCAAGCGAGGGGATTCGGTCGGGTGTTCAGTTACTCCCTTCGACGGAGAAGTGGAGGGAGTAGCTGCAGTATCGCCCACCGTGGTCGTGCAGAACTCCGCTCCGACCTTGGCCTCCGTGGCCGTGAGCCCCTCGGCGCCCAAGGTTGCGGATTCTCTGACGTCGACGCTCGGCTCTGCCACGGACCCGGACGGCGACACGGTGTCGTACTCCTACGCTTGGTCCGTGGACGGGAAGCCCGTTGGCTCTTCGTCGACCCTGTCGTCCGGCAACTTCAAGAGTGGCGACGCCATCACCGTGACCGTGACGCCCACCGATGGCATTGACGCCGGCGCTGCGGTGGTCTCGCCGGTCGTCACGGCGGTCAACACCGCGCCCGTGCTGACCCGCGTCACTCTCTCTCCCACCAACCCGGACACCGACACCTCCGTGTCCGCTTCGGTGGCCGCCACCGACGCCGATGGTGATGCCCTCACGTATACCTACGCGTGGACTGTCTCTGGATCGACCGTGTCGGGGAGCGGCGGGCAGCTCGCATCGAGCGCCTTCAAAAAGGGCGACACCATCAGCGTGACCGCGACCGCCAATGATGGAACAGACAATAGCGCCGCTGTTTCCTCGTCTACTGTGACGGTGGTCAACTCGGCACCCACGCTGACTGGCGCCACCCTCAGTCCCACGACGCCCCGGGAAGGCAGCATTATGACCTGCGCCGGCACCGGCTTCGATGACGCAGACGGGGACTCGGCCACCTATCGCTACGCCTGGGCCGTCAATGGCTCGGCGGTGAGCGGAGCCACGGGCTCGACCTTGTCCGGTGCGTCCTTCGACAAGGGCGACAAGGTGCTGTGTCGGGTCACGCCCTTCGATGGCACGGATACGGGTCCGGTCCGTACGAGTCCCGTTCGCACGGTGCTCAATACGGCTCCGGCGCTCACGAGCGTAAGCCTTTCGCCGTCGAGCCCCAAGACCGGCGACCGTGTGACCGCCACCGCGTCCGGCGTCACCGATGCCGACGCAGATGCGGTGACGCTGAGCATGGCCTTCTACGCGGGCGGATCGCTCGTGGGCACAGAGTCCACCACGTCCACGTCTACGACCCTCCTGCCATCTAGCGGCTGGTCCAAAGGCGACAAGATCGAGGTTCGAGTCACACCGACCGACGGCACCAACGCGGGCACCACGGTCGTGAGCCCCTCGGTGATCGTGGCCAATTCGGCGCCCGTGATCACGTCGGCGACGGTGCTCGGACCCCTTCGCACCACCTCTACAGCGCGCGCCTCCCGGTCCTTCAGCGACCCCGATGGTGACACGCTCACTGAGTCCTATGCGTGGACTGTGAACGGCAGCTCGGTCGGCGGCACCGGCTCCACCTTGGCGGGGACGTCGTTCAAGAAGGGCGAAAAAGTCGCCTACACCCTCACGGTTAGCGATGGGTCACTCTCCGATAGTCAGGCCGCCCCCGGCCTAACGGTATTGAACTCGGCGCCTACAAAACCGGGGATTAAGCTAAACTCTACCAAGGTCGTGGACTCGGCCGACATCTACTGTGACGTATCCAGCGCCTCGACCGACGCCGATGGCGACAGCATTGAGTACGTGTTCGAGTGGGAGGTCGACGGCAAGGCCTGGGGAGGCTCCACCACCAAGACCACCCACGCCGGCGACACCATCGACGCCGACGACACCCTGCCTGGCGAGAAGTGGACGTGTTCGGCCTACGCCACCGATGGTTCCGACGACAGCGGAACGGTCACCACCAGTGCGGCGCAAGTCTCCAACGAGTTCCCGCTCAAAGTTGGCAGCCGCAGCAGCTATGAGGTGGCATCGGGAGACCACTGGATCGTGTGCTCGTCCAAGACCAACGAAGCCGTCCTCTCAGCCGATGTGTCGGGAACCTACGACCCGGACGCCATCTGCCTGGCCTATGGCTACGATGGATTCACCAAGTTTGGAACCTTTGCCACCAGCGCAAGGTCGTGCTCCACAAGCACGTTCAACTCCAAGGGTGGGGGGACTCGGAACACCCTCGTGGGCCGCGTCCAGTGGCTGTGCGAGACCACCTTCAAGTCCACTGGCGGTGGCGGCGGCACGTCCATCCCATGACGGGAACGCCCATCTGCATGTCGCCCATCGCGTACATTCGGACTCCATTTCCGGACAAGTATGGTGTGCCTCGGCAGCCTGGGCTTGTGCCCTCGGCCATCGGGCGCATCCCACTGAGCCAGAACTTGTCGGGGGCGGCCGACGATCTGGAGGGCTGCTCGCACGTGTGGTTGCTGTGGTGGTTTCATGGCGTGCCAGAGGGCGCGGGACGCAACAAGGTGCGCCCGCCGCGTTTGGGTGGAAACCGACGGAAGGGCGTCCTCGCTACCCGGTCTCCCTTTCGACCCAATCCCATCGGGCTGTCCGTGTGTCCGCTGATCGGCGTGGAGCGCAGCGAGGGGCGGGCAACGATCGTGGTTGGCGGCGTTGATTTGGTTGATAAGACGCCGATTTTGGACATAAAGCCCTATGTGCCCTACGTGGATGAAGTGCCCAATGCCACGGTCGATTGGGTGCCGTCTGCCCCCGCCCAGCGCACCGTGTCGTTCGACCCGGATGTGCAGGGATGGATCCAAACGCGACCGGAGCTGCGCACCTTGATCGAGCAGGTGTTGGCCCAGGACCCCAGACCGGCGACCCATCGGGATCGAGAAGACGCTGAAC
>JBGCER010000398.1:0-9831 GCA_045106515.1 Myxococcota bacterium
CACGCCCGATCCGTACGCCACTCTCGGCGTGTCCCGCACCGCAACCACCGCGGAGATCCGACGGGCATGGCGCGCCATCGCCAAGAGCACGCACCCGGATCGGTTCCCAGGCGATGCGGACAAAGAGCGGGAGTTCAAGGAGGCTGCCGCCGCCTGGACCCTGCTCTCCAACCCCACAGACCGGGCCAAATACGACCGCGCCCCGAAGCGCCCACAATGGACCACCGCTCATACCGACGCCGCGCGACGGGCTGCACAACAGGTACTCGCCGATGCCGAAGAGGTGGCCCAAGTCCTCTTTGATGCCATTCTTCCCGTGTTTATCGAGGCATTCGACCGGGGCGTTGGCGCGGAGCTGGTGTGGCAGCTCGCCCATGCACTGCAAACAAACACGCTTCTCGACCAAGTGCAGAAGGCGGCCCGCCCCGGATTTGCGGCGCGCCAACGATCGGGCACCCTCCGTCAGCACCTGCGCATTCGGCTGGACACCCGCGCACTTCACGGGGCCGACGGCACCCCATGCGTGGCGACCCTCACCCAAGTGAGCGAGCGGGAGATCCGGTGGGCGGCCATCACCATCTGGGTGGGCAGTTTTGAATCGCTCGGGGTGACCGACGCCCCCGGCCGTAAGATGCTGTTGTTGACCGCCATGACCCGCGAGCTAGTGCGCTCTCTGGAAGCGGACCTTCCACCAAAGTTACGCCCTATTGCGCTGGGCGAATCTACCCCTATCGGCACCGATCAAAAAGACTTTAGGGCTTTTCGCGCACACGACACGCGGCACCTCACGTGGACGACTGCCCGCATCGCCATCGGACTGGCCGCGGTGGTGGTGCTTATCGGTGCCGTGGGGTGGGTGTTGACGGGGTCAATCTGGTGGCGTTCGGGCTTCTAGATTTTACGTGTGGCACCCAGTGGTACACCTTCTATATCGGCACAAAAGCGGAGAACTTTAGGGATAGATCCATGGTGTCGCCACGGAGGTATCATGACTCGCTCAATCGTTGCTCTCACCGCCCTTACACTCGCCGCTGCCATCCCCGCGTTCGCAGGACTCCTGTCCAGCCCCATGTCCGCTGTCGTCGCCTACCCGGGCAACGCCCAAGACCTCTCCGCAGACTTCGTCCTCTATGATGCAGGTGGAAGCGAGCTCTTCCGCCACCCCGCTGCCATGTCCGGCGCTGGAAACGACATTGAGGTCGGCGCGCCCATCAGCCAGACGCCGTTCTCGCACCTGTCCGACACCGAGTGGTGCCTGGAGATCGACGCCACCAATGCCAACGGCAGCGTGGTCATCGACTACTTCTCTCAGCAAGACGCCAACCACGAAGACCGCACCTGGGGCGATGGCCAAAACATCGCGGGCTCCGTCGGCGAGCTCTGTGGCGACGCCACGATCGTGAAGTAGCTCCGATCCCCCGAAGGCAACCCAACGAGAGCCCAGTCGGAACGCTGTTCTGGCTGGGCTCTTTGCGTGCTGGGGCCAAGAACGATCGCCCGATGCGTATGCGGCGGGGACGATCGGGCAGGAACCACTGAAACACCAGTGCTCCGTGGTTCGCCAGGCTCAAGCCTCCATATAGTGGTGGACTCTGCGAGAAGCGCCTACGCAACCACAGCCACGTACTGATGAAAGAGCTGCGCCTCATCGGTAAACTGATGAGACCGCACCCGGAACCCCGCCTCGTTCAGCAACGCCATCCAACGAAGCACGTCGAGCTCGTAGACGTCTCGGTCGGCCACGGGCACATCGGCGTAGCGCACTTGTTCGAGGCACCAGGCTCGGGCGATGGCCCGCCACCGGGCCCGCAGATCCGGATCGGCGTCGCTCGCGGCTTCGGCGTCGGCCAAAAGCCGGCCGGCACACCGCCGCACATAGGAGTCCATCAGCCGATCTTGCAGCCCTTCGCTCCCCGGCCCCAAGGCCAGATCGCAGTGCACATCGGCCTCGTTGAGCAGCAAGATCCCACCGGGCTTCAGGCTCGCTCGGATCTGCTGCAAGACTTCGCGTTTTCCGGGGCCTACCAGCCCGTGTTGGGCGCGTTCTGCGGCGTCGATGCCCGCCAAATGATGCAGGGTCAAGCTACAGACCACCGCGTCCAACCCACCCCAGACATCCGCGTCACCCAAGGTCTGCTGCACCGGAGCCATGACCGACTTCAGAGCGATCCCGTCCGGCAAAGCGCCCGGCAAGACGCTGTGGACTTCGGCTGAAGGGTCGATGACGGTTAGCGAGCCCCCTCCGACGGAGGCCCCGACGTGGTGCCAGAGCCGACCATCACCGCCGCCGATCTCCACCGCAGACCAGTCGTCGAGCGGCTGCAATACGGGGCGAAGCACCTGCACATTGTGCTCGTAGACGCCGCGCATGACGGAAGAGCGCGTCCAGGCATCGAATAGAGAACCGGGGCCAAAGGCCTGATTCCACTCTTCGCCACCGCGCTCGGCAGGCACGTTCGCCAGCCACTCCCGCAGAGCAGCCGCCTGACGCCCGCGAGGCACCGCCATCCAGTCCGCCCAGCTCCGCAGGCTCAGATCGCGCATCAATCCTCGGGGATGCGCAGCGCGACGACCGTGGTGCCGGTCACCACCAAGTCCGCCAAATCCACCGCCATCGGCTGCGAGACCTCGCCGCGATCAAAGGCGCCGGTATCGGCTCGCAAAATCCAAGTGGGACAGCGGTCGTGAAGCGAGGTGACCGAGACCTGGCCGCCGTCCATCACGATGGAGGCTTGGCGACGGCCCGCCAGGGCGCGGTCCAACGTAAAGCCACCGGAACGGGCCCGGGCGGCCCGCTGGCCACTGCACCAGCGGATGTTGTCTTGTCCACGGCGGTCGGGCAGCGCCAGTCCGGGATGGTTGGGCTCGCGGCCCAGCTCAGCGGCCTGGCCGGCATTGACGCCCAACCGCATCTCGGTGTCGGACAGCAGAAGTCCACAGTAGGCGGCGGCACCCAGGTTGGCGCCGGAGCGGAAGGTGTGGGAACCGGTTCCGGTCGTGCAGGTGTCGCCGTCTTTGAGTCGGATGGGTTGTCCGGCGCTGACGGGGCGAGAGTTGACCTGGACGCCAGGAGCCATGGGCAAAATGCGGGCCCCTTGGCTGTCGACTTCGACCCGAGCGACGGCTCGATCGCTGCGATTGACCCAGCGACCATCGGGCAGGAGGTCGTAGAAGTAGCTGGCGACCACATCGGACAAGGGAACGGCGGGCAAGGCCAGACCGCCCATGACCAGCTCAAGGTCAGCGGCGCCGCCCACGTCGAGCACGATGGTGTCGGAGCCCGTCGAGCGCTGGGAGGCGCGAGCGGTCTCGTGGAGAGATTCTTCGACGGCCTTGGGGGTGCCGACCACCAGCCCCCGGCCGGCTTCGGTCCACAAAATGCGATCTTGATATGAGATATTGTAGGCGACCAACCATAGGTTTGCCGGATTCAGCACCGGCAGACGGTCCACCGCTGCATCGAGGGCAGCCGAGCCTGGCGCGAAGCCCTCGAACAGGACGACCGGGTCGGCCGGAAGGGTGCCAACGCCTTGGCCTCGCTCCAGCCGCACCAATGACCCACGCCGTTCGGCGAGCTTGATGGGCTCGGGCAACCAACACCGGTGATTCGGCACGGCGCGGAACACCTCTTGCGCGCCTGGCAGGCCCTTGAGGTGAAAGCGCCCGACGGGCTCCCACGGGATCTCTGCGGCATTCATGCAGATCCAAGTGCCCTGGCTGAACCAGATCTCGCCGGCCGGGGCCTTGGAGTTGATCCGAGCGGAGAGGTTCACCGCTTCGCCAAACGCATCGCCGTCGATCTCTTCGATGTCGCCGGTGGCCAAGGACAGACGTAGGGGCATGCCGCCGTCGGCCGTCACCTTGTGCTGAATGTCCAAACAGGCGCGCAGCGCATCGGTGGCGGCTGTAAACAGAATCAGAAAGGCATCGCCGAGATTCTTGACGATGCGTCCACCATACTGGGACGCGATGGGGCGCACGAGGTCTTCGTGTTCTTGCAGGATCCGCCGCAAACCTTCGCGGTCGCTGCGCGACACCTTGGCCGTGTAGTTGGCCAAGTCCGTGAACACCACGGTACGGGTGCGGGTCGCAGTGCCCAAAGTCGTCTCCAAGGGCGCCGGGACGGACTCGGCGCGGTCCCAAGGCTACACCCAGCGTCCATCCGCGTCGACCTCTTTGCCCCGGCCTTGCACACCGTGACGGAACGGGCCACGACAGGACGCCAAGGGAGCTGCCCATGCCAGCGCTGCTGTCGGTCAACATCAACAAGGTCGCCCTGCTTCGCAATTCGCGTGGACGGGACGTTCCAAACCTGGCGGACGCCATCGACGTATGCGTGGCAGCGGGCGCGCACGGGATCACCGTGCACCCCCGGCGGGATGAGCGTCACATCCGACTGAGCGACGTGCCAGCCGTGGCCGCCCACCTCCGGTCCCACCATCCGGGCATTGAGCTCAATGTCGAGTGTGAGGCGCATCCGAGCCTCATCGAGCTGGTGATGCAGGTGAAGCCCGACCAGTGCACCCTCGTTCCTGTGACCCCCGGCGAGATCACCAGCGATCATGGATGGGAATTCCCAAAAGAGCACGACGTCATCGCGCCGCTGGCCGCCAAGCTGCGAAAAGCAGGCATTAGAAGCAGCATTTTCATGGACATCGACCCGGTCGCCATGGAGGGCGCAGCCACCGCCGGCGTCGATCGGGTGGAGCTGTACACCGGACCCTACGCCTGGGCCTGGGGCACCGCCGAACAGCAGGCGCACGTCGACCAGCTACACGCCACGGTGCGCGCCGCCGTCGCCCTAGGGCTCGGGGTGAACGCAGGGCACGACCTGGATGCCCACAACCTGCCCGGCATCGCCAGCGCAGACGGCATTCAGGAAGTGAGCATCGGGCATGCGCTCATGACCCGCGCGCTGTGGGTCGGACTCCCAACGGCCATCAAAGAGCTCCTAGATGCGTTGGGTGGGTAGGGAAGCTCGCTCGATAGGTGCGGGATGAGATAACGGAGCCTCGACTCCCGGAGGAACCCATGCGATTCATCACCCTGGCCGCCCTGCTCACCCTGTCCACCGTCGCCGTCGCCGCACCAGCGGGCTCGACCGGCCCCAAACAGCGGGTGGCGCGGCAACTCGAAGACAAGGGCGTCAGCGACCTGCTCAACCGCCGCTGCGACAACCTGGCCATGGTCCCGGCTTGGGGCGGCATTCGACCGGTCGGCAAGGGCAACAACTCCGAGCTCAAGGGCGCGGGCCTGTCCATCAAGTGCACCGGCGGCCAAGTTCGCACCGCAGTCGTGCGACCCAAGTTCAAGGGAGATCTGCCCAAGTTCACCACCTTCGAGATGCGTCAGAAGGACGTGTGGAAGGTCATGAAGAACGAAGGCATGAAGGACCGCTCTGAGAAGGGCAAAGACGCCAAGGGCGCCTTCGTCAAGCTCACCGGAAAGACCGCCACCATCACGTGGCGATGGGCCGACGCCAAGGGCAAGGGCAACGTCGACCGCGTGGTCATGCAGAAGCGCTAGTCGCGCCTACTCGGGCATTCCTTGCTCGATCCAGCCCAGCACCAAGGCTACGTCGCTGTCCGACAGCGGTGGAAGCCCAAGAGGCATACCCGGCTTTTCAGGCCGTTCTAACGCCGCTGGGTGGGAGCCCGCTGGCACCACGTCCCGATGTCCTTCCGCGGCTCTACGCTGGAGGGCGCCTGGGATGCGGTCCGCGACCGCCGCCACGCCATCGCGCGTCTGAAGCTCGATGCCCGTGGCCGCGAATCCGAAGCCTCCGGCATTGCCGGGTCCGGCCCGACCTTGGTTCTGGTCCGGGTCCATGTGGCAGTGCACGCAGATCCGACCGAACACGCGCTCCTCAACCTCGGCCCAACGGACCGGCTCGGTGGTGGGCTGAACCACGGTTGAAAACACCGGGGCCGGCTTGGAATTGAGGTCGGCCAGCAGCACATAGTCCCGCAGGGCCACCACCTCGGCCTCGGGTAGGGCCAACACAGGCATGGTGGCGTGCGTCGAAACGGACTTCGGATTGCGAATCCACGCCGCCGTTCGATCTGGGCTCATGCGCTCGCGGGTGTGAGCCAGATCCGGAGCCATCGGCACCGCTCCCACCGTGTGCCGCCCGCCGAAGGTGTGGCAGCCAATGCAGCCGCGCTGAGCGAAGAGCGTCTCGCCCTTTGCCAGGTTCTTCGACGAAGGAGCAGGTGTGGCGACCGCGTCCACCGTGCGGGCCTCGAAGGCCGAGATGATCGCGTCGATCTGACCCTGTTCCAGGCCGAATCGGGGCATGGACTCGGGCAGGTTGGGCCGAATGTCGTGGGGATCGTTGAGGTAGCCCTCGACCCAGCCGGGCTCCAGTCGAGCCATCGCCGCCTCCAGAGACGGCACCTCCATGTACGAGGCCACGTTCTTTTCGTAGCGCTCCCACAAGGGGAAGACCTGCAGGGCCTTGGCCCTCTTGGCCGGGTCCGCGCTCACGCCCTTGATCCAGACGTGGCAGCCCTCGCAGCTGTCCAATCGACCGGCGTCCTCCATGAGCGGAACGTGGTGACACCGGTTGCAGTCACCGGCCTTAAACGCCTGCTGTTGGGCGATCGTCAGCGATGCGGTCGCGGCTGGCACCACCGGCTCAGCTTCGGAAGGTTGGGACAGACCCACCGCCGCCAGCATCACCAACCCCGCAGAGCCGGCGAGCCCTGCCATGGTCGCCCAACGTCGCATGTACGCCTCCATCCGGGGCGAGTCTAGCAGGGTGCCGCGCGAGGAAACCGCGCCACAATGGACTAGCTCTGTGGCTTCTTAGAATCGGCGGGCTTGGTGACGGCTTGGGGCTCAGCGGCAGGCTCCACCGCGGGATCCTGCACCGCAACCACAGTGGGGTCGACCACGACTTCGACCGCCTCCGCCACGTCGGCGTCGACGGGCGCCACGACCTCCGCCGGCGCATCAATGGCGTTGAGGGCGTCGACCAGCAGGACCTCGGTGTCCTTGGTCATACGCATGCCGCAGGCCATCGCGGAGACGGGAGCAGCGAGAGAGAAAACGACGATGGCGAGTAGGGCGCGCATGGGGACCTCCTAGGTACGGCTATACATGGCGACAGCGCACACACCCCTGCGGTTCCCCCCACTTCGGCGATTCACCGTTGCTCAACAAGCCTCCCACACCACCGACCCCGCTCACCACGGGACGATCGAACCAAGTCAGCCACAATATTTCTGTGAGCAAACTCAATGGGCAGGTCTACACCCCGCTGGCGTTGGCCCAGCAGGTGGTCGATGGGCTGCGATGGCCCGACGGGCAGCCCGGCGCATTCCTCGACGCTGCCTGTGGCGACGGCGTGTTCTTGCAGGCCGCCGTGGAGCGACTGGTGGCGCTCGGTCGCGGCGAGGAGGCCGATCAGGTGATGGGCACCGACGTCGACGCAGACGCCGTACTCGCGGCAACTGAACGGGTGGAGAGGGTGTGCCGCGAGCACGGGCTCACCGCCCGACCACAGATCGTGCACCGGGACGGCCTCGACCTCGACCATCCCGTCGCCGCCTTCATTGGCAATCCGCCCTACCTGGAATCCAAGCGGATGCCTGACGCCCTAAAGAAAAGAATAAAGGCTGATTTTCCCTTGTCGGGTCGAGGCGGCTTCGACCTGTACAGCGCCTTTATCGAGCTGGGCATGCGACACGTGGTGCCCGGCGGTGAGCTGGCTCTGATCGTGCCCAATCGCATCTGCGTGGCCAAAGCCAACGACGCCCTGCGCCGGGCCCTGGTCGACGCTGGCCGCGTCCACGTGCTCGACCTCTCCGAGCAAGACGTGTTCCGCAACGCCGCCGTCTACCCGGTCGTTCTGAGCTGGGTTGCGGGCGGCCCCAATGAGCTGTGTGTGATGCACCCAGACGGCCGCGTAAAGGCGCGCATGGCCCGCGCAGCCTTGAGCCGTCTAGGGGACCGCTTCCCCCTGCCGCCGCCCGCTGTGATGCCGCTGCTCACCCGCCTGCTGCACGACCCGGTGGCCTACCCACCCTTGGCCGACCAAGTTCAGATCCGATGGACCGTGTCTTTTCATCGAGCCGGTCTGCGCGACCAATACGTCTTCGCCGAGGCGCCCGACACCTCCACCGCCCGCCGTTTCGTGGGGGGGGCGCGATACAGCGGCAACCGCGAAGTCCAGCCCTTCCACATCCAGTGGGCCGGCGCCTGGATCGACTACGACGAACCGAGGGCCCGAGCGGACCGCAACGCTCTTCCCCCCGCCGCCCTGTTCACCGCTCCGAAAGTCGCGATTCCACAGAATGCTCGACGACCCCGGGCCGCCCTAGACCGGTCTGGCGCCGTGCTCAAAGACACCTTTCTGGCCGGCGTTCCCGCCCACAACAACCCCGACGTCCTGCCGTGGTTGGTCCTCGTCATCAACAGCGCGCTCTTCCACCACCTGTACGAAGCCCTGTTCGGCGGGACGCGAAAAGGTGGGAAATTCCTGCACTTATTGCGAGGCTATCTGGAGCTGATGCCCCTACCCACGCCGCCAGACGAGGCGAATGCTGTGCACGAAGCGCTGTGTCTGGACCCCACAGACGAAGCGCTCATCGCGCAGGCCGAACAGCTGGTTCGGCGGGCGTATGGGGTGACAGATGACGAGCACAGGGCGTTGGAAGAACTGGAGCTGCCTGGGTTTTGAGGGCCAAAGGCACAGCGATCAACTATGAAGCTCACCTTCGAGAGGCGCGGATGCAGTGCACACCCCCAAGGTCACACGCGAGCCGATGCATGGGCGCGTGGCTCTTGCTGCTCGCGGGCTTGGGAGCGGCCCCGGTGGCCCTCGCCCAAGACGCAGAGCCCCCCGCCGAGGCAGACCCGGAGCCGTCCGATAGCGACGAAGATGAAACCGAGCCCGCACCCGCCACGCCGGCCCCCAGGCGCGTCATCCAGCTCGCGCCCACCGAGCCCATCCCTTCCGCCCTCGACGACTTGGAAGAGCTGGCGAAGCAAGCCACCGATCCCGAAGATCGCGAGTTCTGGAAATCGGCCCTGGAACTCAAGAAACTCAGCATCGGGAGCCCCGTGCGAGGCATGTGGTTCGGCCGCCCGCGCATCGCTGCTGGCTGGGCGAGCCCCACCGGTGGAAATCTGCGCGGCGGCGTCACGCTCGGCGGCGTGGTCGGTCACCGTTGGTGGCCCGTCCGACAACCCAAACGCCTAGAGTGGGGCGGTGAGAGCCTACTTTGGGCCGAAGGTCACGTGGGTGGACTCAAGGGCGCAACCCTAGGACTATCGAGCACCGCCGGTCCCTGGTTGGGCCCCATCGGGATCAGCCTGGGCCCTCGCTTCGACCTCACCCGATACGTCGTTGACGGCGCCATCGCCCCCACCGCTCCCATGCTCGGCGGCCAGGCCAACGTGGCCGTCGACGCGGGCTCGGTCATGGCCTGGGTCGGCATCGCCCCGATGTGGTCGCTCAACAAAAGCCGCCTAGACGGGGTGGGCCCCCTGCCGACCCTCGGCACCGAGACCGAGTGGTCCGGCGGTGTCTCCGTCGACTTTGGCACGCTACAACCCCGCGTACACGCCACCTATCGCTCCACCAGCCTGGGCCCCGTTGGCACCATTGGGTTGGGCATTCAGATCACCCCCGAGCTCGGCGGCAGCACTAAGACCGAAGAGGAAGACCCATGATCTGGCTCCTGTCCCTCACCGCCTTGGCCGGCGTGCCCAAGGGCGTAGACATCGACGATCCAGACCCCTGGGAAGCCCAGAGCCGCCGAGCCATCGCTGGGCCCGCGGACCAGTGCTGGTACATCACGGGCGCCACAACTGTGACCGTCAAAT
>JBGCER010000399.1:0-10837 GCA_045106515.1 Myxococcota bacterium
CAGACACGGCGATGGGCTCGCCGCGGCCAACGATCTGTCCCGGCGACACCAGGCTGCGACCCAGATGTGCGCACGTGGTCATCAGTCCCAAGCCATGGTCCACGAACACTTTGAGCCCGCCTCGGTTGAACTCCGACGCCACCCGAACCACCTGCCCCGCCGCCGGTGCGAGGACGAGTGTGCCGACAGGCACGCAAAAGTCGGTGCCATTGTGGCTATCATAGGTGAGCTGCTTGCCGCGAAAGTCCCGCACCTGGGTCTTCCGCACCGACCAGCCCCGCTCTACGGCGGTGGGCGTGTGGTTGAACAGGTTGCTGATCAGCACCGAGCGTCGAATCGGCTGTTTGCCCCGCCACAAAGGAATCGAATACCTTGGTCGAAGCTGCACAAGGCTCGACAGTCCAAACCTCGATGCAGGCACATCCTCCATGCCCCGTAGCGCCACGATCGCCTCGGACAGACGCTCTCGCCACGGGTGCACACCCAAGGCCTCTAGAAGGCTCAGACGAATGAGCTTCGAGGGGCCGTCACGGGTCACGACCAGCTCCGCCCTAGGTTACGCGTGTTCTTTCGACGGAACGCCTCTTCCACGTCGATGCCGAGACGGTTGGCTTGCGCGAGCAGGTAGTTGAGCACGTCGACGATCTCGTCACCCACGTCTTCGAGGTCGGACTCGATGGGCTCCGAGCGAGCCCGCTTGTCGTTTAGGGTACGCAGCGCCTTGTGCAGCTCCCCGACCTCCTCGACCATCAGGAAGCCGTTTTCCACCGCACCGACGTGCAGCCAGTCATGGTGGGCTTCAAGCTGCTGCACATAGTGCTGGAGTTGGGCCATCGACGCCCCGGTGGACAGTTCAAGCGGGGAACTGCCGACCTGCACCCCGCGCATAAAGGACTCGACCTTGGCGGGATCCAGGTGGTAGTTCGCGTCACGTACCCCGGTGCATAAGTCCACTCCCGCCGGTCGAACTTGGCGGATCGCCGTCTCAACGTTCTGTGGAGACAACCCACCGGCGAGCCACACTGGCACCGGGCTGGCGTCGACGATGGCTCTGGACAAGCGCCAGTCATGGGTGCACCCGGTGCCACCGAGCTGGCGGTTCGGTCCAGTGGTGATGCCCGAGTCCAGCAGTACCGCATCGACGTAGGGAGCCACGCGCAAGGCGTTGGCGGCAGCCGCTGGGCAGGCCACGTGCACGACCTGAATGAGCTGGATGTGCGGGAAGTCTCGCCGCAGGTTTGCGTAGATCTCGACGTCAACCTCGTCGCAGATCTGCACCGCGTTGGGTCGGGTCAGGGTGATCTGATCGCGCAGGGCGTCCCAGGTGACCGTGCTGGTGAGCAGCCAGCAGGACACCCGGCCGTCTACATAGGCGATGAGGTCGGCAATCGCGTCATCTTCGAGGCGTCCGGGGCCAGACGGCTGCTCGCCGACGAAGCCCAACACCGTGGCGCCAGCGTCGATCGCCAGGTCGACTTCTGCGCGGTCGCACATGCAACACAGCTTGACTGGCAGGCTCATGGTCGGGCCTCCGGGGACGTGCTCTTGGCAGAAGTAAGCAGGGCTGCCGCCGCATCTCGGGCGGCGTCCGTAAGCGTGGCGCCCGATAGCATCCGAGCGAGCTCCTCTTGGCGATCCGCATCGTTCAACGCGTCGATGCGGCTGCGCGTGCGGCCGTCCTTCTGCACATCTTTGCTGACGTAGAGGTGCGTGTCGCCAAAGGCCGCGATCTGGGGCTGGTGGGTGATGCACAGCACCTGGTGGTGGGCCGCAACCTCGCGGATCTTGCGCCCGATCGCTTCGGCGACCGCCCCGCCAACGCCGGTGTCCACCTCGTCGAACACGTAGAGCGCTACGGGTCCCGAGCCGGCCAATACCCGTTTTAGAGCCAGTAGCGACCGAGACAGCTCCCCGCCCGAGGCCACCTTGGCCAAGCTGCGCGGCGTCTCTCCAGGGTTGGGCGCAATCAGGAATTCTGCACGGTCCATGCCGATTTCTGACAGCCTCGCCCCGTCCACCTGGAGCTCGCCGGACGCCCCATCGAGGGGGGCGACCTCGACCTGGACCCGCGCATGTCCCATACCCAGATCGTGGAGCTCGACGGTGATGGCCTTGGCCAGGGCATCGGCGACTTGGGAGCGGCGCTCAGACAGCGCCCGCGCCCGCTCAGACGCGACCTTCAAGGCCCGATCGCGAACGGCCCGCGCATCGGCAATGCGCTCATCGAGATCACCCAAGCCCGACAGCTCGGTGACCGCCTGTTCTCGGAAGGCGATCAGGGCGGCCTCATCGCCATCAAACCGGCGAAGCAAACGCTTTAACGCCGCGAGTCGTTCTTCGACTTCGTCCAGGCGCGCCGGGTCGAGGTCCACTCGGCCGGCATAGGTCGACAGCTCGTAGGCCAGGTCCTGTAGCTCGGTCTGGGCCGACTCTAGACGCTCCACCAGAGGTGCGAGGACGGCGTCCACCGTCGCCGCATCGGCCAGGTCGGGCAAGACCGAGCCAATGCTGGGCACAGCGCCGGTATGGTCTCCATCCAGAGCAGCGGCGCCTGCGGTGGCCGCGCCCACGAGACGTTCCGAATGGCGCAGGCGTTGGCGCTCGGTGGTGAGGGCCTCGACCTCGCCGGGGGTGGGGTCGATCCGGTCCAGCTCGGCGACCTGGAACCGCAAAAAGTCCTCGCGCTCCCCGCGCTCAGTGGACTGACTCCGCAGCCGCTTCACCTCCGAGTCCGCGTCGCGGGCCACCGCAACCGCTTGGCCCACCCCGTCGCGGTCCGCGCCGTGGTCGCCGAAGGCATCGAGATAGTTGAGGTGCGTACCCGCATCGACCAGGGTGGTGTGCTCATGCTGCGACGAGATGTCCACCAGCTCTCGGGCGATGCGCTTGAGCTGGGCCAAGGTCGCAAGCCGCCCGTTGACGCTGGCTCGCGAGCCACCCGACGCGCGAATCACCCGCCGAAGAATCAGCTCATCTCCAGCCTCAAAGCCCTCGTCTTGTAGCACCACCACAACCGGGTCACTGGGCTTGACCGCGAAGAGGGCCTCGACCTCAGCCCGCTCACACCCTGTGCGAACCACCTCGGGCCGAGCTCTGGCGCCCAACACAAGCTGCATGGCCTGAACCAAAATAGACTTACCCGCACCCGTTTCACCCGTCACCACGTTCAAGCCGGACCCCAAGTCCAGCTCAAGTTCGTCGATGATCGCCAGGTGGCGGATGCGCAAGCAGGTCAACATCAGCAACTCCCACCCGTAGCTAGCGCGGCGCGGCCACAGAAGCGCGCGTGCTAGCCTACGGACAGCGGAGGTGAGTATGGCCAAGAAGCTCGTGCTGTCCTTGATTGTCTTGTCTGGCTTTACCGTCCTGGCCTTCGGATCAATGGATCCTGACGCCCTCGAGGACATGATCGAAGAGATGGAGTAGACCCGCGCTACGGACGCACCCGTAGCCCTCAGGGGTCCGTGCCATTAGACGGCCCTGGGAGGTTCCAGCGGCCTCTGGAGGTCTCGTGCGCGTCTGCGCTGTTCTCATGCTCGGTCTGATGGCATCTCTGCCTGCCATCGCCAATCCAGACGCGCCCCCGGCCGTCGAGGCTTCGGCGCTCCAAGAGGGCCCCGAAGGCCTGCGCTACTCCGATGTGCAGCGCGGCACCGGGGAGCCCCTGCAAGCGGGGGATACCGCGCCGATCGTCATCCGGCTCTGGACTCAGCCCGACGCACCGCCTGTACGAATTGGCACGCTTGAAGCTCCACTAGAGGTCGTTGTTGCCGGGGGCACCCTCATCCGGGGCCTGGATTTGGGCGTAGTGGGCATGCGCCCCGGCGCCGAGCGCTATCTGCAGATCCCCGCCGCCCTCGCCAGCGGAGCTAACACCCCCATGGTGGCCGTGATCACGGTGCTCGACGGCTCCGGCTCGGTGGCGTCCGCCCCCGGGACTCCGGCCACCACGCCATCGGCCCCCGTCACGACCGCCCCCACCGGCGTTCGTCAGCCCCCCGCCGCCCCCCCAGAGGTGACGGAGTGGCGGACCATGGTCAACGGGGTCCGCACCGCCGACTTGGTCGTAGGAACCGGGCCTTCGCCGGGCAAAGAGCAGGTGGCCATTGTCGAGTACACCGGGTGGGTCGCCGATACCGGCGTGCTCTTTGACTCCTCGCTCTCTCGGGCCGAGGCCTTCAAGTTCACGTTCGGCGGCGGACAAGTGATCTTGGGGTGGGAGAAGGGCGTACGCGACATGAAGGTGGGCGGCACCCGTGTGATTTATATCCCTTCCTACCTTGGCTATGGAAGCGCAGGCGCCGGTGAGATCCCCCCCCACGCCGACTTGATCTTCCAAGTTCAGCTGCTCGACTTGAAATAGGCCACATTTCGCCTCAACGTCAGCACGCCTCGTGTCGAGGGGACATCACCCCCAAGATGCTCGAGGTTTGCGATGTCTTCCCCCTTCATCGCCTACAGCGCTCCCACGACCGGAGCCAGGCCAAACGCAGAGACCCTCGCCATCGGCGGCGCCCTCGGTGCCGCCATTGGCGCCCTCTTTCCCGTCGTGGGGATCCTCGCTGAACTGGCGAGCGGCTCCACGCTCACCGCGGTGGCCTCAGCCCCATCGGCGTCCCTGCTCACCCTGTGCGCTGTACCCACCGCCCTCGCGGTGCTGGGCGCCATCGGTCACAGCTTTGTGGCCGCTCATCGGCAGAACTTCGATGAGATCGCCCACAAAGCGGGAACGCTCATGGACGAAAGCTGGGAGCTGCAGGTCGCCCTCGAAGGGGTGCTCGAAGACTCCGTCACCGAAACGGTTGACGCGCCTCGCCAGCGCATGACGGAGGCGAGCCAACAAGGCCAAGGATTCAGCCTCCCCCGCACTGTCCCCGTCGAGGCCGTCCTGGAGCGAGACCCCATCGAGGCCGCCGAAGACGGGGCGCTCATCGCCGCTCAAGCCAAGCTCCTCCATCGCTTTGCCGCAGCCACGAATGACGCCACCAACCGCATGCAGGTCAATGTGCGCGGCCTGAACTTCACCCCCATGAGCGTGGTCCAGCGCCGCCTGGTCGACGCCATGGACAGCCACATCAGTGGCTTGAACTCTCTGGCCTCCGAGGTCGTGCGCTATACCGAGGCCAGCCGAGAGCCGGCGATCCAACAAGATCCCCGGTCGACGAGACCTAGGCAGGCGGCGGTGGCGTAGAGAGGCGCCCCGCCCGATAGGCCGCTGGCAACCGCCACCACGGAAGCTCCGGCTGTTCGTGGTGTTCGTGGTGGTAGCCAAAGTGGAAGCAGGCCAAAAACGACACGATGGTCGGCAGGTTCAAGCTGCGCGAATGATGTTCGCCCATGGGCTCGCCAGGCCGCGCATGGTGAGGCCACCACGTCCCCACAATGAAGAGCTGGAGCGTAGATGCCAGGCTTGGCAGGGCCCAGAACAGCAGCACATTGGGCCACGGTACCTGGGCCAGCAGTAGCAAGCTGACGAAGGCGAGCACCAACAGAACAACTTGGCGGATCGTGACGTACGACACCATGAAGTGCACGAACCAACGGATCAGTCCCGGATGTTTGCCATCGTGAAAGTCGGGGTCCGCACCCGCTTGCCCAGGGGACGCGTGGTGCCGCAAGTGCTCCACCCGCAACTGCTCATAGGACATGAAGGCGTAGACGAAGGCGCACACGGTGCCGATGGCATGACCCACTGCGGGTCGCCCAGGCAAGAGACTGCCGTGCATGGCGTCGTGGGCGGTGATGAACAGCCCCGTGTACAACAGCGTGAGTACGGCCACAGCGGGAACGACCCACACCAGGTCCAACAGCCCGGTCACCGGCGTTGCGAGGCCGATCAAGAGCAGCACCGCCCACGATCCGATCACGCCGCACGCGATCAACAGTCCGCGCAGATCGCCGCGTCGCGGCGCTGAGATCCGTCGATTCACGCGATCCCCGGGTTCGAGGCGCTGCCCGGCTGCAATCCGAGGAGCTCGGCTCCTCCGTGCATGGCAGCTCGAAGCTGCAGTTTGGGAGGAATATGTGCCCCCATTTGCACCATGGCCCGGAGCCGCTGTGACGGCGCCGCGAGGGGCGAGAGCACCGCCGACCACTGCCGCTCAGGCAGGGCGAAGAAGCCGTGCAGGAACCGGGCGAGGTCGTCGGGTGGCAAGGCGGTGAGCAGCGCCAGCCCGAACCGGGCGATGCGATCGGAGCGCCGGCTGCCCGGGTGCCATGCCGCTCGCCAGGCTGCGTTTGCTGGCTGGCTGGAGCCTGAGTCGAGGGCGTCCACAATGGCGTCGGCGATCTTTGGCGCTTCGGAAAAGCTTCGAGGCAAACTGTACCCTGACGCCGGATGCACATAGCTCGCGGCCGCGCCGAACGGAACGATGCCCGGCGCCGGGAATGGAATCATCAGGTCCATCGGGATCACGCAGCGCTCCACCTCACCCATCGACAACACCTCGATACCCATGCGCCGCAAGCGCTGGTCGAGCCGCGCGCGCAGCACCACCATCGGGACGATCGGGTGGGCCGCCAGGGAGGTCTCCTCCAAAAAGATGGTGTGTTCGTCATAGGGCAGCGCGTACAGAAAGGTGGCTGGACCGGAATCGTTGGACGGACGCCGGAAGTCCATCAACACCATCTCGCCCACCGCCCACGGATGGGAGGCCACCTGCGCCACCACGCCCCACGCGGCCTGAACCCGCGTCGGGGTCACAGGCCGCTCCGAGAACGTGGAACGAGCGCCCGTCGCGTCGATGACCAGATCGGTCTGAATGGGGGGTCCGCCTGACAGGCACACCTGCATCGCACTCGCCTCGTCTCGCACCCCTACGCATCGCTGGTCGACCAATTTCTCCCGGCCAATCTCGTCGAGAAGGTGACGTTGCAAGGATGTATTGTCGATCTGGCCATAGGTGCGCGCCAGCACCCGGCGACCATGATTGGACAGGAAAAGAGGCTGGTCCCAACGGCGCTTCACATGGGCGTCGATCCCCACATCTTCAGCTTCGTCGAGCCAGATCCCGTAGTTGGCCGGCCACGCCTTCTGCGGCGTGGGAGCCACCACCCGGACTGGCACGTCGCGAGCCGCCAGGGCCGCCGCGATGGCCAACCCCGCCGGACCGGCACCCAGCACTGTGGTGGTGACGTGCACACGAACTCCCGCAATGGGTCAGTCTCCCCGCCCGCACGGTCCCGCGCAATGCTTGACCTGTTCAATTGTTACTCAATCTCCGAATCGGGGATCTAGACTACCGTCGCGAGACCGCTCAAGGTCATACGAGACCACAGGAGCTTCCGTGCTGATCACTCTCTTCACCGCCCTTGCGGCCACAGTCCTGATGGAACCTTGGGCAGCTTTTGTTCATAAGGTCGTTTGGCACGGTCCCCTGTGGACCGTGCACGTCACGCACCACACGCCCCGCCAAGGCCTGTTCGAGTGGAACGACATCTTCCCCCTGCTGCACGCGCCCCCTGCCATCGCCATGCTGGCGTGGGGATTCTGGGGCCCGCCCGGGCTAATCACCCAGATCTTACTGGGATTGGGCATCGGGATCAGCGTGTATGGGATGGCCTACCAGTTTGTGCACGACTTCATCGTGCACCGGCGCCTCCCGCTGCGGTTCCTGGAGAAGATCCCCTACATCGCCCAGGTTCGCAGAGCCCACCTCACGCACCACGGGCGCGGCGGCGCCCCTTGGGGCCTCTTCTTGGGACCTTGGGAACGAAAAGAGCGGTCTCCGAGCCTAAAACTCGACCGCGAGTCCTAGCCCCACACCGCAGCGCGAGCAGCCATGGCCAGCGAGGGGCTCGGGACGGGTGCTCAATCGTCCTCTCGACGCGCCGGAACCGTCTCTAGCGCCGTCCGGCCCAGAGACACCCGCACGTTGAAGTCTTCTGGGTTGAGCGCCTCGAAACCGACGCTCACCTTATCGCCTGGTTGTAGCTGCCCTTCCGGGAAGGGTGAAATGGGGCCCAGGGAGCTCCTGCTCTCCATGCCCTGCTCATAGCCATCGGGCACGACGCCGACCCGGAACTCCATTGGGGCCTCGGTCGAAAACGGCGCGAAAGCGGAGAAGATTCGCCAATTTTCGTCGGCAAACGTCCCGTCCAGCTGCATCACAGGGGTCCAGATATGACCGAAGATCCGAACGTCGGTCCACAGCTCATGCTTGAGCTTCTCCTTCTGCTTTTCGATGCCCTCGACGTCGAGGATCGCGATAGCGCCATTCTCGTCGAAGCTCAGCTCGATCTCCGCCGCATTGACGCGGGCCGCTTCGGACTCGGGGTTGCACGCGGACATGAGAGGCAGAGCGAGGGCGACGAGTGCGAGGCGCATGAGATCTCCGAGTTCGATGCCAGCCACGTAGCCAGCCAGACCCACATCGGACCTTTCGGCACCTTTCAGACTTTGAAGTTTCCGGCCATAGCACGCGTATCTACGACACAAACAGGTCCACGGTGCCCATCTTCTCCGCCACAACCCGCAGGTGCTGTCCGGGCTTGATGAAGGTGGCGGCCGTCGCCGCTCCCGCCATGACGGTCCAACCCGCTTTCAGCTCCAACCCGTGCTCGGCGGCGATGCGGCTCGCCGCCACCAGCGACCGGAGCGGATGCCCCAAAATGGCGGCGGTCGAGCCGATCTGCACGGGGCGGCCATCGACCTCGCACACCATGCCCAAGTTGGACATATCCAGGTCGGGAGAGCACCATTTGCCCAGGACAAAACTCGATGAGGAGCTATTGTCTGCGACGACATCGGACAGCGAGAACTTGAAGTCCTTGTACCGACTATCGATGATCTCCATGGCCGGAGCGACGGCCTCGACGTGGGTCAGCGCTTGGGCTGGCGTGGTGGGTCCGGAAAGCGGCTTCTTAAGTAAGAACGCCACTTCTGGCTCGAACCGGGGGTGCACATAGCGGTCGAAGTGCAAGGTGCCGCCGTCCGCGATCTGCATGCCGGAGGTGAGACGTCCCCAGATCTGGTCCGACAGCCCCATCTGAATCATCTTGGCCCGGCTGGTGAAGCCCATTTTGAGCCCCACCATGCGCTCGCCACGCGCCAAGCGGCGGGCGATGGACAGGGCCTGGATACCATAGGCAGCCTCGACGGAGACCTCGCCATAGGTGTGTGAGAGCTGGGGAATGGCGGTGCCGCTGGCGGCAGCGTCGTCGACGATTCGGGCCAGTTCGGCGGGGTCGATGCTCATGCCTTCTCCTTCAAGTCCAAGGTCACGTCCACGATCATGTCTTCTTGGCCGCCCACCATTCGGCGACGACCTAGCTCCACCAAGATGTCTCGGGTGTCCACGCCATAGCGGGCGCTGGCCGCCTCGGCGTGGCGCAGGAAACTGGAGTACACCCCGGCATATCCAAGGGTGAGGGTCTCTCGGTCGACCCGCACGGGCCGGTCTTGAAGCGGTCGCACCAGCTCCTCGGCGGCGTCCATCAAGGCGTAGAGGTCCACGCCCGTTTCCCAGCCTTGAAGCTCGGCGACGGCGATGAACACTTCAAGGGGGCAATTGCCCGCCCCCGCCCCCATGCCCGCCAAGCTGGCGTCGATCCGCGTCGCCCCCTTCTGAACCGCCACCACGGAATTGGCCACGCCCAAGGACAGGTTGTGGTGGGCGTGCATGCCCCGGCCAGTGTCCGGCTTCAATGCGGCGTCATAGGCCTCGAATCGAGCGGCGACCTCGTCCATAAGCAGCCGCCCGCCAGAGTCCGTCACATAGACGCAGTGGGCCCCATAGGACTCCATGAGCACCGCCTGCTGGGCCAGGTCTTCAGGCTCGCTCATGTGGCTCATCATCAAGACTCCCACCACGGCCATGTCCAGGGCCCGGGCGGCCTCGATGTGCTGGCGGCTGATGTCGGCTTCGGTGCAGTGGGTGGCGATGCGAACGGACCGCACGCCCACGCTATGGGCGTCTTTGAGGTCGGTGACGGTGCCGATGCCCGGAAGCAGCAGGGTGCATAGGGTGGCCTTGTCCACCACATCCGCCACGGCGGCGATCCAGTCCAGGTCGTCGTGGGCGCCGAAGCCATAGTTGAACGACGAGCCCGACAGGCCATCGCCGTGGGCGACGCTGATCCCGTGAACACCAGCCTTGTCGAGGGCTTTGGCGATCTGGGTCGCGTGGTCCAGACCATATTGGTGGCGGATGGCGTGCATGCCGTCGCGCAGGGTGACGTCCTGGATGAAGAGCGAAGGTTTATCGGTCATGCCGGCCCTCCAGTCGGGACGCGATGCGCTCGCCGGTCGCCAGGGCCGCCGACGTCATGATGTCTAGATTGCCGGCGTAGGCAGGCAAGTAGTGCGCGGCGCCCTCGACCTCCAAGAACACCGTGGTCTTGAGCCCGCTGTCGAAGACCGCCCCGCCGGGAATGCGCACTGGGGCGTCGGCGCACACCCGCTCAAACTGCACCTGCTGCTTGAGTCGATACCCAGGCACGTAGGCCTGCACCCGCTCCACCATGGCCTGGACGCTCTGGGCGACGGCGGCCTCGTCCGCCACATCGGACAGCGTAAACACGGTGTCCCGCATGATCAGCGGCGGCTCGGCGGGGTTGAGCACGATGATCGCCTTGCCGCGGGTCGCGCCGCCGACCACCTCGATGGCTCGGGCGGTGGTCTCGGTGAACTCATCGATATTGGCCCGGGTGCCAGGGCCTGCGGATTTACTGGCGATGGACGCTACAATTTCGCCATAGTGCACCTTGGCGACCTGGCCCACAGCCGCCACGATGGGGATGGTGGCCTGGCCACCGCAGGTGACCATGTTCACGTTCGAAGCGTCCAGGTGCGCGTCGAGGTTCACCACGGGCACGCAATAGGGGCCGACGGCCGCTG
>JBGCER010000400.1:0-11921 GCA_045106515.1 Myxococcota bacterium
CCAACCGCCGCACCGACTTCGACTGGATCTCGCGGGACTCCGCCGAGGTCGACCTCTACATCGCGGACAAGTGGTGCGGCTTCGACGTGACGGCGGGGCTCTGGTGTGATTTGTCCTATGCCTTTTTGGAGCTTGAACGCCCAGAAAATGTGGCGAAAGTCCGGGCGGACCTGCCGGTGCGCATCATGAGCGGAGGCGATGACCCCATCCATGACAAGCGCAAGGGGCTCGATGCACTCGTCCGCTTGTACCAAGAGCGCGGCTTCGCGAAGTTGGACGTGGAGGTCTACGAGGGCGCTCGCCACGAGCTGCTCAACGAGACCAATCGAGATGAGGTCACCCGCGACCTTGTGGACTGGATCACGAGCGTGGTCACGCCTCAGTAGGCAGCACCAACCCCCGACGGACCGAAAGACAGACCGTATCGCCGGGCTCCCGCCCGTCAGGCCCATCGACCACGACGTCGACGTCGCCTACGCGAACCCGGTAGCGCACCGTGGACCCAAGATAGGCGCGGGTTCGTACCGTGCCTTCGATGCCCACATCGGTGAACTGGGTATGCTCGGGGCGGAAGCCAAAGATGCATGGGCCTGGTTTGGGTGACGGGCCTTCGACCGCCACGGGATGGCCACGCACCACCACTCGCTGCCCGTCCCACTCGCCTTGCAGCTCATTGAGGGTGCCGACAAAGCGCGCCACACGCAGGTTGGCCGGTCGGTCGTATAGCGCTTGGGGCGTGTCCACCTGCTGGAAGCGCCCGTCCTCCATGACCGCGATCCGGTCGGACAGCCCGAGGGCCTCCTCCTGGTCGTGGGTGACCAACACCACCGTCACCCCGGCACGTTTGACCAGCGCGCGGATCTCGTCGCGCATCTCTTCGCGTAGGCGAGCGTCGAGGTTGGACAGCGGCTCGTCGAGGAGCAGGACCTTGGGCTCTGCCACCAGGGCTCGGGCGAGCGCAACACGCTGCTGTTGGCCTCCGGAAAGCTCGTGGGGATACCTTGAATCTAGCCCTTCAAGCTGCACTTGGGCCAAAGCGATCCTTGCCTTTGTGTCGGCCTCCGCCCGGCCGATGCCCGACACTGACAGGGGAAAGCGCACGTTTGCGAGCACGCTCAAGTGGGGCCACACGGCGTATGACTGGAACACCATGCCCAGTTGGCGCTTCTCTGGAGGCACCCACACCGAACCGCTGCTGACGGCGTTACCGCCGATGTGGATCTCGCCCTGAGACGGTCGTTCCAGCCCGGCAACCATGCGCAGCGTTGTGGTCTTTCCGCACCCGGAGGGTCCGAGCAAGCACAAGACTTCGCCGTCATCGATGTGCAGATCCAGCCCCCGCACAACGTCGTTGTCGCCGTAGCTCTTCTTGAGATTAGTCAGCGTCACCGTTGCCATTATAGTCCTAGCCTGCCGCCAGTCAGCAGCCTTAAAAGTGCATTACCACCCAAAACAACCGCGGTCACAGTCACCGCCAGCACCGCCGCCGAGGGCGGATTTCCATAGGTTTGCAGGTCGAAGAGCAAGGTGCCCACCACTTGGGTGTCCGGCCCCTGAAGAAGAATCGACAAGGTGACCTCCGAGAACGCGGGCATGAAGACCAAGAACCACGCTGCCACCAGGTTGGGTCGAAGCAGGGGAGCGGTGACTCGCCGCAGCGTGGCGATGAACCCCGCGCCCGACAAGCGGGCGGCCTCCTCAAGAGAGGCGTCGGTCGCCTGGAGTCCTGCGGAGGTGTGGCCCACGGGGAAGGCCAAGAACTTGGTCATGTACGCCAAGCCAAGGATCCAAGGCGTGTCGGCCAAGGCCAAACCGAGCGTGATGCGCTCGAAGACGATGAACCGGATCTCTTGGCTGAACGTGAGCAGCAACGCCAGCGCGAGGACGGTGCCGGGCACGGCATAGGGAAGGCGGGCAAGCCAGGCGACCACGCCTCGGCCAGGCGTCTTGGAGCGCTCCTTCATCCACCCGAGGAGGGCTCCGATGAGGACGGCACCGGTTGCAGCGCCCGCAGCGAGGCCCGCAGAGCGCAAGAGCGCGGGCAGGGTGTCGCTTCGTTCCCACAACACCGCGGAGTAGTTGGCCAGGGTCCAGTTGTCCGGCCCGAGCCCTCTGCCGAACGTGGTGAGAATCGAGGTGAGACCAATGGTTCCAAGAGGGAGTACCACCGCGAACAAGACGTAGAGGCTCAGGAGGGCAAGGGCAGGCACGGTGGCACCACCCAGGCGAAATGGGCTTTGACGAGTGGCTTTCCCTGTCACGGTCGTGAACTTGCGCCGGCCGCGGAGCGCTCGAACCAGTGCGGGTAGTCCGAGCCCGAAGGCCAAGAGCGCCAGGGACAGGGCGACTGCAATGGGGCGCCCCGTGGCGGGGGCCAGGTCGAGGGCCTGGTAGATCCGTGTGGTGAGCACATACGCGGGCTGAGCGGTGCCGCTGGCCAGGAGGTATGGAACACCAAAAGCGGCGGTGCTGGCCGCTAATACGAAGGTTGCCCCCTCGGCGATGGCGGGTGCGGCCACGGGCAGGGTGACGGTGAACAGGGATCGCCATGGCCCGGCGCCAGCGATCCGGGCTTGCTCCTCCAGGGACGCGTCAGTCCGAGACAGGGCATCGGCGGTCGAGAGCAGGACGAAGGGGGTGTAGGCCAGGCCCATCACTCCGATCATGCCTGGCAAGCTGTAGATATTGAGCGGTGGCAGCCCCAGCAGGACGAGGGGCTGGTTCAACAGGCCATTGGACGGATTGAGAAGGGTGGTCCATGCGATCGCCGCAATGTAGGGCGGAACGATGTACGGCATGGTGGCGAGCACCTTCCACGTCGACCGGATCGGAAGGTCGGTTCGGCCCACTAGAAATCCAAGGGGGACCCCAACAATGAGTGTGAATGCGGTGACGCCCAGCGAGACGATCACGGTGTTGAAGCCCGCCTCTAGGTTTCGCGGCTCGGCCAATGCGGAAAGCGCGGCGGCCGGATCCGCCAAGCCATAGGCGAGCAATACGCCGAGCGGCAGGACCACCATCATCAGCAGCAGTGCGACAGCACCGCCAAGAAGTAGGACGCGGCTCATGGGCTACGGCCCACTGATCAGTGAGGCCCACTGCTCTTTGAGCGCGTCGCGGCGCTCCTGCACGCCGGTCATGAACGCGGACGACCAGGGTCGTACCTCGATGCTATCGAGGCTGGGCGCGCCGGCGGGCGGCGCTACGCCCGGCATGGCCGAGTACATCTTGCCGGCAACCATTGCCTTTTGTCCGGCTTCAGACTGGATAATATCGTAGACGGCTCTGGCTGCTTGGTCATTGGAGCAGTCGGATGTCAAGGCGATGGGGCCGGGAATCGCAATCGCACCATCCTCGGGAAACACAGCCTTTGCGGGGCTATTATTTTCGGCGGCGCTCAACAGGTTTTCGAGCAGCACCACGCCGACCTCGCGCTCACCGGTCTCGATTCGGGTCAAGACAGACGAGTTCCCACCCGCGGCCACCAGCCCATTGCTCCGAAGCGATTCGACGAAGCTCCAAGATTCCCGCGTGTCCCAGAAGGCGAGGGTGGTGAACATGGTGCCCGACGACAGCGGATCCCCCATGGTGATCCGATCCTTCCACACCGGATCGGACAGGTCGCTGAAGCGATTGGGCGCTTCGTCTGCCGACAGCCGCGTCTCGTTGACGCTCATGACCATCAGCGAGATTCTCGCCGTAGACCATCGGGCCTTGGCGTCCACGAACCCGCGGTCCAACTCTAGGATGTTCGGTGAAAAGTGAGGTTTTAGACGGCCTTGTGACGCGAGGTCGTCATACCAGAATGGGTCGCTGGTCATGAGTAAGCACGCCTTCGTTCCCCCCGAGGACCACTCGGCCTCTGCGCGCTGTGCCACTTTCTCTGATCCGGCTCGGTACCACCTCACCTGAACCTCTGGAAGGGCTTCGCGCAGCATCGGCGTCAGATCGTCGACGACGGACTGGTACATCGACGTGTAAATCCACACCTCGCCCTTGGGCGCATCTCCAGCAGCTGATGGCTGTGAGCCGGCGTTGGGCGGACCGAATTCCACACGGCAGGATGTGGTGATGCACAGCGCCAGTCCCAGAAAGCGAATATTCATGCCCGCATCCTAGACGAGCGGTGACTGATGGGGGCGTGCCCGGTGTCCAACAT
The DNA here is from genome assembly GCA_045106515.1 of Myxococcota bacterium. Taxonomy (GTDB): domain Bacteria; phylum Myxococcota_A; class UBA796; order UBA796; genus REDI01. The sequence continues at coordinate 4,160 of JBGCER010000400.1, forward strand.
GGCGAACCTGGAGGCTCCATGACCCGCATCTCTCTCATCGCTCTTCTTCTGGCCCTTCCCGCTTGCATCGGAACGCAGATCGGATCGGGCACGGCCGTGACCGTAGACAAAGACGTCGAGGGGACCACGACCTTCGTCAACTCCACCTTCGTAGACGTCTTCGTTCAGCCGGGCGCCGACGGGAGTCGCTTGGAGCTGACTTGCGATGACAACCTGATCGACAACCTCGTCGCCGATCTCAATGAGGATGGCGAGCTCGAACTGCGGGTCGTCGATGGGCAGAACCTGATGCCACGGTCGGACTGCACCGCGACCCTGGAAGTGCCGCTTCTCACCTCGCTCAGTCAGAATGGCTCTGGCCAAATCCACGTGGAGGGCGATCTGCCAGAGCTCGAGTCCGTTCAGTCGTCGGGCTCTGGCTCCATCGAGGTCCACGGCATCACGCCGGCCGTCAGCTCCGTGCGGGCACAGGGTTCGGGAGGCGTGTTTCTAACTGGGATAACCGCGTGCTCTTTGTCTGTGGATACCAGCGGTTCAGGCGAGTCCATCCTCGATGGTTTGGCCGTCTGCGACCTCGACGTTCGCACCTCGGGCTCCGGAAGCGTGGTCCTCGAAGGGACGGCGGAGCGAATCATCGCGCGGGTGTCTGGCAGCGGCGCGGTGGGCAATGAGGCGATGGTCGTGCAAACCGCCGACGTCGACGTGAGCGGTAGCGGCGACGTGGAGTTGACGGTCACCGAGTCGCTTCGAGCCCGCCTGTCGGGCAGCGGTGATGCCATTATTCACGGCAACCCTGCGGATCGCGACGTGAATACGACTGGCTCGGGTGATGTTGAGTTCGCCAACTAAAAGGGATGCGGCGCATGGGGCGTTCAGCGGTGGGCTGGGCGCTTACTCTCTTGCGTAGTTGAGTGACCAGCGCATGGGTGCTGTGAGCCTCGGCGAGCGGATCTCTTGGGTGACGACGAGTGCGGAGCCGCCGAAGTTGTAGATGAACCGCTTGCTTCCGGACCCACCGGCGAAATTGAGCGTATAGGTGTCTGCGGCCTTCGTGAGCGTGCCCACGAAGGGGTCCCCCTCGGGGCTGGTCCAGTTAAATGTACCACCAACGTCGATTTTAACGGGGTCCTTGCCATCGCATTGGACCTCGAACGACGGGCCTTCAATGTGGAATCGGTAGGCGGGGCAGGCCGTGGCGAGCGGCGCGATCTTGGGGCGCGCAATCCCCCGAAACGCCCAAGGGATCTGCCCGACGGTCTCCTCCACGGCCTTGCTTAGCTTGGCGTCGACTTGGGCCTTGGGTTCGCTCAGGGCGTGCCGGGTTGTTCCTTGCGGTACGGCGGCAGTGGCGGACATCAGGAGGAGGGACATGAGCACGGGCGCTCCAAGCGTGGCCGTCAGCGTGACAGGTGGGTAGGGCTTGTGCCTCTATGCATCTTGGATGTGGAGGCGCGATGGTGGTGTTAGTTACCGGGTGTCGTTCGGGGTTTGGTCTAGGGATCGCTGAGGATCTCGGACACCGGGGCCACACTGTTTATGCCGGCCTCCGAGACCTCTCCACGGCAGGCGAGCTGATCGCCCGAACGTCCGCCTATGATGTGCACCCGGTTCAGCTCGATGTGACGCTCGCCGATGAGCGACAGGCTGTGGTTGCGCAGATCCTCGATGAGCAGGGGAGCATCGATGCATTGGTGAATAACGCCGGCGTTGCGCTGGGCGGTTTCCTTGAGCAAGTCGACGAGGATGAGCTCCGGCGGGTCTTGGACGTCAACGTCGTCGGGGCGTGGGCTCTGACCAAGCTGGTCCTGCCGTCCTTTCGGGAGCGTCGGGCGGGCAAGATCGTGATGGTCTCCAGCGTAAGTGGCATCATGGCATTGCCGGGGCTCGGGGTGTATGCCACCTCAAAGTTTGCTTTGGAAGGCATGACTGAGGCGTGGCGCCACGAGTTGGCTCACTTTGGAATCGATATCTACCTGGTGGAGCCGGGGGCCTATCGAACGGACATTTGGGCTCGGAATCGCGCGGTGTGCCGAAAGGCACGAGACCCAGACAGTCCGTGGGCTGCCTTATCACAGACGGTGGACCAGAACTTCCAGGCCGCGGTCGATCGAGATCTGCGGGACCCCAAGGAAGTCGTCGACAAAATTACGGCGCTGCTCGAAGGGCAAAGGCAGGGCCTTCGCCACGCGCTGGGTCCGGGAACCCGGCTTCGGCGGGCGCTCAAGATCGCGCCATTTTGGGTGGTGGAGCGTGCGGTGCGCCGCAGGCTCATGGGGGCTAGGCGCGGTTCATGACTCGTATAGCAGGCCCTCTTGGGGGCCCTCCCAGCCGTGCGCACAGTGCAAGACCAGGTTGGGATCGTGGGTCATCCACGCCCTGATCCGGTCGAGGGTCGCCAGGGTGGCTGGCACATCGTCGAACACCGAGCGCATAAAGGCGCGGCTGGGCGCGACCCCAGCTTTGACCGCATCTCTGCTGAACGTGGCGTCCGCGGCCAGCAGAATGTTCGGGCCACTCGGGGGGCGCAACACCAGGCCCACTTGCCCCGGGGCATGTCCGGGCAGTGCGACGACGCCGATGGAGCCGTCACCGAGCAGGTCCTCGCAGCTCGCTTCGAGGTCTAAGCCAGGTTCAGGCGGATCCAGCCATCTGGTGTGTGCGGGCAGTGACGAGGGCAGCAGCTCACGAAAATACCCGTGTCGACCCCGCTCAATCCGCCCTCCGCTCTGTAGGTGCTGCCATGCCTTTCGGGTGAGTGCGAGCGGACAATTCTGGAGGTCGACCCAGCCTGAGACGTGATCGGCGTGCATGTGTGAGAGCACCAGGAGCTGCACATCATCGGGGTCAAACCCAAGGGACCGGAGGCGGGCCCCCACGGCCTGCTCCGGGGGGCAGCGCCACGGCACAACGCGATTGTAGGCCTTCGCCACGCCGCCCAGGCGTTCACGCAAGCTCGGGTGAAATCCGGTATCAAAAACGATAATCCCGGAGCTGTGTTCGATGATGGCGAACCGGGCCGGCAGCAGCCGCAGCGACCACGCCCCATCGGCGCGAACCAAGCGCTCTAGGTGACGGACGCTGCCGCCTGTAAAGCTCCACACTCGTGAGATCATGCCAGCCGGCTATGCCAGCTCCGCGAGACCGTCGAGGAGGCCCGCTCTTGGATTCCTATGAAGTGCTGACATCCGATGGATGGCGCCTGGCCGTGAACCGGCTCGCCCATTCGGGACCGCGAAGGGGGGCTGTGTTGATGCTGCCCGCCATGATGGTGGACGCCCGAACCCTGGACCGACCGGCGGGCGCAGGATTGGGCTCTTGCCTGGCTGCCTACGGCTTTGACGTCCATATCGCAGATCTGCGAGGCCATGGCGGCTCGGGACCCACCGTGTCCGAAGGCGGCGATTGGTGCTACGACGACCTGGTGTTTCGGGATGTGCCCGCGCTGGTCGAGGCTGTTCGTGAGCGCGATCCCGGTGTGGTGTGGGTGCTCGGGCACAGCTTGGGTTCGCACGTATCGCTGGCCGCGGCAGCCGCAGGCGCCCATACGTTCGCCCCCGATGGTCACGTGCTCATCGCCGGGAATGTGTGGATGCCCTCGCTGGAGGGCTCGCGCCGGATGCGGCTAAAGAAGCATGCGATCATGCGGCTGTTTCGCCGGACCGTGTCCCTGATTGGGCACTGGCCGAGCCGTGCCTTCCGGATGGGGCCGGCCGATGAGTCGTTGCCCTATGTGCAGGACATCACTCGGTTTTGGTTCAATGATGAGTGGGGCAGCCGAGATGGCCGCTACGACTACGGAGCCAGCATGTGCGAGGTCGCAGGCCCGGTCTTGGAGGTGTGCGGGGCAGGGGACCGCCTACTCTCCAGCATTGAAGGCACCCGCGCGTTCATCGAGCAGCTAGGCCCCGGCCGTGCAGAGGTTTGGTACCTGCGCGAGGGAGACTTGGGCCTCACGTGGAATCCCACTCATATGGGATTGGTCACAGATTCACGGAGCGAGCCCATCTGGCACGCCATCGCGCGATGGATGGTCGAGCGAACCACCCCATCGGGGGCGTCATCCAACGATCAGTAGCACTTGCCTTCGGAACTCTGGGGGAACCAGGTGTAGCTGGCTGGGTACTCGCCAGGGGTCATGGAGTCAGGCGTGTATTGGCCCTTGGCATAGTCCGTGTCCAGGTTGGTCAGCTCGCCATTACGACCGTAGCGCGCATAGAAGACGAACATGTTCCGCTCTTCTTCCGTGCCCTGCCAACCGCCATTGGGGTTTAGATTGTCGAGGGCAAAAACGATTTCGGTGGAATAGCTGGTGGCCGTTTGATTCTCGATAATGTCGCGAGACAGCTCGTAGACCTCTTCGCAGCCTTCGCATCGAAGGTCCGCGCCATCGATGTTCTCGCTGACGGCGCCGCTGTAGGACAGCGAATCGACCTTGTCGTCATCCCAGGTGTCCGCGCTGCCCGAGAACCAGAACCACTTTTCGGTCCCGGTAAAGTTGCCATCGACGACGCGGCCATCGTCCATGAACCGGTAGACCCGCGTGCCACGGCCGCCGTTGCGCTTGGTGCACGGCTCGGTGGTGTTGAGGGTGAAGCACAGCCCGTTCTGCGTGGAGTCGAGCGGGTCTTTGTCGATGGAGAGCAGATACTCTCCGATGAGCGGATGGCACCCGCCGTAGGGGTCTTCGGAGTCCGTTCCGTCGGTACCGTCACTGCCATCGGAGCCATCGCTGGTACCATTGCACGCCATGAGCGGGAGAGCGAGAAGCAAAATCACTGAGCGCATGGAGGCCTCCACCTTGAGGTTCGATCATATTCTTGGCGCTGACATCTCCCTGTCAACTCCTTGTGTGTTCGTGTGCGGCCGGACGGCGCGTGTACCTCGACAATGGGGGATTAGGGCGATGGGTGGCGGTCCTGTGTGACCATTGGCGTTTACATGCGAGAAGCCTGGCTTCGGTTATGGCAATCGCTATCTTCAAAACGCAGCAAGGAGAACTCACTTGATTGAGAAGACAGACGCATGGAACGAAATCGTCGCGGCGGTCAAGGAACGGCCCGTCAGCGAGGTTGCAAAGGCATTTGGGGTGTCTCCTGGCGAACTGTCCGCTGCGCTGATTCGAAATGGCGTGAAGCGCACCGCGATTCGGGCCAAAGGCAGCCTCCCGCCTAACCCGGTCGCGGCCGGGGTTTCCAAGCGGACGCCCCAGCGGAAGATCGTGCGCAAAGGCCGGAAGTCCTCTACAAGCACCATCAATGGCCTGACCGTGCGTGCGGGCACTTCCGACGCCCTGATCGCCGAATGGGCAGATATTCTCGGCGTAGAGCCGGACAATGTGATCGGTGAGCGCGTCGGCGTGAGCGCTCGTGCAGTAGGCGAGTTTCGCCGTCGCAATGGCATCAAGGGCAAGCCTGGGCGGCGACCGGGCTCGAAGAACAAGAAGAAGGCGCCCCTGACTCGCCTACCCGCTGAGAAGGGAGAAGCTCCAGCGCCGACGCCGCTCAAGTTGCGCGCACGTGGCAAGGCCTCCAAGCTCGACCCGTACTTCCACCTCATCGGCAAGGCGCCCGACGCAGACATTGCGTCTCGCGCGGGCGTGACGCCCAACGCGGTGGCCGCGTTCCGTCGCCGGCGGGGCATTCCGTCATACCGCGAGTATCTTGCGAGTTCCGGCGGGGCGCCAGCGCCCGCTGCGGCGCTCGCTGCGGCGCCCGCCCGGCCCGCCGTGGCGTCAACCGCTGCGGTGCCCGTAGCGCCCTTGGCGGCGCGACCGGCCAAGGCCGCTCCTGCGGCAGGGGCTTCGGTGTACTTGGTTCAGATGGCGGACGGCTCCACCGCATTTGTGGTGGCCAATGATCTCGTGGGCGCTGCGCAGCAGGCCCAAGCACATGCGGGGGTCACAGGCGTGAGTCTCGCTGGTGCGCTGCTGTAGTCGCACAGTCGACAACCCGGCACACCTCCACTCCGTCGTTGCTCGTCTCGCGCAACAAGATATGGGGCGGGCGCGCCGAGATAGCTCAGTGGTAGAGCAGCTGATTCGTAATCAGCAGGTCGTCGGTTCAACCCCGATTCTCGGCTCCATTTGAACGCCGGTCCTCCGTGTGGGGGCCGGCGTTCTTCGTGGATCCGTCGCGGTCGATCTCGACCCCTAGAGGCCTGAGATGGACTCCACAAAGTCCGTTTCATAGAAGGCTTTGAAGTTGTCCCACGTTGTCAGGCTTGCGGTGCTGACGAGCCGGTCGACGAAGAGCAGGCCGTCGAGGTGGTCACACTCGTGCTGCCACGTGCCGGCCGTTAGCCCGGTGACCTCTTGTTCATGTACCACCCCAAGGGGGTCGGTATATTGAACGTGTAAGTTGCGATAACGCTTGACGATGCCTCGAAGGCCTGGGACCGAGAGGCACCCTTCGAAGTTCTCGAAGGTTTCCTCATTTATCGGCGTTAAGATAGGATTTATTGCGATCGTCAGCGGGATCTTGGGCTTGTATGGGTATCTGGGGTTGTTGTTGACCTCCAGCACGGCCACGCGAAACTGCACGCCGATCTGTGGAGCGGCCAACCCAGCGCCATTCTTGTGACGCATGGTCTGCACCAAGTCCTCGCACAGCGTCTGCACGGTTGGGCTGGAGATCTCGTCGTGTGGCACTGCCTCGGCCACAGTTCGCAGCACAGGGTGGCCCAGCTGCAGCACCTCGTGAATGGTCATGCGCTCTCCTTGGTCTGGCGTCGATGTAGTCCGCAGCGCGTGGGCGTGGTACACCTCGGCCCGTGACAAGACTCCTGACCATCGCTGTTGTCGGCCTGATGTGGACCCTGCCCTCAATGGCGGGGGAGCCCGTGTTGTTGCCCGACTTTACCCCGGCCACAACATCGGACTTCTCGCTGGCCGCCCTGCTACAGCAGGTGACCGAGGACGGTTTGGCCAGGTCTGGGCACGTCGTTCTCGTCGACGATGTTGTAGAGAGCGTCATCGGCAGCGATACATTGGACGCCTGCTATGACGAGCCTGCTTGCCCTGGCGTCGCCCTGGGCAAGCTGCCCGCGCGGTTCGGGGTGGTGGTGCGGGTTCGCCAAGATTCGGGACGCGTTTTCGGAGATCTTCGCATCTACGAGCAAACGGGCTCGGATCCCATCGAAGAGACGACCATCGAGGTTGTGTCTGGTGAAGAAGACAAGTTTGGGCGAGAGATCGCGGACCGGGTCAACGACCTCGCCATGGTGATGGGTCCGGCGAATGCGAACGATGTCTTGAGCGCTGCCAAGCTCATCGCTTCCCACCAAGCCCGCGAAGCGGCCGGGAATGCGACGACGGCGGATCCGGACGCGGTGGTTGTGGTCCGAAAGTCGCGGGATGGCTCCGGCAGCAGCAACCGAACGGGTGACACGGGCGGACAGAACCGTACGGGTGGGCCCGGTGAGCGCTCCGACGGCGGAAGCGGCGGTAATGAGCAGGGCGCGGGCACCGCCTCCGGGACCGGTTCCGTCTCCTCGGGTCCGGCCAAACCGACGACCCCAGAAGGCAAGCTAAACGCTGCATTTGACGACACGGGCTTCCAAGAGCGCCACCTGGTGGGCGTGAAAGATCACTTCTTGGATTCCGACGCAGACATCCGGGACTGGAACGCCAAGAACACACCCCACGCGGGTCGGGCAATTCTGGAGGTCCGCGGCGGGCTTGGTCTGGGTGATGTCGACCGAATCGCCCACGTTCGCAACACCTTCGATGAAGATGGCACGGAATCGGCGTGGTTCCAGGAAGGCC
>JBGCER010000401.1:0-20605 GCA_045106515.1 Myxococcota bacterium
GGTCACGGTCGCCCTGGCGGCAGCGCCCCCCACGGACTCTCGGGTTCGGCGGGCGCTGTCTCTGTGGGCTTGGCAGGCGCAGCAGGCTCTGACTTGCGCTCTCGCCGCTTCCGTCGCCTCTGTTTGCGCTCCGACTTCTTATCGGTCGCCGCTGGCTGCACCGGAGCGGGCGGCTCCTCGATCGCCGGAGGTGGGGGAGCGGGTGTGGTGGCCGGTGGTGCGGGCTTGGGCGCGGGTGGCGGGACCTCGACGGGCGCCTCTGGCTGGACGTCTGCCGGGGTGTCCTCTGCCGGAATGGCCTGCAGGGCAGGGACGTTGCGCGGGTCGGGCCCCAATGCCGCGGGTTGGCTCAATAGGGCGAACGCGAGCCAGGCGATGGCCAGGAGGCCGACGAGGATCACGCCGGCGAGGGCGAGGGTCCACGCGCTAAGGGTTGCGGCCTTTTCGGCCTCTTCGTCGTCCAAGGCGTGCGGCGAGCTTGGCTCGGGTGGGGGCGGCTCGGTCCCTACAGGGGCCGTGTAGATGGCGGTAGCCTCAACCTCGTCCAAGAAGATGGGTTTGGTGGGAAGCTCTACCGCACCCGTGGCTCGCTCCGCCGCCGCGGCGGCCCGGAGGTCGACCCGCTGTGGGGGCTCTCGCTCGGGTTCGGGAGGCATCTCTGGCGTGGACGGTGTGGTGAGCAGGGACCGACGACGGCGCGCACCCGCCAGGTCCAGTGGGGGCGGCGTGGCCGATGGGCTTGCGCGGTCATCGGGGATCTGAGGCAGCGGATCTTCCGACCCCAGAGCTCCCGGTAGCCGCGGCAGGTATGGCAAGGGTGTGCCAGCCCTGCGGGAGATCGGCGCGCGATCTAGCGTAGAAGCGGTGGCTGCGGGCTTGCGCGGGGGGATAGCGGGCTCGTCAGACTCGGACACTCAGGCTCCACAACCCGGCCATCATCGCATACAGGGTCGGCATGCGCCTCGTAATCACTGAGAAGCCTTCAGTCGCCCGAGATCTGGGCCGCGTTCTGCATGCGCAGGAACGCCGTGAAGGGTGGCTGCAAGGCGAAGAAATCGCAATCACCTGGTGCGTCGGTCATCTGGTCGAGCTCGTGGAGCCCGCCCACTATGATTTGGCATGGAAGCGGTGGAGCCTGGACACACTCCCCATGCTGCCCGAGCGGTTTGCGCTTCAGGTGCGAGATGACGCGGAGAAGCAGTTTGGCGTCGTGCAGCGCCTGCTCAACGATCCCCGGTTCACCGATGTGGTCAACGGGTGCGACGCGGGTCGTGAGGGCGAGCTGATCTTCCGCTACGTGGCGGAGCTGTCTGGGTACACCGGGCCTGTGCAGCGCTTGTGGCTCAAGTCCCTGACAGAGTCTGCGATTCAACAGGCCTGGGGCAACCTTCGGCCGGGCTCCGATTTTGAGGCGCTACACGATGCGGCGCGGTGCCGGTCGGAGGCGGACTGGTTGGTCGGGCTCAATGCGACGCGGGCCATGACCTGCCTGTCACGGCTCGGAGGCGGTGGGCGGGTCCTGTCTGTGGGGCGAGTCCAGACGCCGACCCTGGCCATGGTCGTGGGTCGGGACGCGGAGATTGCGGCCTTTGTTCCCGAGCCCACATACCAGCTTCGCGCATCTTTTTCGGCGGATGCAGCAGGAGGGCCTGCCCAATGGGAAGGCACGTGGTTTCGGCCTTCGTCGTCGGCGGACACCCAGCGTGGCCAGAAGCAGGACGCCCCTGTCGCCGAGCGCTTGCCTTCCGAGGAGGTCGCCCAGGCATTGCAGGCGGCTGTGCAAGGCCAGACCGGTCGGGTGGAGACCTCCGAGCGCCAGAGGGTGGTGGATCGGCCTCCGCTTCTCTACGATCTCACGAGCCTGCAACAGCAGGCGAACCGTCGCTATGGGCTGTCTGCACAGCGCACCCTAGAGGTCGCCCAGAAGCTATACGAGGCCCACAAGCTCATTACCTATCCTCGGACCGATGCCCGCCACCTGACGCCCGACCAGGTTCCGGAGCTTCCGCAGATCGCCGCCGGCCTGGGTCGGATGTCGGTGTACTCCGGCTTTGCTTCTAGTGTGATTGCGCGCTTTGACGATGGGTTCTCGCCCAGCCGGCGGGTGGTGGATGCGGGCGAGGTCGGGGACCACCACGCCATCTTGCCCACGGGCAAGGACGCGTCCCGAATGGGTCTACAGCCCGACGAAAAGCGCGTGTTTGACCTCGTAGCTCGCCGCTTTCTAGCTGCACTCTCCCCAGATGCTCTCTTCGACAAAACCAGCCTTGTTGTGGCGGTGCAGGTCGATGCGCCCGAGCCCCTGCCGTCGCCGCCCCGGTTCAGGGCCCGGGGTCGGGTGTGCGTCCAGGCGGGCTGGCGTGATGTGGACCCCCCAAAGAAGTCCAAAGAGCTGGAACTTCCTTTGGTTCAAGAAGGGGCCGACGCGCTAGTCGAGTCGACCGAGGTCCTACAAGGGCAGACGCGACCGCCTCGACATATGAACGATGCCACCCTGCTTGGTGCGATGGAAACGGCAGGTAAGAACTTGGATGACGCCGCGTTGCGCAGGGCCATGCGCTCCTCGGGATTGGGTACGCCCGCCACTCGTGCCGCCATTCTGCAGACGTTGCTCAATCGGGGATTTATTCGTCGAGAAGCACGTAATCTGCGAGCCACGGAACGCGGCGCTGCGCTGATCGGAGCCATTCCCGCAGATGAGCTCAAGAGCGCGGAGCTCACGGGTCAGTGGGAGCGTCGCCTGACCGAGATGGCGGCGGGCAAGGCGTCGCGGTCAGACTTCATGCGGGATGTGGCGGAACATGTGGCCGAGCTGGTCGAGCGCATCCGCAGCGGCGAGCCCCCGTCCCACCCCGCTTTTGCCGGTGAGGAGCCCGATGGAAGACCGGTGGGAGCGTGCCCACGCTGCGGAGGCGCAGTCCAGGAGCGGGTCCCCGTCTTCGCGTGCTCGGGGTGCGATTTTGTGATTTTCAAGACCATGTCGGGTCGAGCGATCTCGCGGCGGATGGCGGGGACCCTACTGAAGACCGGCCAGACCGAAGCGGTGAAGGGCTTTCGCAGTAAGCGCACGGGCAAGGCTTTCTCGGCGGCGCTGAAAATCGGCGAAGACGGCTCGGTGGGACTGCTCTTTCCAGAGTCTAAGACCGTGGCGGGGTGCCCGAGGTGCTCGGGCCAGGTGCGCGAGCGCGGCAAGGTGTTCGCTTGCGATTCGCCAGAATGTAACCTGCATATTTTTCGAACCATGTCCGGGCTGGTCATCGATGAGGCCATGGTGAAGACCTTGCTCGAGCACGGCCGAACCCCCGTCATGCAGGGCTTCGTGAGTCGTCGGACGGGAAAGGCCTTCTCGGCGGGCCTGGTGATCAATGAAGATGGGTCCACCGGGCTCTACTTCGAGGACCAGCCGACGCCGAGCGCGCCCGCGACGGGTCCGATGCCCACCGAATCCGCCGACCCGGCGGGCCTCACGTGCCCAGAGTGTCGCCAAGGCGTGCTGCTCCGGGGGCGAACCGCGTGGGGCTGTGATCGATGGAAAGAGGGGTGCCGGTGGACGCTTCGGTACGATGCCGTGGGGAGTCCTCAAGAAGCCGTAGAGCGCATTCGGCAGCGGTGAGCGGCGAGCCGGCTCACTCCGCCCAGCACTCCAGCCAGATTTTCAGCTTCTCTTGATCGTCGACTTCCAAGCCCCCGCGTGGCGGCATGGTAGGGGCGTCGCCAGTGGCGTTGGACAACACTTGTTCGGCCCGCCCGAGCACGTCGTCTTCGGTGTCGAAGATGACCGACTCAGGAGCGCCGTAGCGGTTGGCCGACGTGGAGCTGTGGCAGGGCTGACAATTCGCTCGGGTGAAGTCCTGGCCGAAGCTGTCCCAGGTCACCACTGGGGCATCGTCGCAGAGCGCGTCGACGTCGGGGTCGTCGCCAGCGCATCCCACGATGAGCAGGGCGGTCCATGCCCAGCGCCTCATGTGAGGACGCCGGTGATCGGCTGGATGCCCGGCAGCTCAGACTCGGGGTCGACGTCGGCCAAAGCCAGCAGGGTGGCTCCCATGGATTCTGCGGAAAGAATAGTATTTCCTCCCACTTCTCCGGTTCCCGGGTCGACGTTTTGCCCATAGTAGAGGTCGTCGATCTGCCCGACGACGCGGCCTCCGGTGAGCCCCGGTCCCAGCAGCATCGCGCTGGTATACGGCCAGTGGTCTTTGCCATTGAGTCCGTTCAAGGCGGGGGTGCGCCCCATCTCGGACAACACCACCACGACGGTCTCATCGGCGAGGGTCGCCTCGGTTTCGCCAGGGGTGCTTCGCAGCAGCTGCATGAGCTGGGCGAGCCCGGTGAAGAGTCCCTCGAACAGCGCGCTCTGTTGCGCGTCATTATTGGCGTGGGTGTCCCACCCGAGCTGCTGTTGGGTGCCCAAGAAGGACAGGGTCACGCACCGGCTCACCCCTTGGGACAGCGCCTGTACGGCCACCTGTGCTTGGTCTTCCAAGGCTTGGCCGGTGGCGAATCGCATGGCGAACTGCAGGTCCTTCAGGTCCGCGGTCTTTTCGAGGCCTCTGACCACATCGGTGCTCAATCCTCGATCCAAGGCGCCTCGGTCTTCCAAGGCCCGCCCCTGGGCGCGACGCAGCAAGTAGCGATCCACCACCCCCTCGGCCGGTCGAATGAGCCCGTTGACCGGCACATCGGACCTATCCAAGGCGCGGCCATCGATGAGGCCTTGGAGCTGCCCATTCGTCCCGGTGCGGGCCACGACGTCGATGCGGTCGCCGGGAAAGCTGGGGCCCGAGAGCACCAATGACGGCAGCAGCGCTGACTCCGCCGAAGCCGCGCCGATGCGCGTAGACCAGTCGGCTCCCTGACCTCCGGTGCTACCGGTTAGCGCGATCTCAGTGCAGATCTCATGAGCGACGGATCGGACGAGCATGCCGTTTAAAATAAGGCTTTGGGCGGCGTGCTGCTCGAAGAATGCGCGGACGCCAGGCCGGCCGGGGTGGTCGACGAAGGTCAGGCCGTCGATCTGGGCCGCCGTGGCGTCGGGCTCCATATCGATGCCGGTCTTGCCGAAGGCGGGCACAAAGACGCGCGTGGGGTCCCAGCCGCCGGGGTTGAATACAAAGCAGAACTTCTTGGTTCCACCTGCGGCCCGCGCTGGCACGGCCCCCAAGCCCAGGGCGGGGATGGCGGCAGCGGCAGACAAGGCTCCAAGGCCCTGCAAGAGTTGACGACGTGTGGGTCTCATGGCCGGCCTCCTAATACAACAACAGGTTGGGATCGCGGAGCAGCGCGGTAATGACACCGACCCAAGCCCGCTCTGGGTCGTCTTGAACATCGTGCAGGTCTTGCCACAGGCCTAGATTGGCGGCGACCTCGTCGCCATCGGCAGCGATGCGCGTGCCGAAGATCCGCAGATGCAGGAATTGGATCTGCCGCACCATGGCGTCCCGGTCCGTGTCGATCGTCTCGGTGCCGTCGACCTCGGTGAGCAGCTTGGCATTGTCGGGGTCGGCAAGGTCGGCGCGCACGACATAGTCGGCCGCCGCTTCGGCGAGCCGCGCGTGCACGAGCATCAGGGTCGCGTTGGGGCGGGTGGCCGATTGGGTGACGAAGGTGCCATCTGCGCCGCCAGCGAGGGTTTGGAAGCCGACTTGCTCGCTGCCCAGGGCATCGAGCCCCCCGGCGAGCGTCCACCGGAACCCGGTCAGGTCCGTGATCTGGTCGTGCAGGAGGTCGGGCGTCACCAGCTTGGTGGGCACGGCTCTGGGGTCGTCGGTGCGGCCGGCCCGATAGGTCTCGGAGTCCACGACGCTCCGCGCGAGGGCGCGCAGGGTGAGGTCTCCGTTGAGGAAGGCCTCGCGGTGCTCAACCAGGTCCGAGGTGTCGTCTAGGCCGGTCTCCCGCCGCAGGAATTGCTCGGTCACGGTTTCGACAGCGCAGGTCACCAGGCGGTTGTCCGCCGCGAGCTGCCAGCCCAGGTCTTCGAGACCGTAGCCCGGCTCTCCGTAGAAGGCTGGGGCGACGCCGGTTCGGTCCTCCCACAGCAGCTCCCGCTCGGGGTGGTAGTGGGTGACCTCTGCGGCAAGATTGTCGTTGTAATACCAGAATCCGTAGAAGTACCCAGCGAGCGGATCGAGGGCGACGTGGCAGTTTACGCATCCGGGATCGGTGCGCAGGGCGTCTTCCACCGCCCCTTCGTCCAAGAGGTTGACGTTGCGGTCAAAGCTGATGGGCCGGTGTAGGTAGTCCTGGCAGAGAAAGACGCGGCTGACGGCGTTGGCGCGCTTGCGATTGGCGTTGCTCTGGGTGGAGCCGTACCGCCACCACAAGCTATTGGTGGCCAGGACGCCGGCTCTGGGCCGGCCATCGGTGTACCGGCTCTTTTGCCAGCCCAAGTTGACCGGTTCTACAGGCCAAATCTGCGACAGCGCGGGGTTCGCCATCGTCCAATCGCCAATGACCAGCTCGGTGAAGGGCAGGTCCTCGCGGGCGATGTGGGCCACCATCTGCGGCACCTCATCGCCGATGCTCTGCACGAAATCGGCCTGGGTAATGTCAGCGCCGTAGGTCTGCGCACTGACGGACCAGATCTCGGTTCGGGTCAGAAAGACCTCGGCATAGGCGTCGGCCATGCGATCGCCGAAGCGCGGGTCGGCGATAAAGTCATCGATGAGGTCATCGATGGCGGTAGGATCTTCTTCGATCCGGTCGTATTCGTCGATGGTGGGCCGCACACCTCGCAGGTCGAGGCTCGCTCGAATGAGCAAGTCGCGGGTGTCCATCTCGGGCCAGCCGTCGTCGGCGGGTCCCTCGGGCGCGGGGCACGCCGTGAGTGCCAAGGAGACGATGAGGGCGCGCGCTACCATGGGGCCTCCGTCGGGTAGAGGGTGCTGAAGTCCGCCGCGATCTCGCCGAGAATCTCGCCTCGATAGAAGGCGCGGCCCTTGCCATCACACTTGCTGGCGTCGCCCACGAAGGTTTGCGGGTCGGGCCCATCGAACACCACGTCGACCCAAGTGCCGGTGCTCGTGCGCATAGAGATGATCCCGTGCGGCTCCGCCGGGCAGGTGCCGCCCAAGTTGGTCTCGATGAGGGTCACGCCGTCGAATACGATCGCCACGATGTCCCCGCTCATGCCGGACACGCCGCCGTCGACCTGCACCATCCGGCCGTCGACGTCGGTTCGCTCGTATACCTGAAGTGATAGGTCTGGATTTAAACCGCTTCCAAGCCAGGTTCCGTCGGCCTCCGACCCGTCCCAGCCGAAGGAGCCGCGGATCTCGGAGCGGTAGAGGTTGGCGGGTTGTACGGAGTGCGTAGCAGAGATAAGACTGGCTGCACCTGCAATATCAAGGGCGTTCCCGTTGGGTGTCTCCACCCGTGCCGCCCCATTGATGAGGGTGTAGTCGCCCACCCATGCGTCTCCGATGGGGTAGTCTACGTAGTCGTAATAGAATCCATACCCACTAAATTGGGTGCCATCTTCGCTGGTGCACTGGTCAAACCAATAGACGTTGCCATTCATGGCGTACGTCCTTGGACACACGGGCGTTTGGCCCTCTGTGGCCTTGGAGTAGGCGTCGAGCACCGGGGTGGCGTTGAGCTCGAAGAGTCCGTCGATACTCCTTTGTAGGGCAGCCCCGAGTGCGCCCAAGTCTACGTCATTGGGATCGTCCCGAACTTCGTCGAGCACGTAGGGCGCCGGCGTAACCGGGTCGACTGCGTCAACGTCGGGGTCAGAGCATGCGCAGAGGAGCGGGAGTGCGGCGAGCCAGCGGCAGGACGGGTGCATGGGACCTCCTGGACAAATGGTGACCGTCGGGTGGCAGGTGTCAATGGACACCAGAACGCAGCCCGAGCGGACATATTTGTTGAGGACTCAGTTTAGCTGCTTTGCTCCCCGCCTTGTGTAGTATCTGGCACCGGAAAGCGCGCGGTCACGAAGGCGCCGCCATCGGGGTGGTTCCCGACAGTCAAGTGGCCTCCGTGGGCCAACACCACGCGTTTGGCGATGGCCATGCCTCGGCCGTGTCCTTCTTGGGTGGAACGGTGGCGGATCGCGCGCGGGCTGAGGCGCCCTTCGGTCATTGGCATGCCTGGCCCCTGGTCGCGGACGGACAGGGTCACCCCGTTGTGATCGGACTCGATGGTGACGTCGACCTCGCCGCCCTCACTGCCATATTTGATGGCGTTCTCGACAAGGTTGCTGATCGCCCGTGGCAGCTCTTGGGGATCGGCGAGCACCGGCGCATACGGAGCGCCGCCGCAGGTGAGGATAACGCCATTGGCGCGGGATAATGGGCGCAACTGGGCCAATACCTCCTCGGTGAGCTTGCGTAGATTGACCCTCTCGGGCGCGGGCGAGGCCCGATCGAGGAACCGCCGAAGCAGGTCATTGACCCGGCCCAGGGCGACGGTGCTGTCGCGGGCGTCTTCGAGGACCCAGCGCTCGGCGGCTTGGTCCGCCACCACCTCTTCCAGCAACAAGCCAACGCCGGTCAGCATGTTTCGCACGTCATGCACGAGGTCCGCGGCGTCATCGGCCATGACCTGGGCCTGGTCTCGCCTGCGCAGGTCGGACAGGGCTGTGGCGGCGAAGGCCGCGAGCGCTCGTAGGTGGCCCGCCGCTTCGGTCAGGGGGTTCTGCACCGCATTGCCGGAGTCGACGTAGATCGCACCGAGCAGCTCGGGGCCATCGAGGAGCGGCATGCAGAGGGCGGCCCTAAGTTCCATGGCCTGAATCGAGGCCGCCGACCGAAGCTCGCGTCGCTCCTCTAGGTCGGTAGCGAGAACTTCTCGGCGTTGTTGCAGTGTTCTCGCCACGACCGACATGGACGGATTTCCGGGTTCGATGCCAGGGCTGAACGCGGACGCGCCGATCCGTGTGCCCCCGTTCTCGAGCACCACCACGAACGCCCGCTCGACTTCCAATACATCGATGGCGGCCTCGGCCACGGCTGACAAGAGCGCGTCCGGATCCCGTTGGCGCGACAGCTTGATCCCGGTGCGGACCAGGCGTTGGAGCGGCGCGCTCTCCAAGGACCCGCCGGACGCGCGAGCGATGGATAGCAGGCGGTCGGCGTCGCGACGGAGCAGGTCGTGACCCACCTCGTCGGCCCAGGCGATGGCCTCGGAGGCGAGCTCGGTCGCGCGGGCGGGGTGACCGGCCTCCAGCAGCGCTTGTGCCATCCATCGGCGGACGATGGCCAATTCTCCGGCGGCCCCAGAGCCGCGGAGGGGGGTGCAGATCGACTCTAGAGCCCCAGTGAGGTCGACTTCTTCGCCGTGGCGGATTTGGGCCAGGGCCATGAGCGCCAAGCTTCGGGCGAGGTCGAACGTCGACTCGTGCTGTTCTGAGGCTGCGACCGCCGCTTTGGCGATGGTCAGCAGTTCGGGATCGTGGGTTCGGGCGGCGAGTTCTGCACGTCGCCGGGCGAGTTCTGCGAGCGACGACCCTTCGTTGAGTTGTTCCGCCATCGTCTGGGCTTCGTCGAATCGACGAAGGGCTTCAGACCAGGACTCTCGTGCCATCGCCAGATCGCCGAGGTTGCCCAGAACCACCACCTTGAAGTCGTTGAGCTCCCGCCGCTCACACTCCTGCAGGGCTTCGGTTCCGAGCTGACGAGCGCGCGCCCACCGACCGAGCTCGCCTAGGCCTTGGCAGAGGTTGATCTTGACGCGGAGCTGCTCCATGCCTTGTTCAAGACGTTCGAAGCCCAATAAAGACTGTTCCCAGTGGGTGATCGCCTCATCCAGAAGCCCGGATTGATACAGGGCCAGCCCGGCGTTGTTCTGAAGTTGAGATCGGTCGAGGGTGCTGAGGCTGGCCGATGAGGAGGCAGCTTTGCGCAGCGCCATGGAGGCTGCTTGGATGTCGCCTGCGTGCCACAAGAGTCGGCCGCGGATCCCGTCGAGGATGGCAGCGCTGGTCCGGCCGTCAGCGAGGCCTTCGGGCACCACATCCAATACAGCGAGCGCTTGGGTGGCGCCCTGGTCGTGAAGGACGGACTGGGCCCAGAGGCCCCGGTGTCGAATCCACGTGTCGATCTCCGCAACATCGGTGGGCGGGGCGCCCCCCGCCAAGATCTGGGCCGCCTTGATCACCTCGGCATACATGCGGGCTCGAAAGCATGTCTTGGCTCGGGCGTCCAGCACACCCTTGTGCCCCGGCATCATGGAGTCGGCTTCGTCGAGGGTTTGTAGCGCGTGGTCCCAGTCCTCGGCGTGGGAGGAGAGAAGCGCGCGTTGGATCAGCAGCTCGCATCGAACGGGCCCACCATCGACCTGGGCTAGCGCCCATTGCAACACGGTCAGCGCCTCTTTGGTTCGGTCGGAGCGAACCAGAGCGCGCGCGCAGACCTCGGCCAGGTCAAGTTGGCGCGAGGCCTGCCACAGCCGGGCGGCCAAGCGGCCAGCGGCGGTCAGATCGGTCGGAAGCAGCGCCTCGAGAGCCCCGGCTGCGTGTTGGCGTAGCGCTTCGGCGTCCCGGCATCCGATGAGGTGGTGAAGCACGATGGCTGGCGGGGGATTACCCCTTAACAAGCACTGATTTGCCATGGCGCGATGCAGCGCCTCGGCTTCGGGTTTTGGCGGGGTGAGAGCCGCTCGGGCGCCGGCGGAGGCGCAGTTCGCGGCTCCCGACGGCTGGACGTCTGCCCAGCTGACGTACGTGAGTTCTGCGATGGCCTCTTGAGCCGTGGGAAGGTCGAGGCCACTGAGGGCGGCCACATCCACCGGTAGAACGGGGGTTGGGGACAGGGCGAGCACGGCTCCGACCCGCTGGGCGGTGTCCGAGAGTCCATCGCATGTGGGCACCGAAAGGCCACGATCGTCGACCAGTTCGGCGAGCCGTGCATCATCGAGCAGCCACCTGGACCTGCGGTACACCAGAGCGCCGCCCTTGAGCGCACCGAGCACCGCATCGACGATGCCCTTGGGCAGGCCTGCGGATTCGCGGTGGACCACTTGCACGAGCAGGGGGTCGGCGGAGCCCAAGAGCGCTCGAATCTGCTCGGCGGTCTGCTCGATGGTCAGCGGTTGGAGCGTAAAGACGGCGTCGACGAGCGCCGAGGCCGATGCGGGATGTTCGGCGGCGATCGCCACGTTGGCCGAGACCGAGCTGCAGAGGTGAGCGAGGGTCTGACGGGTGCTCTCATCGAGGAGTTCGAACTCGTCGACAAGAATCCAGAGCGGCTTTCGACTCCGAGCCAGCAGTGCTTCCGCCGTCAGGCGGGCCTCGGCGAGCGGCGACGGGTCTCGGGGGAGGTCGACCGGCCGACCTGGAAGGGATGGGGTGGTCAACGCCTCGGCGAGGGCCGATCGCGGGTCCGGAGATGCGTTGATCCAGAGGACGTTGCGCCCGGTCGCTTCGAGCTCCCGCGCCAATATCCGGAGGGTATGGGTCCGGCCGGAGCCCGATGGGCCCACGATGGCCACGGAGCCACCCTCGCAGAGCCACGCTTGTGCGCACACCGCAGCCTTGGGGCGACGAATCTCCGCGACGGAGGCGCGGCGGAGGATCTGCTGGGCGTCTGGCGTGGGCAGCTGCACGCCATTGGCGGAGAAGAGGTCTACGACTTCGTGTGCGGTAGGGCGGTCCTCGGGTCTTGGTGAGAGCATGGCCTGCACCACGCCTCGGAGCCACGAGGGGCCGACATCGACGGACGGGGCCCGATGGATCCGGGCGAAGAGCCCGTCGCTGTCGGCGTCGGGTACCTGTTGGTGCAACACCGCCCACAGGGTCATGCCCAAGGAGTAGATGTCGCTGGCGGGGCCTGCGGCGGCCTTGGCGAAGATCTCGGGCGCCACGTAGGCGACGGTACCGCCACGCATGCCCGACAGGCCGAAGTCCACGAGCTTTGCCCTGCCGGTGGCTGGGTCTAAAACGATGTTTTCAGGCTTGACATCGCCGTGGTAGATCCCGGCCCCATGAACCGCTTCAAGGGCGGAGGCGAGGGTGCCGCCGATGCGCACGGTCGTGTCGATGGCCAAGGCATTGTTCGGGTCAAGATTGGCGGCGAGGGGATCTCCAGTGGCGAGCTCCATGGCGATGTAGGGGTGCGCGCCTCCACCGCAATCCATGCCTGTGACGATAGCCGGGTGGGTGACCTGGCAGAGCGCCCGCCACTCGTTTCCAGGCAGCTCTGCGAGCCGCTTGACGGCGGCGCGGCGCCCTTTTACGTCCACCGCCTCGTAGACGTTGCCGGAGCTGCCCTCACCAAGCGCGCGCAGCAATGTCCATGGGCCGAGGCGCGATGGCGCCGTGACGACGCGGGACTTCTTAGCGCTCCGGCTCATGTTGGTCCCCGGTGTGGGCAGCAGTCTTGAGGGGTCATTGGCCTCACCCGCAGGGTGTGCGGCGGGCGGATACCTTTACAATGACACCGGAGGAGCGAGTCTGTGACTTTGCTCTGTCCCAATAGCTCATGGGTCGGGCTCTCCCTTAGACGCCTATGAGGGTACCAGACCTAGACGGCGAATGCTGGACCAGCCGCTCTCGCTGGTTGAACTTGCACTCAACAGGGTACGTCGCAAACACGGAACATCCACCCTATGGTCGGCAGGAACGTGTTCAGCGCAGCACAACGCGGCCAACTCGCGTCGCGCAGCGCCGGGGGCGGTGGCTCGTTCAATGCACGCCCACATCTCGCAGGCGTACGCGAACGTCTCTCGCTGCGCGGGGCAGACCTCGATGACCATTTGTTGTGGCGGATTCAGTCCGACCTCGGCCCGTCTGAGGTCGTGGAGCAGGTGAGCCACCTCGTGTACGACCACATCGATAGAGGTTGTGGGGGCCCCCAGCGCGCCTTCTGGAATCCAGGCTCGACCCTGGGCGATGAGGCCGTCCAGCGCGGGCACATCATCGGCTAGCGGCGGCGCTCCCAAGTCATCCAGCACAATATTGGCGAGGGTCCAGGCGTCTTCTAGGCTGACGGCTGCCGTCTCGGCGCCAAAGTTGTCTGGGGTGACGATGACGACCCGGTGGGGCAGCTCCGCCAGTACGGGTGCGGCCTCGGCGCCGAGTAGCCCGTGGAGCATGGAGGCCACGCGCGCCGCGATGAGGGGGTGGGGCTGGTCGATGGTGGCCCTTCGGCGCAGCGGGGCTCGACGTGCACGGTGCAGCAATACGCGATGGAGCACGTGCCGAAGGCGGCTATCGTCAGGCGTGCCCGGCGAGACGAAGCCGCTGGGCGGATCATCTTGTCCCGTCATCAGGTATCGTTCAATGCGCTCCGAAGGAGTCATGCCTGTCTTGTATGGCGTCCTGAGCGCCGCCGCATGCACCCGTCCAACGGAGCCACGATGCACCCCCACATCTCATTCATCACGCTTGGCGTTCAGGACATGAGTCGCGCTCGGGCGTTCTACGAAGCGCTGGGCTTTGCCGCCGGCTCCTCGTCGAACGAGCGGGTGACCTTTTTCCAAGCCAATGGGGTTGTACTCGGCCTCTACGGTGCCGCGGCCTTGGCTGAAGACGCGGGTCTGGAGCCGGGAACGACGTTCCGAACCGTGGTGTCCCACAACTGTGAGAGCCCCGCCCAAGTGGACCAGGTGATGGCGGCGGCGCAAGATGCCGGCGCACAGGTGACGCAGCCGGCTGTCGAGGTGTTCTGGGGCGGGTACCGAGGCTACTTCCGAGACCTGGACGGGCATATGTGGGAGGTCTGCCACAATCCATTCATCGCCATCGATGCGCTGGGTGGGGTGTGGATGGACGGGCCGGCCCCCGCCATCACTCGGTGAGGCGCGCCAGGTGAGCCGGATCGTCGACCCACTGAGCCAGGACGGGGTCTGTTAGGTGCCGGCGTCCTACCGGTGGAATGTACAGGGTGATGGCATTTGTCATTTGCGCCAATGTCGCCGCTAGGCGGTCGAGCGGGGCCACAACAACGGCGGTGCGCATCCCGGGCAAGGTGGAGATGTGGATGGCGGCCACCGGATGATCAGCGGGGTAGTAGCGGCGGAACCAATCGACCAGCCGCGTGAAGCGTTGTTCTCGATTGGGTCGGGCATTGTGCAGGCGACTCTCCACCGTGTGCGCTTGCCAAATGAGCGTGGCCACATCCGGAGTGAGCGGTCGACGACGGAGGAGCAGATCGGTGGCTTCGTAAGACTGGATTCCATGGTCGCAGGGGTCGAGCCCAAGGTGTGCGAACAACGCTGACTCTGCCGATATTCCGGGTTGGATGATCGTGCGCAGGCCGAGGGCCGGGCTCGCGTCGCGGAGCAGCGTGGGCGCGTAGGAATACACCGTGGGGTGGCCTTGAACGGCGAGCACGACTGGGGGGTGATCGAGCGCGGCCTCAAGGACTCTTGCTGCGATGTTTTGGTACGTGGACAGCCGGCCCTGCCACCCGGTGTAGGTCTCGCCGAAGAGCGGGGTGACGCGCTCGCATCGCGCGTTGAGGAAGCTCAGAACCCCCGGTCTCGCCTCGATGTAGAACACCTCGTTGGCTTCGGAGATGGCGTCCTCCGCTTCTCGGGTCACCTGGTCTAGACCGCGGATCCCGAGCCCGACGACCGTGATGGCGTCCATCCCAGAGGGCGGTGGGGCAGGCTGTACGACGGGTCGAGACTCCGTGTTGTCCGGCGTGGTGCAGATCTGTTGGATGTATCGATGCAGCGCTTGGCGCCGGTTTTGTGGGGACGCATCGACGACGGTCCGCGCCGCATCCGCCACGAGGTCTGGGTGTTGGTGACCCCAACGGGTGCCCAGCACAGATGGGGGGGTGGCGTCGTGCTCGGGCTGGGAGAGCACGGTGGCCGTCGCGTTTGCGCGGGCGCCCCAGTCTTCGACCCGAACTGCGACCTGAATCTCGCCGTCTGACCCGTCGCGATCGTCGTCGGTATCCGCGGTCATGCGCACGGCCCAGGCCTGGGCACCCTCCTGATCGCGCACGGGCTTTAGATGCAGCAGCACCTTCGCATCGGGCCAGGCTGTGGGGGTCGGAGGCACCGGTTCGATCTGGGCGGCCTCGACGGTCGGAGGCGGTAGGTCCGGGTCCCAGCTGGGCCCAACGGGCAGCTCAGTCTGACGCAGAACCCTGGCGGCAAGGTCCATCCAGTGAGGTCCGGGCTCGCTCAGGGCCGTTTTGTCGGCGCTCGACAGCGTGTAGCCCTCCAGAGCTTGAGTCGGATCGGCGAGCAATGCCCGCCGGAAGGATCGGTCCTGGGCGAGTCTGTCGAAGACCTCGGGGAGTCCTGGCATGGGGCCTCTGGAAATTGGGACGGGTTGCCCGCACTTTGCCCTAGCGTCTTCGCGGATTCCAGGGCAGACTTGCGGCCACTTAGGGGTTTGGCATGCGCAACTCGATCGGCCTATCCGCTCTCGTTCTCGTCTCCGCCTGTGGCGGCGGCACTATCGACCTGGGCGATGACTTTCAGCGTCAGTGTCCCGGCGCTCGGTTCGACGGGACCGAGCTCACGTACGAAGACGTGCTCTTCACCGATGATGCGGTTCGCTCGGTGACGTTCACCAATGGATGTCGTGCAAAATCCGGCAATCTATCTGTGCAATTCGTCATTGAAGGCGCGGATGGATTCCAGCTCTCGGTCGATTCGCTGGACATCGGGCCCGGGGATTCCGCGGACCTTCAGGTCTATTTTGCCCCCGAGGCCTATGGGGCTGCGGTGGCCACGCTGGTGGGCACCACGAATGACCCGGATGTTCCCACCATTCGCGTTCCACTCAGTGGCACCGTTAGCATCGATCAAGACGGCGACGACTTCACCGCCGTCGAGGCGGGCGGAACCGATTGCGATGATCGCGATCCGAACATTCGGCCGGGCGTCCCCGAGGTTTGGTACGACGGCATCGACCAAGACTGCGATGGGGCGAGCGACTACGACAAAGACCTCGACGGCTATGATCGCATGCCCGATGGGTCGGACTGCAATGATGACGACGCCCTGGTCTTCCCGGGCTCGGTCGAGCGAGACAACCTGCTCGACGATGACTGCGACGATCTGATCGACGAAGACTTCATCTCGCCAAACGACTTGGTGG
Source organism: Myxococcota bacterium (assembly GCA_045106515.1). Classification (GTDB taxonomy): domain Bacteria; phylum Myxococcota_A; class UBA796; order UBA796; genus REDI01. Next base: position 16,001 of record JBGCER010000401.1, read on the forward strand.
TCACCGAAGTCATGGTCGACCCGGTGGCGGTGTTCGACACGGATGGGGAGTGGTTTGAAGTGCAGAACACCTCCGACCGCACGCTCGACCTTCGTGGCTGGACCGTCACCGACTTTAAAGGGGATTCCTTTGTGATCGGTTCCTCCTTGGTCCTGGCTCGCGGGGAACGGTCCGTGCTGGGCGTGCAGATCGATCCCGTGCGAAACGGCGGCGCGGCGGTGGACTACCAATACAATCGCGACAGCTTCTCGCTGGACAATACGGCCGACGCCATTGGCATCCAGGTCGACGGCAACACCGTGACGCTGCTCGAGTACGAGCCCACCTGGAGTATTGAGCCCGGCGCATCCTTGAGCTTGGACCCTCTTTTCGTGGAGTCGTCCGGCGCGACGGTCCGGTCGTTTTGGTGTGCGGCCACGAGCCGACTCGATGGCGGTGATGGCGGCACGCCTGGCGGGCTGAACGACGAGTGCACCAGCGTCGACCACGATGGCGACGGGGTCTCGATTGACGCCGGCGACTGTAATGATGGCGACAATACGATCTACCCCAACGCGCCAGAGAACTGGAACGGCATCGACGATGACTGCGATGGGATCGCGGACAATGCGGCCGTGGCTCGGGTCCGAGATGGGTACCTCGAAGGCGTCGGCCAAGAAGCGTTGTCGCACTGGAATAGTTTGTCCGTGGGCGACGTGGACGACGACGGCGACCTGGAGTTCATGGTCGGCACGATCAATCGTGCGAACACGCGCGATGGCGTGGTGTACGTCTTGGATGCTGCCGACGCCGACACCTGGTCCGACAAGACCGGCTCCTACGCCGATTCCACGATTGAGGGCTCTGGAACGTACAATAACCAAGGTTTGTTGAGCCGCGAGCAGGCGGACGTCAACGGTGATGGCGTGATGGACTTGGTCATCGGCGGTACCAGCCGTTTGACCAATGGGGGCATGGCGGTGGCCATGTACGATGGCGCGAGCGGACTCTCTCGGACCTTGGAAACCGAGGATGCACAGGCCACTTGGGAAGGTGGATTTAGCATTGACACCGTCCGGGTCATGAGTCAGCTGGACGTGAACGGAGATGGGTTGGCCGAGATTGTGTACAGCGATCCTGGGTTAGCCGTCGACACGATGTACGGCGCGGGCGCGGTCTACCTCATCGACGCCGATGGGGCTGCGGGAGACTACACACTCGATGACGATCACGAGGTGCGGTGGACCGGCGCGACGTTCAATGAGCAGCTCGGCAGTGCCATGGATGGCGCCGACTTCGACAATGACGGCTATGACGACATGATGATCTGCGCCCAGTGGGCTGACTTCAGCAGCGTCAACGGGGGCGGCTGCGCCTTGGTCATGGGCACCTCCGACAACCCCAAGGGCGGCGAGATCGACGACGTCGCCACTGCGACTATCGGAGGTCGGAGCTTCAATGAGCGCTTTGGCGCTGTGCCTACCATGGGCATTGGTGACTTCGACGGCGATACGAAGTTGGATGTGGCGCTGTCGAGTCCCTTCATTAGCGAAGTTCGCGTGTTCTTCGACATTGGGTCGTACGAAGGCGCCTACGACGCCGCCGATGCTGATGTGCTCATCAGCACTCGCTCTGGACCGACCAACCTGGGCATGAGCGTGGCCGCTGGGGACGTCGACGGCGATGGGCAAGACGACTTGCTCGTGGGCGCGCCGGACACCGCGTACCTCAGTGCCTTCTCGGCCGATGAGGAAGGCCGTGTCTGGGTCTGGTCTGGCAAGACCTTGGCCTCCAAGGTCACCCTCGACGATCGGGATGCCTATGGTTGGCTCGAAGGCCAAGACGTGAAGGGGGCGTTTGGCTGGTCCATCCTCATGGCCGACTTGGACGGCGATGGACAGGAAGACCTGATCGTGGGCGAGCCCAACTACTCGACCGGCAACGGCATTGTATCGGTCCTGCTGCTGGACTGATGGGATGCCCGCGTGGGATCACTCGCCGGGGGAGCCCGTGATCCAGTAGTTGAACAGCTGGCCCGAATACTTGGAAGGCGTGGGAAAGACCGACGGGGCCTCATTGGAGAATGGCAGACTGATGTAGTGGACCGGTGTGTCCGATGATGAGCTGGCGTACCCGATACTGGCGTTGTCGTCGTAGATCCCCATGATCCAGTATGTGCCCGGCTGTAGCTCTACGCTGTCGGCGGGCAGCTCGAGTGGGCCTACGATGAGGGCGGTAGAATCGGTCTCGACGATCAGCTCGGAGGGGTTGCCCCCGACGTCTGTGTACAAGGCCATGCGCACTTGGGGTCCGGCCGCACGCCCTTCGACCCCGAGCGAACGCAGCGTCATCATGGATGGCACTTCGATGGGGTTTCCGAGGAGATAGTTTGGCGAATGCGCTGAGTCCTCGGGCAGCGGGTCGACCTGGCCCACGCGAATGGTGCTTTGTGCATCCTCACCGTCGCAGTCTTGGTCGATGGTGTCGTCTGGGATCTCGTCAGCACCTGGGTAGACCGTGTCGCTGGTGTCATCGCAGTCGTCGTTAGTGAGCGACAAACCCTCGGCGATAGCGCACGCGATTACCGGACTCTCGGGGTCGCCAAAGCCGTCGTTGTCGGCGTCGGTGTAGAACGTCTGTCCGTCGGTGGGCTCGTCGTCGACGAGGTCATTGCAGTCGTCGTCGATGTCGTTGCAGATCTCAGCCGCGTCAGGGTTGACGGCCACTTCGTCATCGTCGCAGTCTTGAGCCTTGAGGAAGCCGTCCTGATCGAGGTCGTCATCGAAGGTGGACTCGTCGCAGTCCTCGTCGATGCCATTGTACGGCACCTCCGGAATACCGGGGCGGCGCGCCGCGTCGTTGTCATCGCAGTCCTCGGCGTTCGGTGAGCCATCGCGGTCGAGGTCATCGTCGGGAGTCGCGGCGTCGCAGTCCTCGTCGATGCCCGTGTAGGGAACCTCGGTGGCGCCAGGATGGATGTCTGCGTTGTCGTCATCGCAGTCTTCGAAGTCATCGTACCCAGCCCCGTCCTCATCGGCGGTGCCGCATGCGGCGAGGGAGAGGGTGAGGGCGAGGGCGAGGTGGCGCATGGCGATCCTGGGGTCAGGAGAGGGTGGTAACGTCTCCCCCTCATCGACGTTCTGGAGCGAAATGATGACGAAATTCGAGTATCTCGTGGTCTTCATGTCTAACGATCGCGTGCTTACCGCCAATGGCCACTGGCAGGGCCTGGTAGACAAGGGCGAAGATGGCGCGGAGGAGAGCTGTCCCAGCCTGTTCGACTACCTGCAAGATGCGGGCGCTCAGGGATGGGACATGGTGGCGGTCGACCCCGAGGAGACAGGCACGGCGCAGCTGTACTTCAAGCGGTCTCACCCCAGCGGCTAGGCTGGCGTCGCTCGATACGCCGCCCGATACTGCCCTTTCGGGTTCGACTCGCGCGATCTCTTGCAGGACGACTATTTTGTTGCTATAGCAATGAAATGAAACGTCCCCCCCTTGATACCTCACTTGCCTACCGGATCTACCGTTTGCAGCGATTGCTGCGGCGGCAGTTCCTAGCGGTGGCCGAGGCGGGCGGATTTCAGCTCACACCCGAGCAGTTCTTCGTCTTGGACAAGTTGACCCGCAAAGATGGCCAGTCGCAGACCGAGTTGGCCGACGACGAACTCCAAGATCGTCCGAATCTAACTCGCATGATTCGAGAACTTGAAGGGAGAGGATTGGTCGTTCGACGGGCTGATTCATCCGACGCTAGGAAGAAGCGGGTGTACCTGACGCAAGACGGGACTCAGCTGTACGAAACGTTCTTTGCAGAAGTGGTGGTCCCCACTCGGGCTGCCATGTTCGACGACCTCCCCCCCGCAGACTTGGCGGCGACCCACGCCGTCTTCGATCGCCTTGAGCAGTCCCTGTGCTGATCTTGGTTTCACTTATTAGTTGCTATAGCAACAAATGGAGATCACATGACCCTTCTACTCTTGATCACCTCGGCCTTGGCGGGGCCTGCGGTGCCCACCGATGCCGTGGAGTCGTTCATTCTTGCGGGTGATTCGCAAGATGTACCTGCCTTAGAGGCAGTGCTGCACAAGGACTTTCGTGTGGTTGCCCAAATGCCCGACGGCGTGTCGGTCATGCCGCGCTCCCAGTACATCTCGTTGATTCGCGGCGGCAAGATCGGTGGTGTACCTCGGACAACGGTCTTCGACGTGGTGATGCACTCGGGGGACCTGGCAACGGTGAAGGGCCGGCTCGATAGCTCCGCCGCTCACTTTGATTGCACTTGGACGCTGGCTCGCGGCGATCGTGGGTGGCAGGTGATTCAAGATGCCGTGGCATTTTCGCCGAAGTCCTGACGCCCGCGGTACCCCGTGTGTCAGCGCGTGTCAGGTCGGGGTCTGGCGGCCCTGCATCGCCGCCGTCGGGGTACACCTGAGAGGCGGGGTTGTTCCGCTTTGGAGGTTCTATGCGTTGCGCACTATTGTTGAGCTGTTTCCTGACTCTTCCGGCCCTGGCTGCGACCACCGAGGTCAAGCCTGGCGACGACCTCATGGGCGTTTTGGCCGGGTTGAGCGCGGGGGGGGGTCTTGGTGTGCTGGGCGGGTTTGTGGAAGCCGCCCGCGTGAT
>JBGCER010000402.1:0-2922 GCA_045106515.1 Myxococcota bacterium
TGGCCCTGCTCCATGTGGCCTACGACAGCGATCAGAGCTTGGCCAACCTTGGAGCCCTCATCTTTCTGGGCGCCCGGATCCTATACGTCCCCGCATACCTATCCAACATTTTGGGCGTTCGCAGTGTCGTTTGGGGCGTGTCGTGGATTGGCCTGGGCCTGATGATCGGCGCCCTCTTTCTGCAGACCTACTAGGCCCGCTGGATGGGCTCCCCCCCTCTAGACCTGGTATTGGTCGCCCAGTACGCGCTGTATGTGTCCTTGGTGAAGCTGCTCCCAGTGCCCGTCCTGGACTGGCTCATCGAAGAGGCGCTGCGAAAGCGACTGACTCGGCTGCAGCTGCGAGGGTTCGATCTCGAACTGCCACGCCGAGACATTCGGCTCCTAGCGAGCGGCGATGCCGGCGGCTGTCTCGGCCTGATGTGGAGCATCGTCGCCTGGCCGTTTCGACGATTCCTGTGGTACCTACTGTGGGTCTTGCTGCTCAAGGCGATGATCGACACGTTTAGCGACGTGGTCGCTCGCTCCATTCTGGTGCACGAAGCCGCTGAGCTGGGCCTGCTCCACGACCACTCCGCCGTCGAGGTGCGGGCCGCCATCCAGCGCGCTCGCCGCGGAGTGAACACCCGCCCTATCGAACGGGCCTTCAGCATCGTGTTTCGGTCCCTGTGGGGCCAGCTCTTTCGGCGCCACGGGATCGAGACGCTGTCCGAAGCCTTGGCCCGCGCGATCTACCTGCCCGAAACCCACGAGAAGCTCAGGCGCCAACTCCAAGAAGAGGCGGCGGTCGGGATCGCGTTGTATGACGATGAAGAGTGAGGTCCCCCCGTGCAGCACCGCTTGATTACCCTGGACCAGCGCACCTACCTGGTGCCCGAAGATCGCGTGCCCCTCTACGAGAGCCACGAGACACTCGCCGAGTTTGAGGTGGACCCAGAAGAGGCGCTCACCTGGCAAAAAGCCCAGTTAAATGCTGCCGTTCAACGTATCGGAACCTTGACCTCTGCCATGGAGCATCTGCTGGCGGGGGGCTCGGCAGAGACGCTCGGAGTGGCTGTCGATACCGAGCGAGGCAAAGCGCAGGTGGACCGCGCACGCAGGGCGCTGAAGACCAGAGGAGGAATCGGACACATCAAGAAGGCATGGACGGGTCCGTCGACCGATGCCTTGGTCAAGCTGCTGGACAGGGCCATGAGCGAAGACGAATAGGCGCACCCTACTCTTCAGCAGGTACAACCATCCGAATACGGACCTTTGGTTTCACCTTGAGCGTGCCCATCAAGGCCGTGAACGGCTTGATCCCGAAGTCGGGCTGATGGAGCTCGACCTCGGCCGTCCACTCGCCAGAGACCCGCCTCGCCGTCACCTCGATCGACCGCGTCGCGCCGTGCAGCGTCAGGTCTCCGCGGATCTTCATGGCGTTGCCTTCGATGGAGACCTGGGTGCTCGAAAAGCGGATCGAAGAGAAGCGCTTGGGCTCCAGCACCGACTTTCGCAGATTGTCGATGATCTGCCGCTTATCCTTGACCGACAAGGCGGACGGATTGTCTCGCCCATTCTTGAGCGCGGTCACGCAGGTGAACGCGTCGGGGTTGAAGGTGGCCGCGACCCGGCCCTCCTCCAAGGTGACGCTGAAGTCGTCGCAGCGCAATTTCAGATCGTGCCCAACTCGCGAAAGCAGGCCATCTTTGTAAGTAAATATGAGGCACTGGGCCTTGCTGGCGTCGACGATCACAGGTCCTCCAACACCCGCGTTCTAGCTCATGGGCCCGCCTCGGCGTACCCTGTGCAACCCCGTGACCCGCTGCGAGTACGGCATGAACGTGACTTTGCTGGACGGCCCTGTCGGTACCGAGTTGGCCCGCCGCGGCGCGCGCACCGATGGACAAGGCTGGTCTTCAGGGGCCCTGTTGACGGACCCGGACTTGGTGCGAGCGATCCACCGTGACTATGCACGGGCAGGCGCGACCGTGCACACGGCCAACACCTTCCGAACCAAGCGCCGAGATGTGGGCGAAGCGTGGGAGTTATTGGCCCGTACCGCCGTACGTCTAGCGCGCGAAGCCATACCGCCAGCCCATCGGGTGGCAGGCAGTGTGGCGCCCCTGGCGGACTGCTACCGGCCAGACCTGAGCCCGGACAACCCAGAGCCGGAGCACCATGAGCTGTCCGCGGTGCTCGTCGACGCCGGCGTCGCCCGGATCTTGGTCGAGACCCTCGCCCACGTCCCAGAAGCGGCCTGGGCGGGGCGCGCCGCGGCCCGTACCGGCATCGAGGTCTGGTGCGCCCTCACCGCCGGGTTCCGGGCCGATCTGCTCACCCCCGTCGAGCTGACGGAAGGCGCGAGGCGCGCGGTCGACGCCGGCGCCTCAGCCATCTTGGTGAACTGCATCCCCACCGCACACACCCTTGGGTTCGTCGAGCGCTTGGCTGGTCTAGGCGTGCGAGTCGGCGCCTATGCCAACGGGGGCTCAAACGCCGTTGGCATCGGCTGGGACGAGGCCGGTCCAGCTCAGTACGCACGACACGCCCGGGATTGGATCGACGCCGGCGCGACGATAGTCGGCGGTTGTTGTGGAACAGGGCCCACTCACATCGCAGCCGTCGCCGCGCATTGCGGGCACGGCGTCGGATCCTTGGCACCCTGACCCTCGCGGCGGTATGATGCGGCTTGTTGCCGTCCGTATCTCTCCCTCCGGGAAGCCTATGACCCGTCACATTCTACGACTGCCCTTGATCGCCCTCGGGGCCGGCATGTTCGGTTGTGGCAGCTTGACCCCGTACAATCCGAGCGCCGCCAGCGACACAGACACCGATACCGACACGGACACCGATACCGACACGGACACCGATACCGACACCGATACGGACACCGACACCGACACCGACACCGACACCGACGTGGACCTGCTCCCCTTGGACG
>JBGCER010000403.1:0-9982 GCA_045106515.1 Myxococcota bacterium
AGCGGTCATGAGGGATGGGGGCTAGCGCTCACCGTCCTGACACCACAAAGCCTGACCATTCACCGGGTTGGTAGATGCCTTCTTTTCGCTGTGTGCGAATGAGCTTTCGTTGGGCTCGACTCAGTGCCACGGCAGGATCCTTCCCCGGTTTCCATCGCCGATAGAACGCGTCCATCAGCTGAACTGTCGGCTCGTCGGGCACCCGGTACATGGCCATGACCAAGGATTGAACACCGGAACGGTGTAGGGCCCACCGCAGCCCCAGCACACCCTCACCCACCTCGACCCGGCCGGAGCCCGACTGGCAGGCAGACAAGACCACCAGCTCCGTCTGCCGCAGATCCATGTCCAGCAGGTCCGCCCCGGTCAGCACGCCCCCACTGCCTTCATTGGCTCCAGACAGGGCCACACCCGACACCGCCAGCGCATCAAGCCGGGCGTCATTGGCGCACCGATCAGCAAAGAAGCCATGGGTGGCCAGGTGGGCGACCCGCGCTGTGGGCAGGCGCTCGCGCAGGGCCTGCACCGTGGCCGCCTTACCGCTCAGGACGGATGTGCCCAGCGAGTCCGCGACGAGCGCGGCCTCTCGCTCGGTGCCGGGCAGCGCGGAAAAGGGGCCGGGAACGCAGCTAGAGCCTTCTCCCGCCCCATAGTTCACGCCGCCGACGACGACCGACTCTGTGGCCGTCGTCGCCTGCGGGGAGGCGAGCACATCGCGCGGATCTTCCAGCACTCTCAGCACCCGCGTCTCGACCAAGAACCTGCCGTCTTGGTCGGGGAGAACGCCGAGTGGGATCTGAGCCACCGGCCCGTCGAGCACCACCCAAACGTGCTTGAAGCCCTCGAATCGATCCCCGAACGGGGCGATCAGCATCGAGCCGACCTGGGCGCGCACCTGGTCCACAGCACCCCGGTCAAAACCGCCGGTTTGAAGCACAGAAGTGAGCCTCTTCACCGCGCGCTCAATCCGATCGGACGGGCCCAAATCGACCCGGTGCACGTCGTCACGTGTGACGAGAAAGGCCACCAGTCGCGGCTCCTCTCCCCCCACCACAACAAGATCCACAAGAGCGGTGGCGCGCGGCAGCGCTGCCTGAAGCGCAGCGGGGGAGGGGGGCGGCGCCGGCGGCTCGGCGCTGGCCTTTGCGATGGCCTGCTCAATACCGTCGCGTTCTGCCCGAAGCGCGGCGTCATCACGGCCTTCGAGGACCGCCCGCGCCGCCGCCTGACGCAGCTCAGTCAACCGATCCCACTGCGCTTGGGAAGCGCGGGCCCGGGCCTCGGAGCTCGCACGTGCGTCGACGGCCCGCCGCGCTCCACCCTTGAGCGCCAGCACCACCCGCCAGGCCTGGGCATCATCCCCCGGCTCGGCCAGGACCTTGAGAGCCAGGTCTGAGAGCCGACGACCTAAGGCCGATACGGCTAATGCCTGCCGAGTGTCAAGACCCGCCTGAGCCGTCTCGGTCCACTGCGAAAAGATGCTGACGGCTTCGATGAGAGGATCGCGAGCCTCAGCGGTGCGACCCACCGCCAAGAGGGCTTCGATTCGGGGGACGCGCGCCAGCAACGTGGCGGGATTTTCAGCACCATAATAGGCAATAGAGGCCATTTCTCCCTGTTCGAGCACATCCAGGCCACGGTCCACCTGGCCTTGGGCCACATAGAGCGTTCCCACCTCTTGCCATGGGGCGTCGGCGCGAACCGAACCGGGGCGCTGCCTCAACGTCTGCAGCGCTCCTTCCAACAAAATACCCGCGTCGGCGCGCCCGAGCTTGAGCGCGGCTCGGCCCTGGTAGCGCTGGGCCATCAGGGTGGTGGTGGCATCGGGACCGAGCTGCTCAGTCAAAGCCTGGCGGGCCTGCTCCAGGGCGTCATAGGCCTCTTGATCTCGATCGCCAGCGACCAAGGCGCGGCCCAGAACCATTCGAGCCGATGCGCGGGTCACGGGCGAATCGAACCCAGCGTGCGGGCCTAATACGGTGTTCATCCTCGCTATCGCCGCATCCGCATCGCCGCGCAGCAGCTCCAGCGTCGCCAAGTCCCCCTGCAAAATCTCTCGCTGGCCCGTCTCGTCGTCGCGGCTCGCATCCACCGCTCGCTGGAACATCGCCTCCGCCTCGGCGAGACGGGCCTTCTGACGTAGGCACTGCCCGCGCAAGCCCCAAGCCGCCGCCGTACTGGGGTGCGCGTCCCCCCACCGCTCCAACGCCCATCGCAACACATCCCGACTGGCGGCGCAGCCCTCCACCAGCGGGCGGTATTGCAGCGTCGCAGACGCCCACATCCCCGCCACGGTCAAGCTGAGCCGGTGCTCGGGACCATCGGCCTCCAAGCGCAATCCCAGCGCCCGCTCAAACAGGCGCGTCGCCTGTTCTCCCTGGCCCCGAGCCAGCGCGATGGCCCCAAAATTTTGGAGGATCGACGCATACCTTCGGTCGGTCACCGGGACGATCTTCTGGGCCCTCTCTAGGTCGGCGTGGGCTTCGTCGAGGCGACCTAGGCGAAAGAGCGTGGTGCTGCGCAAGGCCAACAGGGCACCCACGTCGGGGTGGTCTGCGCCCATCACCCGCTCACGAAAGGCCAACGCCTTGGTGTAGGCGACCACCGCACCCGGCATGTCGCCCATTCGGCCGGTCAGCGTCGCGATATCAGACAGGCTCGCGCTGATATTGGGATTGTCAGGACCCAGACCCCGCTGCCGCCGAGCGAGCAGGTCTTGGGCGATCTCCAGCGCTCGGCCGTACTCGCCGTCCGCAAAGTGCTGCCTCAGCTGGGCGTGCAAGGCCTCGGCTTCCGGCACATCATCGGGCTCGTCATCGATCGCGTCGCCAGCGTCCGGGCGCTCGCTGCCGTGAGCCGGAACACCGACGCCCAACAGCCCCAAGAGCAGCAGCACCCCCGTCATTGTCGACTCCACCCGAAGTGTGCAGAGCCTAGCCGACGCGTGTGATGCGGTTGGGGATGCTGACCGAAGAAGACGGGGAGCGGTGCGCTGCCCCCCTGATTCCTCAATGCGCTACGCGCGACGAGTGCGGCGACGACGCATGAGCATCAGACCGCCGAGCAGCCCGCCGAGCGCCAAGGAAGACGGACCGCTGGCCGCGCTGCAGCCGCAGCCGAGCTCATTGCAGCTCTCGTCCCAGCCATCCGCACCGGGGAAGGCCTCCACGTCGGCATCGTCGCAGTCGGGACCGCCAGTAATGGTGCCCTCGCCATCCCAACCACCGGCGTCGGGCTCGCACTGGGCGAAGCCATCACCATCTTCGTCGACCTCGGTTGGACCCGCAGCGCCGTCGCAGTCATTGTCGATGCCATCGCAGAGCTCTGGACCGCCCGGGAAGACCGTATTGTCCGCGTCATCGCAGTCCGCGCCGCCCACGACGCCGTCCCACGCCAACGTGGGCTCACACACCACGTAGCTGTCCGAGTCCGCGTCGGACTCATCGGCGGGCAGGGTGCCGCCGCACGCATTGATGAGTCCATCGCACAGCTCCGGCGCGCCGGGGAAGACGGTGACCTCGGAGTCATCGCAGTCTTCGCCACCGACGACCGTGTCGACACCATCCCATCCTTCGCCGTCGACCACACACTCCACATAGCCATCGCCATCGTCGTCGATCTCAATCGCGGGCAGGTTGGTGCTGTTGCAGTCGTTCACGAGGCCATCGCAGAGCGCGCCGGCGCCGGGGTAGACGCTGTCGTCATTGTCATCACAGTCGCGATCGGCACAGAACCCATCCAGGTCGCCATCGCCGGTGTCGTCATCGCCATCGCAGTCATCGCACACATCGCCATAGCCGTCGCCATCGCCGTCCTGCTGACCTGCGTTGGCCAGGTCCGGACAATTGTCGCTCCCGTCGGCCACGCCGTCGCCATCGGTGTCGACGAACCCAGCCCAGACCACGGCCTGCTCGAGGAGTTGGTCGGGCTCACCGGTACGAAGACCGGTGTTCTGGTAGGACCCCTCGTTGGCCAGGAACAGGTAGCCCAGGTACACCAAGCGGCCGTCTCCAGACGTGCCAGCGACGACGGTGTTGTAGGTTTCGCACGTGCCGAGCACAACACCGCCGGTGACGTCGGGAGCGGTCGTGGGGCCCTCGATATGGGCCGCGTTGGCCGGGAGCGGCGATGTGACCCCATCGGTGATGGGATGGGCAGTCAGAACGCTCGCCGTGCCTGACCCCGAACAAAAGGTATAGCTGCTTGGATAGCTATCAATCGGGTGCACCTCGTCCAGGGCTTCGGCCGCCACACCCGAGGTGTAGTCAAGCCAGCCCACGCTCACGACCGCGCCGCCGCTCTGCACCCACGTGTCTAGAGCCGTGGCCATTTCCACGGTCCAGTCGTGATCATTGGAGCCCGAGTCTCCGATAATCACGACGTCGTAGGCAGCGAGTTCCCCGGCCGAATCCAGGTCCCCGGCCGACACAATCGTGGCCTCAAAATCCGCGTAGGTGTCGTCGTTGAGCTGAGCGGCGAGCTGAGTCGCCGAGCTCCGATTTTCAGGAGCTTGCTCAACCGCCACACGAATGGGGGCAGCCAAGGCTGCTGCGGGCAGGACGAGGAGGGACAGCAGGCTTGCGATGCGCATCAGAAAATCCAGATTTTGAGCCGCACAAGTGGTGTAGTGCGGCGTGTTCTCATTGCACCTACCACGACGCGAGCGAAACGCGTCTTCGCTAGATCTTACGTTTCGGACCTACCGGATCGAATGGCAGACAGGCGACGATCAGGAGTTCAGTCGTCACGAAGGCTCACACGGCTGAGTCAATTCTGGGCTTGCCAGATTGGATCGCCAACAAATCAGATTCAATGCTGTTCATCGGAACCCAGAATTCGTCGAAACGCCGGATGGGCGACCTAAGTCGAACCCATCCGGCGCAGCGTGATCCTCGGTGCGATGGCCTAGGGCATCTCGAAAGCGCCTCGGTCGTAGTTGGCACCTTGGGCCCGCGACGTGCCGTCCAGGTCGTTGATGGGACCTGCACCACAGGCGTCGATGGCGGCGGAGCCACTCTGGAGCTTGTACACCGATCGGCTGTTGGACGAGTCGAAGCTCGGGTTGCCGACCACGTTCTTGCTGCCGGTCGGCGCGGCACCCACATCTTCGAGCAGGTTGCAGTTGCCCGTGATGCCGGTGACGGACAAGGTGCCGAAGTTGTTCCACACAATGTTGCGATGGAAGCTGCCGGATGTGCCCGACACAAAGTCGACCGGCACGCCGTTGTTGGAGAATGTGCTCGCAGACACATTGAGCGTACTGCCATTGGCCGCACGCACGGCGGACCGGGTCAGCCCGTGACCCGTGACGAGGGTGTTCGTCAAGCTCACGGTGGTGCCGCTGTCTTTCAAACTCACCGCGTCGCCGCTCTGGGTGGCCTCATTACCTCGGAATGAAGTGGTCTTCACGTCGACGGTCGCGCCGTTCAAGGCCCGAATACCGCCGCCCACACCCGATCCGCCGTCGGCATCATTAAAGCGCACCTCCGAACAGAACCGGCCCTTGGGCAGGGTGGTGGGGTCGCAAGATCCGAAGTCGCTGGCCATGTCCACGTCGATGCCGCTGGTGTAGAGTCCGCCTCCGGAGGAAGCGACATTATTGAGCAGTCGTACATTGTCCAAGGTCACAGCATCCGAGAAGCTGAACGACCCCTTGATCAGGTGTACGCCGCCGCCGAACGAACCGGCCTCGTTGCCGGTGATCGTGACGAACTCCAGCGAAACGTTGTCGCCGTACGCGGCAATCGCACCACCGTTCGAGCCCGCTTCGTTGCTATCAAAGCGGATATCTCCGATGTCGTCGCCAGCGGCATCGAGGGTCGCACCGGTGCCGATGTAGACCCCGCCGCCCTTACCCGTCGCCACATTGCCGACAAACTCCACCTGATCGGAGACGGTCAGCGTGCCGTACTCCAGATAGGCTCCGCCGCCCTTGGCCGCCGTATTGTCTTCAACCAACGCATCCGATACGAAGCGGGCGTCATGAAAGATGTCGGAGCTGTAAAACCCGCCGCCGCTGCCGCTGGCCGAGTTCCGCGAGAGCTCTCCAATCAGAGTCGTGCTTCCCTGGTTAGGGCTATTGGGGGTGTACACACCGCCGCCGTTGACGGCGCTGTTGTCCGAGACCTCGCCTTGAAGATAGAGGTATGAAGCCCTGGAGTGGATGCCACCGCCATCCGAGCCCAACGCGGAGTTTCGGCGGATCTTGGTCCCAGACAATAGATAGACCGTGCCATTGTCCACCCGAACGCCGCCGCCACCGCCGCTGGCGTCGCAGTGGTCGACCTCGGAGCCGTTGGTGAGCGCTAGGGTTCCATCGCCGTGAACGTCGATGCATCCACCCATATCACCGGTGCTTCCATCCTTGACTACGGTGTTGTCGAGCGTGGCGATGCCACCGGTGGAGTGAACCCGAAGGATGGGACCATTGCCTGAGGCCACGGAGTTGTTCTTCATCGTCACATCGCGAAAGAACACATGGGCCCCCGCGACGGTGAACATGGGATCCGAGTTATTCCCCTCAAACGTGACTTGCTTGGTCGTAGCCGCATTGCACGTATTGTTCGCGCTGATGATATCTAGGTCCTTCGTGATCGTTTGATTGGAGATCGTATACGTGCCGGGCGCCACATAAATGGTGTCGCCGGAGCTGGCCGCGGTGATGGCTGCGGCCAGGCTTGGGAGACAAGCGGCGCCATTAACTCCAGCCCCAGCCCAGGCCGTAGTCGACAGGAAAGGCGCAGCGATCAGCGCCAGCATCATGGTGTTGCGAATGGACATCAGTACCTCTTCAGTGTTGGGGTGCCCATGTCCTATTGATGGCTGCATGTGTGAATCTGACAACGGCACTCGATTTTGTTTGCGTCCGCCCAGATTCGCTCCGCCGCCGCCACCGCTCTGCAGGCTCATCGTCCCCAAGAAAAATGAACACGTTCACTTGACGCACCTGCGAGGGGGTCCTACTCACAAAGTGAACACGTTCACTACCGAGATGAACATGAGCCTGACCCCCAAAGCCGAACGCACCCGCGCGCTCATCGTAGACACCGCCCTGCACCTGTTCGCAGAGCGCGGCTACGCGGCCACCACCATGCGCGACATTGCTGCTTCTGCCGACGTTTCCACCGGTCTTGCCTATCGCTACTTTCGCCGGAAAGAAGACCTGGCGCTGGCCCTTTACGGGCGTCTGGCCGACGACTTGGTCGCCGCAGCGTGCGGCCTTGAAGACGCGCCATTGGCCCAACGATACGCAAGCTTGCTCCACCACAAGATTCGCCTCATGGCTCCCCATCGCGGAGCCCTGGCCGCGCTCTTTGCCGCCGCGCTCAACCCCGAAGACGACGTGGGCGTGCTCTCAGACGCCACCGCCCCTGTTCGAGAGCGCGTTCAGCACGCCATGGTGCTGACGGTGCGGGGCCATGTGCCCGTCGACAAAGAAGCCGCGATGGCCACCCGGTTGTACGCCGTTCACCTGCTGGTGGTGCTGCTCTGGACCCAAGACCGCACCGCCGATCTTCGACTGGTCAACGGCGCCATCGACCTGCTGCGCGACGGGCTCACCTTCGCCCTTCCCTTGCTCGGCACGCCCATGGCCGCCCCCATGCTGACGCGACTCGATTCACTGATGGGCGACCTGATCGCCCCCAAGCAGGCCTGATGTCCCTCACCGCGCACATTGAACGCCACGTAGAAACCTACGGCGCTCTGCCTCTCTTCGAGGCCTTTGCCAATGACCACATTCCCGTGGAGCGCTTCCCGGTCTTCTTCCCCCAGATGGCCATGGTGGCCCGGATCTTCCAAGACTTGATCTGGGCCGTGACCGACATCGACAGCGGCCCCTACGCCGCCTTCGCCGCACGGCATCGCAAGCGCGACGGCGGCCACTACCGATGGATGGCCTTCGACCTCGACAAGAACGGATTACCCCCTGCAAACCTAAATAGTCACTACCAGCTCGAGTGGCTGCCCGCCCGTCTCCAGATGGCCCGCATCTTGGCCCTCACCCACAAGGCCAGCCCCGAAGACCGCATGGTCATCCTGGCGGCTCTCGAAGCCGCCGGCGCGGTCACACTGGGCACCTTGCACCGCTACGCCGCCCGCAACGGCTTGCTCGACCGCACCCGATACCTGGGCACCCCCCACATGCGCATCGAAGAGACCCAAGTCGGCGAGATCGAGGCCGTGGCGCACGAGCTGCTCGACGGGGAATCTGCCGAACACCGAGCCCTCATCGACACCGTCTTCGACGCCCTCTCGGCGCTCTTCCGCGATGGCGCCCAACGCTACTACGCCGACCTCGTCGGCGAGGAGGCCGCATGACCGTTCACGGCGAAGTCCGCGCGCTCGCAGCCGCTCAGAACCTACCCAATGCCGATGTGGACGCCTGCCTGCGCGCTCTAGAACCCCACCTGGACCACTACGCCGAGCTGGTCGTGACCCACGATGGGCTGGAGGTGATCACCGGCGGGAAAGGCCAAGCAACCGCTATCGCTCTGGCCAAGGTTGCCCTGGACAACGGCGCATCCCAGTCGGTGGCAGACCTGTTCCTGCACCTCCAGGCCCGGCACCCCAAGGTCATGCTGGGGCTCAAGGTTGAGCTTGGACCTCAAGCGTCTTCGCCCACTCTCTACGTCCGCACCCAAAGCGCCGTCGACCGCACCCTGGACGCGTTGGCGGAGCACGTAGCGGTGCCCGCGGCCCTTCGACAGGCGCTCGCCCACCACCGGGTGCTCTACGGCCTTGGCCTACACGACGAAGACGGCGAGCTCCAGGTCAAGACCTACACCGTCGACACGGTGCAGATGAACGGCCAAGAATGCGATGGATTCGTCAGCTGGCGCCTGCGGGCTGGGGTGCTCACCCCCGAGGTCAAACACTACCTTCCCGAGGTGCCGTGGCGGGAGATCAGCGGCGATGGCGACCGCTGGGCCCGCCTATTGAAAGTAGGCCAAGAACTTGGGTTTGCGAAGGCAGGCCACGTAGCCATCACCCAGGTCGACGGCCGACCCACCGCGCTCAAGCTGTACATCGAGCGCGTCGGCGCCGTGCCCACCGACTGGTCGGCGAGGTGATGCGTGCGCGCCTTTGTGGCCCACATGCGCCCCGCCGCCATGGTGCCGACCTTCTTGAGCGCGCTCACCGGCTACGCCTTGAGCCCAGCCCGGGCGAGCGGGTGGGCGCTCGCGGCGGACTTCGCCACCCTCTTTGTCCTGCACAGCGTGCTGCTCTGGGGCGGCACCAACGCGTGGAATAGCGCGTGTGATGGGGACTCTGGTCCGCTGACCCTCCTGCCGAACCCACCGCCGATCCCACGACATCTGGGGAGTTTCGGCCTGGTGTTGATGCTCGGGGCCGCCGCCATGGGCCTGGCCATTTACGGGCCGCTGGGCCTGACGGTGATCGGGGCCGTGGCGCTGTCCCTGCTCTACAGCACCCCCACGCCATGGTGGCCTCGGGGCAAAGCCGTGCCGGGCATCGACATGGCCATCAACGCCGCCGGCAGCGGGCTCATCTCCATCATGATCGGCTGGGGCATCACCGGCGCGCCCTTCGACACGGGGCTCTGGGTGGCCGGGGGCGCCTTCTCGCTCGCCTATTTTGCCGGCATTCCAACCACACAAATCTTCCAGCTCACCCCCGAGTCCAAAGACTGGGCAAGCTGGGTGGGACCCCGACGCGTGCTGCTGCTGGGTGCCGGGCTGTTCGCCGCTCATTTGCTTCTACTCGCGAGCTTCGACCTGCCACCCACGCCGCTCTCCCGAGGCCTGTGGTGGCTCTGGCTCGCCCTGACTGCGGCGACGATCACCCACCTCATCGTGTGGGCCCGACGGCCCATGAACCGACCCTATCCACGCATGCTTCGACAGCTCGTCTTGGCCATGTCCGCCCAAGTCGCGTGGACCGCGGCGGTGTGGTGAGAACGTCTGCCCGCCGTGCTAGCGTCGACCTGAGCCCGTACCCCCTGGACCGCCATGACCCATCC
>JBGCER010000404.1:0-3811 GCA_045106515.1 Myxococcota bacterium
GTGAAAACCACCCAACCGGTCTGGTTGATGTCGGAGGTCATGGAACCGCCCTCGATGATGTAGACCTTGCCCTTGCCGCCGGCCTCACTCGGGGCCGCGATCATCAAGTCGCCCATCAGCGCGGAGATCCCGGTGCCTACCAGGTAGTTGGAGTGTAGATCCCAGCCGGCCTCGCCGCCGCTTGCGCCCGTGAACACGGTGGCGGCCGACGTGCCAAAGGTGCCCGAAGCCGGAAGGTCAGTGTGGACGTAGACGGTGTCGGCGAAGGGAGCGCCCACCGCCACATCGAACTGCGTGTCATTATCGGCGTGGAATCTACCTTCGACAGAGTAGCCGTGGACCTCTCCGGTGGCGCCAGTGAAGGTGAGATCCGCGTCGAGAGTACTGACGACGCCCCAAAGGCATCCACCGATTCCGACGAAGAGAAGAGAAGTAAGGGTTCTGCGCTGCATGATGGCCTCCGTTGTGTGCCAGTCATGAGATACCCATGGATTTCAACGCTGCCTGACGCAGACTGTCGCAGAGTCGCTCCCACTGACGCAGGGCTCACGCGACGCCGCGGCTCAGGGCGCCTTGCAGCTCTTGGTGGGCCCGGCGCACGCCGGCGTGCTCGCAAGACAGCGCATTCGCAGCGGCTAGAGCCTGCGCCGCGAGCGCTTCATCACCGTGCTCAAGCGCGCACCACGCCGCACAGCCCAAGGTATCGACCAAGGCGAAGACCGGGCGCTCCGGATGCGCCGCGACGATCTGATCGAGGAGGGCTGGAGAGGGTTTGGCCACGTACGCACGGACGACCTCAGCCATGGGCGCCACGGCCGCCGTTGGGGGCAGGCCTTGCACGGCGGCCTCGAAGACCTCAAGAGGTCGGCCTACGCGGAGCTGAAGACCCATCACGGCCAACGCAAAAGAGGCGCCTGTGATCATGCCGTGCTCACGGGCCATCGCGACGGCTTTCTCGGCCCAGTCCGCAGCGGCATCAACGTGCCCGGTTCGGCGTTCTAAGCCGATCATCGACACCATCGCCAAGAGGGTGTTGTGGTGGACTCCACGCCGTTGTGTAAGGGCGATCGCCTGCTTTAAGCTCTGCCTAGAGGCGGCGGGCCGAGAGGTCGCCTCTTCGAGTTGGGAACGTAGGATAAAGAGCCCGGCGTGCGGAAAACAGGCCCGCTCGCACTCTGCGGCGGCGGCATCCAAGTGGTGCGCGACGGTGCGCAGATCCTCTTGAACCCACGCCACGACCGCCCGGCCGAGGCGCGCCGAGACCGCGTAGCTAGCGTAGGGGATGTCGAGGGCCAAGACCCGATCGAGGGCGCGGCTCGCCTCATCGAATCGACCGAGTGCACCCAAGATATGGCCGCGCAGGTATGTGGCGACGAAGGTCTTGTGCCCCCGATCGTCATCCAGGGCCTCCGCGGCTTCGGTGACCGCCAGCGCCTCTTCGAGCCGACCCATCCGCCACAGCAGCTGCGCCTTGGCGGCGAGGACGTGCAATTTCACTCGGTCTGGCTCCCCGGCACACGCCTCCAGCATGCGTTCGAGCATTGGAAGCTCCGGACGCAGCCGGTCGAGCAAGAAGAATCGACCCGGGACGGCGAGAGAACGGGCGCGCAGAGCATCGGTGCACCCTGGCGCATCCCAGAGCCGGCGGGTGGCATCGGCAGCCTCTTCCCGTCGAAGCTCACCCAACAATGCAGCGGAATAGCCGCGAAGGACCTGGGTCGCGAGCGACAGCTCTCGCGCCATGAGCGCCCACTCAAAGGCTTCGGCGTAGTTCTGCAGATACGAAACCTCATGCTTTTCGGAGATGCGATGCAGATCTTCGAGCGGCGACATCGAAGCGAAGGTGTGGGCGTGTCGCTCGGCGAGGCCCTGGCGGTGGCTCTCGGGACGTTCGGCGAGCCGATTGGCGGCAAAGGACCGCACCGAGACGTACATGGAATAGTGAGTCGTTCCGCCGACTGTGCGTCGCTGGACCAAGGACTGAACCCAAAGCTGCTCCAGCAGATCTCGCATATGAGGCCCCACGATCCGGACCGCCATGTCCGCGCTGAACACGCCCCGAAAGATCGAGACATCGGCCATCGCCTGGGCCAGTTCGGGCTCCAGCATCGCCCAGGAGGTGGCCAAGGCCGCGCGCAACGACCGGTGTCGTGGCGACACGTCGCGCTCGTGCCGTTTCATCTCCAGCAGGCAGGTATGAAGGCGCTCCCGCAGCTCCGAGAGGGTCACGACCCGCAGTCGAGAGGCGGCGATCTCAAGGGCCAGCGGCACCCCATCGAGAGTCTTGATGATCCCGTCGAGGTGGGCCTCGTCGTCGGGGCTAAGATCTCGGGCGTCCATCTGGGTCCGGTCGAGCAGCAGCTCGCGGGCATCCGTCGGGATGGGCAGGGGCTCAAGCTGCAGGACCCGCTCGCCACGAAGGGCAAGCGGCACTCGACTGGTCACCAAAATACGAAGTTCGCTCGCCCTATTGAGCCAGTCTGCCAGCACGGGCGCCGCCGCCGCAGCCACCTGCTCAAGGTTGTCGAGGAACAGCTTGTGGGGCCCCGATGCGTCCAGCTGAACACCGAGCTCCTTTTCCCCCATTCCACCCAAACCGAGCGCTTGGCGCACTGCCGCGGCGAGGTGGGACGCCTGAGTGCACTCACTGGCGTCGATCGCGACAAACTCCGAGCGCAGACTATTCCGATAACGCAGTGCTAGCCTGGTTTTTCCAACGCCACCCGGCCCGGTAATGGTCTGCAGTCGAACGCCGCGCGCGTGCCAGGTCTCAAGCAAATCTAGCTCGGAGGTTCGGCCAAAGAAGGAGTCCGGCGGCTCTACCAGGGCGCTGGCGGTCTTGGGTTGAGCGCGAGGTGTTGTCACCGGGGTGGGTACGAAGCGAAACCCCACGCCGTGTTCGGTGAATAGGTGGCGCGGTGAGGCAGGATCAACCTCGATCTTTTTGCGAAGACGGTACACCGTATTGTGCACCGCGCGGGTCACGACCAGCCGCTGGTGACCCCACACTTCGCGAAGTAGCTCATCGGTCTCTACCAGCTGATTCGGGCGTTCGACCAAATAGGCCAGAAGGGCGGCCTCTTGGCTGGTGAGCGAAAACGTCTCTCCACCGCGCTCGATGACTCGACGAGCAAGGTCGACAAGCCCGCCACGGACAGGCACCACGGTCATATTGGCTACTCCTTGGACCCTGTGTGTACTGTAGCCGCCAGACACATCAGTCGCGATGAAAATCCATGGCTCCACACTGTCACGGATGAGTGTAGAACGGGATCGTAGGAGTTAACGTCTGCCTTCAAGGCGGAATGGGTACCTCTGGCTCTTAGTCACTCAGTTCAATGGCCCCGACCCCCGCAGGGCGAGAGAGCTCCAGCGCGCTCGGCGCGGCCCCACCCGCGCCTTCACGCCTGTCCGACTCCACTGCGAACGAGTGACCATCGCCCGACGCGGTGCGCGTTTGTACACCGTTCGGCGCTGACGAAGTGAGGGTCACGACCCGCGTATCCGGACGTGGAATCGGCGGGTGACCGAGCCGTTACCGAGCGCTTACAAATCAGGGAGAACCCAGGGATAGAAGAGGTGTGGAGGTTCCCCATGCGCATCGTTTTGGCCATTGTCCTCGCCCTGATGGGTGCATCGAGCACGATGGCATCCCCCACCCCCGAACCCGCGTCGCCACCCGCTCCCACGGTGGGCCCTGCGCAGCCCACCGAGCTTGAGGTGGGCGCTGAGCTGTTCTCCCGCGAGTGGGTGGCGGACGACCCTCGATCCGCGGGCGGCACCGGGCTTGGGAGCGACGCCAACGCCGAAG